>CABXRS010000043.1 GCA_902514665.1 uncultured Pelagibacteraceae bacterium | reverse complement strand
GTAATTACAGGTCTCTCTGGTTCAGGAAAATCATCCTTAGCATTCGATACTATTTATGCCGAAGGACAACGAAGATACGTTGAGAGTTTATCTGCATATGCAAGACAGTTTTTGGATAAAATGAAAAAACCAAATGTTGACCTAATCGAAGGATTAAGTCCAGCAATTGCTATTGAACAAAAAAATACTTCAAAGAACCCAAGGTCTACAGTTGCAACAGTTACAGAAATTTACGATTACATGAGAGTACTATATGCAAGAGCTGGTATCCCCTATTCTCCATTTACTGGTAAACCAATTACTTCGCAGACTATTACTCAAATAGTAGATTTAATTAAAAAACTGCCAAAAAAATCAACCATTTACATATATGCCCCTGTAGTAAGAGGTCGTAAAGGTGAATATAGAAAAGATATTTTAAGTTATAAACGAAGAGGTTTTAGAAAAATCAAGATAGACAACGTTTTATATGATATTGAAAAATCTCCAAATTTAGACAAAAAGCTTAAACACGATATTTCGGTTTTGGTTGATAGAATTGTTTTAAATTCAAAGCTAGGAAATAGATTGGCTGAAAGTATTGAAACAGCTGTTAATCTTGCAAATGGATTAGTTTTTGTTGAATATGAAGATGAAACATTGCCCCAAAAACATAGGAAAGTAGAAAAATTAATTTATTCTACCAAATTTGCTTGTCCTGAAAGTGGATTTACAATTGAAGAAATAGAACCACGATTATTCTCATTTAATAGTCCTTATGGAGCCTGTGAAGAGTGTGAAGGTATTGGTATGAAATTAAATGTGGATCCAAATCTTGTTGTACCAGATGAAAGAAAAAGTCTTGCTGATGGTGCAATTGAACCTTGGTCAAAATCGACTACCTTATATTATGCTCAAACACTATCATCACTGGCTAAACATTATGGTTTTTCTTTAGATGAAAAATGGAAAAAACTTCCAAAAAAAATAAAAGATATTGTTCTTTATGGGTCAGATGAAGATGAAATTAAGTTTAATTATGACGATGGTTATGAAAAATATTCTTATAAAAAAACCTTTGAAGGTGTCATTAACAACCTTGAAAGAAGATTTTTAGAGTCTGATAGCGAATGGAAAAGAGAGGCTATAGCAGAATATCAATCTGATACCGCCTGTGAAGCATGTAATGGAGATCGTTTAAAAGAAGAGGCATTATGTGTAAAAATTAACAACCTTAATATTAGTGAAGTGACAAAGAAATCAATATTTGATGCAGCAGAATGGTTTAAAGATTTAGTAAATCATATAGACAAAAGGCAATTTAAAATTGCAGAACATGTATTAAAGGAAATAAATGAAAGATTAAATTTTTTGTTAAATGTGGGTTTGGATTATTTAACTTTATCTAGAGAGTCTGGAACGTTATCTGGTGGTGAGGCTCAAAGAATAAGATTAGCTTCTCAAATAGGTTCAGGATTGACTGGTGTTCTTTACGTTTTAGACGAGCCATCAATTGGTTTACATCAAAAAGATAATGTTAAACTTATTAATGCACTTAAAAGATTAAGAGATTTAGGTAACACCGTAATAGTTGTGGAACATGATACTGAAACTATGGAGAATGCAGATCATATTATAGACTTAGGGCCAGAGGCAGGTACTAATGGTGGTCAAATATCCTCGCAAGGTACTTATGATGAGATTAAAAAAGATAAAAATAGTATCACTGGACAATATCTTGCTAATAAAAAAAAAATAGATATTCCAAATACAAGACGATTAGCCAAAAATGGAAGGTTTGTTGAAATTAATGGTGCATCAGGAAATAATTTAAACAATGTTAATCTTAAAATTCCAACAGGAACTTTCACTTGTGTAACTGGTGTATCAGGAAGTGGAAAATCTACACTTATCTTACAAACTCTTTTTCATGCTTTGAATTTAACTCTTAATAATAAAGCTAAAAAAGCTCCAAAAGCTTTTAAAGGTTATAAAGGTGTTGAACTGATAGACAAAATTATTGATATAGATCAATCGCCCATAGGAAGAACACCAAGATCAAATCCTGCAACATATACCGGTGCATTTGGTCCAATAAGAGATTGGTTTACAAGTTTACCAGAATCTAAAACTAGAGGTTATAAACCAGGACGATTTTCATTTAATGTCAAAGGTGGTAGATGTGAGGCTTGTGAGGGTGATGGTGTTATTACATATGAAATGCACTTTTTACCAGATGTTTATATTCAATGTGATGAATGCAAAGGTACAAGATATAACAGAGAAACTTTAGAAA
>CABXRS010000042.1 GCA_902514665.1 uncultured Pelagibacteraceae bacterium | reverse complement strand
TAAATTATATTGGTTATCTTCAATATTCTTATCAATTTTAGAAATTACTTGATTAAAATTTTTATCCTGAATACTAATAGAATTATTATTTTTTTCTAACAATCTAACTTCATTTACATCACAATGATGATCTTCTAAGTTATTTGTATCAGCCACAACAAAGTTATTTGAAAATAAAAAAACTAAAATTAAAGATGAGGCTTTTTTAAAAAGATTTTTTATATAATAAAGATATAAAATTTTGATTTTTTGAATTTTCTGAATGATCACCATTTTGAACATGGGTAAGATTTGCACTCAAATTAGACGATTCTGTGATTATTTTATTAAAAACAATATCAAGATTAATTTGTCTTGCATTAGGCTCTAAATCAACATTTAAGTTACTATAAGTAACTGTTCTATCTCTATCAGAAGAAGTTGGAACCCTTAGGTTTAAACTACCGTCTTCAACTCTTTGGGGTTGATTTATAAAAAATCCTATTCTTTGATCTTCTTTTATAAAATTAGCTTTAGCTAAACCTAAAGTAAATGAACTTGTTAATAATGGGGTTGAATTATCAATATATGAATTTGCAGCTTTATCTATGTAGGTGTAACCAGCGAAACCAGATCCAACAAAAGTAAAATCACCACCTAAATTCTTTTTGTATTTAATTCCAGTAAAATTTGTATTAGATAAATCACCTGTTGAAAAAACACCAGATGAATTTGAGTTTAAGAATTTGTTTTGCTCGTAGTTTGTTCCAAATACAAGTTGTAAATCACCAGCATTTTTCATTCCTTCATCTGAGCTTGATAGAGGATTTAGGTTAAATGCTAATCCTAAATCATTTCCATCTGCTTTAGTAAAACTATCAAAGCCGAAACTTCCATTGTTGTTAAATGACATGAAATAATCTTGACCCGAGCCAATATTAAAATAAGGGTTAATTAAGTAATTATTCCCGAAATTACTATCATTAAAGAAATTAGATAATGGATCCACAGCATTCTCAAAGCTATTAGTGGACTGATTATAGCCTAGAGCTAAAAAGTTTCCAGCTGATTGAAACATCGAACTCTCGATATAGTTACCATCTGTCTCTACTGTAAAACTTCCATATAAATTTTTTTGTTTTGCTGTTTGTTTAGATTTCGGCTTAAGTCTTGCCATGTGATTTTCAATAGTATTTTGAGAAGTGTAGCTTCCAGACGTAAAAAAACTATCTATCCCTACTTCAAAATTTGCTCTATCAAAGCTGTCATACACTTCCATTGTTTGACCTGTTAAAGCATTGTTTAAAGCATTAGAAAATGCTGCACTACTAGTAAAACTATTATTAACTAAATCATTATAACTTGTATTTGGGTCATCTAATAAATTACTTCCATTAATTGTTTGAAGCTCTGCAATTGCAGTTGTTGCAGCATTTAAGTTCATTAACCCATGTCCATATTTTGCTGTTTGAGAATACTCACTTGTATCATTTGCTGTTGTTAAAAGTCTAGAAACAACTTGAGCTGGGGTTAGGCTTGAAAATTCTTGCATAATTAAAGCCAAGCCTCCTGAAACCATTGGTGCTGCCATAGATGTACCACTTTTATATGTGTAAGATCCTAAATGTGTGAGAGAATAAATTCTATCCCCTGGAGCTGCAATACAATATGCTGCAACTTTTCCACATTGATTTGAAAAATCTGCTAATAAACCACCATCTGTGCCAAGAGAAGAATGGCTTACAGCAACTACACAAACTGACACTGCACTTATGTCTGTGTTGTATGCCATCGTTTGACATTCTGCACTTGGTTCACTTTCGGAATCATTGCCTGCTGCAAAAACAGAAATTTTAGGGGTGGATAATTGAGACATGTCCTCCCAGTTATCATAAGTTGTTGATCCAATTGCAGTTCTACATGCAGATGCACTACTACAATCCGCATCTGTTCCCCAACTATTATTCACGATATCAATCGCGGCTATTGCTTCAATTTTACCAAATGCACCACCGGTTGTTGCATCTGTTCCAGAGCCTGATGAATTGAAAGCTTTAAAAATATAAAGATCAGCATCATAAGCTACACCATGAATTGTAGCATTGTTGTTATGCTCAGCAGCGATAATACCTGCTACGTGAGAGCCATGACCATGGTCATCTGCGGGATCATCATCACTGTTTACAAGATCTGAACCTGAAGTAAAACTTACAAGATTACCATTTATTTCATGGTGATCAGCATCAATACCTGTATCAACAACTGCAATTTGTATTCCGTCACCTGTCGCACCCCTAGCATAAGCCGAACTTGCGCATACTGCTGATAATGGTCCCAATGAATGATAAGCCGAATTGAAACCTCTATACTCAGCATCTTGATAAGCAGTTCCAGTGTCTGAACAATTAGAAACCGTATAGCTAGCAGCACCGCCACCAGCACCACCTCCACCTCCACCTCCGCAAGCGTTTAGTAAAAGTGTTACAAGTAAAAGTAGGAATAATTTAATTAATCTCATAATTTTTTTAAGATTAATTTTGAGCTTCCTTATATTGATCTTTATTTAAAAATTTAGATATAAATTAATCTCTATAAAAGATACATGTAACGAAATGGAAATAAAAGGAAAAAGAATATTAAAGGTTTATTACATAATACCAGTCTTAATTCTCTTTTTGATTTATAATCCCTGTTTTTCAAAAGAATTTCAAAGCCAGTTCAACTTCAAGT
>CABXRS010000041.1 GCA_902514665.1 uncultured Pelagibacteraceae bacterium | reverse complement strand
TTCCACATATTTTTTTCTTATCAATAAAAAGATCATTTGGTTTTTTATATAAAATTTTTTTATTAGTATATTTTGATATTAATTTTTTTATCAATAAACAATTTAATTTTGTAATGGCTGCAATTGATAATTTAATTTTATTTACTTCATAAAAAAAAGTTACAAACAAATTTCCTTTATATGAAATCCACTTTCGACCATATTGACCTTTACCATTTGTTTGAGACTCTGAAATAACCATTCCGTATTTACAATTAGTTTTTTTAATAATTCTGATGGCGGTATTGTTAGTACTTCTCACTTTTATAAATTTAAATTTTTTGAATTTCATTAAATAATAGTAATTCTTGAAACTACCTCAATTAATTGACTTGGAAATATGAAGTAAAAAAGAATTAATATTGTTGAAAAAGTAAGTGAAAATTTTAACCATAATCCATGATCTGAGTCATATTTTTCTTTTTCTTTGTCGAAATAAATTATTTTAATAATTCTCAGATAATAAAATGCCGCAATTACAGTTGATAGTAATCCAACTATTGCTAAGAAGTACATTGATTGTTCAATTACGGCTTTAAATACGTAGAATTTTGCAAAGAAGCCGGCCAAGGGTGGTATCCCAGCAAGTGAAAATAATATTATTAATAAAGATAATGATAATAATGGATGGTTTTTTGAAAGGCCTGAAAGATCATCTATTTCCTCATAATATTGTTCATTTCTTTTAAACATCAATAAACATGAAAATAGAGCTAAATTCATTACCACATAAATAGAAATGTATATTATTGAACTTTGAATTCCGTCATTAGAGCCAGTAGCTAAACCTGCTAAAGTATATCCAATGTGTCCAATAGAGCTATAAGCTACAAGTCTTTTAATATTAGTTTGACCTATTGCTGCAATTGCACCAAAAATCATGGAAGCTATAGATAAAAAGACAATAATCATCTGCCATTGATCTATTAGATTTAAAAATGGAACATATAAAAATCTTATGAATACTGTAAGGGCTGCAATTTTAGGTACCATTGTAAAGAAGAGTGTTACAGTTGTTGGAGACCCCTCATAAACATCCGGTGCCCACATATGAAATGGTACTGCAGAAATTTTAAATGCTAAACCAACTAATATAAAAACTATACCAAAAGTTAAAGCATATTCATTGGATGTGAGTTGATTTGCTATTACATCAAAATTTGTTGATCCAGAAAAACCATAAATTAATGAACAACCGTATAATAACAAACCGGAAGACAGTGCGCTTAGAACAAAATATTTCAATCCAGCTTCAGATGATTTTAATTGGTCTCTATTAAAAGTCGCCAAAACATAAAGAGCTAGTGACTGCAATTCTAAACCCATATAAAAAACCATCAGATCATTAGAACTAATCATAATCATCATTCCTAATACAGAGCTCAATATCAAAATAGGATATTCAATTTTAAATATTTTAAATGTTTTTAAGTAATTAGCTGAAATACCTAAAACCAAAAAACCACCAATAAGAGTAATTATTTTCATTAGTGTAGCCATACGGTCAATAATAATACTATCGTTAAATAACGTAATCCTGTTAATTGAAAAAGTTTCATTAACAGTAAGAATTATTGCAACCAAAATTGTGACTAGTGATAGATTAAAAGTTAATTGTGAACTATTCTTTTTAAAAACTCCTAAAATTAATAAAAACATTACTGATAAAGAAATAAATATTTCAGGTAAGACTAAATTAAGATTATTCATACTACTTGCTTGCTATATTTAATTTATGCATATTGATTAAATCTGATACTGAAACTTCTATAGTGTTAAATAGTGGCTCAGGATAAAATCCAAAAAATAGTGTTGGGACTGCTAAGCATGTTAATATTAAATACTCAGATCTATTTAAATCTACCATTTGTTTTAGATCTTCGTTAACTAATTTTCCAAAAACTACTCTTTTATAAAGCCATAACATATAAGCAGCTCCTAAAATTACTCCAAAACTTGCAATAACTGCTACCAAAAAATTATCTTTAAAAGCTCCCATTAATATTAAAAATTCACCTACAAAACCAAAAGTACCAGGTAATCCTAAAGCAGCTAATGTAAATAACATAAATAAAATGGAGTACTTTGGTATGATTGTAACTATACCACCATATGATTTAATTAGTCTTGAATGCATCCTATCATATACAACACCAACACATAAGAATAATGCTGCAGAAACTAGTCCGTGGCTCAACATTTGAATAATACTTCCCTCTATACCTTGTTGTTGAAGGGTAAAAATTCCAAGAGTAACAAAACCCATGTGTGCAACTGACGAATAAGCAATTAGTTTTTTCATATCTTCTTGCATTAACGCAATGAAAGATGTGAAAATAATTGCTATCACACTTAAAGTATAAACCAATGGTGTAAAAACTTCCGATGCTACAGGAAACAGTCCTAAAGAAAATCTAATGAAACCATAGCCAGCCATTTTAAGTAATATTGCAGCCAAAAGTACAGATCCTGCTGTTGGTGCTTCGACATGTGCATCTGGCAGCCATGTATGAACTGGCCACATAGGTGTTTTCACAGCAAAAGAACTAAAGAATGCAAGCCATAATAGATTTTGGTATTGAGGATCTATGCCTAGTTCGTAAAGTGCAATTACATCTGTAGTACCTGATATCCAGTAAATAGATATTATAGCAACTAACATCAAAACAGATCCTAGCAAAGTGTATAAAAAAAATTTAAATGCTGAATAAACTCTTTTTGGACCTCCCCAAATACCTATTATTAAAAACATTGGAATTAATCCAGCTTCAAAGAATAAATAGAAAA
>CABXRS010000040.1 GCA_902514665.1 uncultured Pelagibacteraceae bacterium | reverse complement strand
TAAATCTAATTTTAGCATTAAAAATATAAAGCAATTTAGAGAATACTCAGAATATGATTTAAAAATTAGATTACCCAACAAGAAAATTACAGTAATTAAAAAAATAAAAATTCCTTTGTTAGGTTTGCATAATATTAAAAATTCAACAGCCGCAACTGCTTTAGCACTTACTGTTGGTTTAAGTATTTCAAATATTAAAAAAGGACTTAGAAATTTTAAAGGTGTTCAAAGAAGATTTAATAAAATTTTTACTTTCAATAAAGTTGATTTTTTTGATGATTATGCCCATCATCCAACTGAAATTAAAGAAGTTCTAAATGGAGTAAAAAAAGTTTATTCAAATTATGAAAAAATATGTATTTTTCAACCACACAGGATATCAAGATTGAAAGACTTAAAGTCGGAATTTGCTTCTGCATTTAAAAATGCTGACAAAGTAATTCTTTTTCCAATATATACTGCTGGTGAAAAAATGAAATTAGGATTTAGCTATTTTGATTTTGCAAAAGAGATAATTAAAAAATCTAAAGTTCAAGTGTTTCTAATAAACAATAAACATCAATTAGCTAAATACGTTAAATACAACATATATGGAAGAAAAATAGTAATAGGAATGGGAGCTGGATCTATTTCATCATGGATGAGAGAAATGCCAAAATTTTTATAATGAGCGATTATTTAAAAGAATTATGTTTGGAATTTAGTGAAAATTTAAAATTAAACTATGATTTAAAGAAAAAAAATTGGTTTAATATTGGTGGTAAAACTAAGATTTATTACAAAGCTAAAAATTTAAAAGAATTAATTAAGTTTTTAAAAAAAATTAATAATAAAGAGAAAATATTTATTTTAGGAGGTGGTTCAAATACTTTAATCACAGACAATGATTATGATGGTGTTGTGATAAAATTATTAAATAATTTTAATAATATCTCTTTATTATCCGATGACGTAATTATTGCTGGTAGCGCTGTTAATGATAAAATGCTATCAGAATTTGCTTGTGATAATAGTTTGGGTGGCTTTGAATTCTTATCATGTATTCCAGGCACTGTTGGTGGTGGCATTAAAATGAATGCAGGATGTTTTGGGAGAGAATTTCAGGATATCCTTATTTCTATTCAAGCGATAAATAAATCAGGTAAAGTTTTAACTATTCCAGCTAAGGATATAGACTTTAAATACAGAGACAGTGGATTATCTGATGAACTTATATTTTTAAGTGCATCTTTTAAGGGATATAAAAAAGAAAAATCTTTAATAAAGAGAGAAGTCCAAAGATTAATGGCCAAAAAGGAGTTAGCACAACCTACAAGAATAAAAACTAGTGGTAGCACTTTTAAAAATCCAATAAACCAAACTGATAAAAAGGTATGGCAGCTAATTAGTGAATCGGTGCCACTTGAAAAATCATTTGGAGATGCCTCAATTTCAAAGAAGCACTGTAATTTTTTTGTAAATAAAGGTAATGCTACATTTGAGGACATGAAAGATTTAATCGAATTTGTTGCTGAATGTGTTTTCAAAAAAACCGGGATTAAACTTGAAACAGAGATTAAAATTTTAGAATAATTTGAAAAAAATATTAATTATATCAGGAGGAATTTCAAAAGAGAGAATGATAAGTCTTGATACAGGATTGCAAGTTGCAAAAGAATTGAGAAGAAATTCATTTAACGTAAAAATTTCTGAACCAAGTAACAATTTAGAAAATACCATCAAAAAATATAAGCCTGATGTTATTTTTAATGCTTTACATGGACAGTTTGGAGAAGATGGTTATATTCAAACTATACTTGAAACGTTCAAAATACCATACACCCATTCAGGTGTAATTCCATCTGCAATTGCAATGGATAAAGAAATATCTAAAAAATTATTTTTAAAATATAACATAAATACTCCAAAGTTCTTCACATACTCTTTCGATAAAAAAAATTCAAAATTAATTAAAGCAATTAATAGTAAATTAAAATTTCCAGTTGTAGTTAAACCATTGAATGAAGGCTCAAGTGTAAATGTATTTATCTGCAATAGAAAAAATATAATTAAAATTATAAATTCTCTTAAAAATTACAAAAAGGTAATGGTTGAAGAATTTATTGGAGGAAGAGAAATACAGGTTGCAATTTTAGGAAATAGGAAGTTAGGGGCAATAGAATTAAAACCAAAGAGAAAGTTTTATGATTACCAGGCCAAGTATAACACTAACGCAAAAACGCAACATATAATTAAAATTGACTTACCTAAAAAAAAATTGAATGAGGTATTAAAGACTGCTCTTAAAGCCCATAAAATAATTGGATGTAAAGGGGTTACTAGATCAGACTTTAAGTATTTAAATGGTAAATTTTATTTATTAGAGATTAATACTCAGCCTGGAATGACAAAACTTTCTTTAGTTCCTGAAATAGCAGCTCATCATGGGATGAGTTTTATAGAGTTAATAGAGTGGATATTGAAAAATGCGTCAACAAAAAGGTAAAAAAATTTTTATTTATTTATTTTTTTTTTTAATTGTGGGGTCAATTAATAATACTGAATTGACAAGAGTTAAATTTGAAAAAATTACAAACATTAAAATTTCAGGATTAAACGAAAATGAAAATGCAAATCTTTTAAAAAATATTGAATTTCTAAAATTAAAAAATATATTTTTTTTAAATAGAAATCAAATTTCAGAAACCATAGGTTCCAATAGCTTAGTTGAAAGTTATGAAATATTTAAAAAATACCCTCACAGTCTTGATATCAAAATTGAAAAAACAAACTTTCTTGCTAAAATTAATAGTGAGGGTAAAATCTTTCTTGTAGGTTCAAATGGAAAGTTATCTAATGTTAAATTTTCAAATAAAGAATTACCTTTTATCTTTGGCAAACCAGATATTGCTGAGTTTATAAAATTTACTAGTACAATTGAAAAATCTAAATTCTCACTTGGTGAAATTAAAAATTTATATTTTTTTCCTTCTAGGAGATGGGATTTAGAATTAAAAAATAATATAATTTTAAAATTATCAAAAGATCACGCTAAGCTCTCTTTAGACCAAGCTTTTGAAATTTTAAGTGATAATAATTTCAACAATATAAAAGTCGTTG
>CABXRS010000039.1 GCA_902514665.1 uncultured Pelagibacteraceae bacterium | reverse complement strand
TCGCTAATAACAAAGTTTCTAAATACAGGACTATTAAGAATTTCTTTAAATCCTCTATCTTTGTCAACATCTTCGTCTTTTAAAGTTTTAAAACTTTCTAATCTTTCTTGAAGTGGGGCATCAGAATTACTTAACAATGGTATATCTAAGAGAGTCACAACACTATGAACCCAATTCAAACTTTGAATTTTATATTTTAAACTCAGTAAATTATTAATTGATGTATCAGTGACCATCCCTTCATTAGGTGTATAAGTAAGAATTAAAAACTCTCTAGATCCGTATCTTTCAGAAACTTCTTTAAGATAGGCTAAATCTGGATCTCCATCGATCAATAATGTCTCTGAGGATGCATCTAATCTAAAATCTTTTGCATAATAACCAAAACTTAAGATGGTGATTATTAGTAATACAAGTATTGCTTTAGGATTCTTAAGAAAAATGTTTTGATACATATGAGCCAACATTAGCTCTTTTATATTGGAAATTAATTAGTTTGAGTATCTTTAAATTTTGTAAATCTTTCTTCAAATTCAAGAGTTACGTTACCTATTGGACCGTGTCTTTGTTTCCCAATAATAAGTTGAGCAAGATGTGCAACTTCATTCATTTTTGCTTGCCATTCAGCATGTTCTACTGTGGCTGCCCTTGGCTCTTTTCTTTGTAAATAATATGCTTCTCTATAAACAAACATAACAACATCAGCATCTTGCTCAATTGAACCAGACTCTCTTAAATCTGATAAAAGTGGTTTATTGTCGTCTCTTTGCTCCACCTGTCTGGACAATTGGGAAAGAGCCACAACTGGAACAGCAAGCTCTTTTGCGATTGCTTTTAGACCTTGAGTAATTTGTGAGATTTCTTGTACTCTTCCATCTTTGTTAAACGTAGTACCTCTCATTAGCTGAATATAATCAACTACAATCATATCAAGACCAAATAGTCTTTTGATACGCCTTGCTCTATTACTTAAGGCGGCAATTGTAATTGCTGGTGTTTCATCAATATAAAGTGGAAGCTCAGAGATATTTTTTGAAGTTTCTAAAAATTTATCAAATTGATCATCAGAAATTCTTCCTCTTCTAATATCATTTGAACTAATTCTTGCTTGTTCTGAAATTATTCTAGTTGATAGTTGCTCAGATGACATCTCTAGAGAAAAGAATGCAATAGAGGATTTTTTTCCACTATCTTGTAATTTTTGTGCTGCATTAAATGCAATATTCGTTGCAAGGGAAGTTTTACCCATTGAAGGTCTTCCAGCAATGATTATTAGATCTGATTGGTGCAACCCTCCAAGTTTATCATCCAAATCTCTAAGTCCAGTAGGGACACCAACAATTCCTTCCTCATTTTTGTAAGCAGCAGATGCCATCTCAATCGTCTGCTTCATTGCTTCATCAAACTTTACTAAAGAAGAGTTAAAAGAACCTTTCTCAGCTAAATCAAACAACAGTCTTTCTGAATTTTCTATAATTGTTTGACCATTTGTATCAAGATCATTTAATTTTGCACTATCAATAGTTTGTTCAGAGATCTTTATTAATTCTCTTCGAACAAACATATCATAAATAATTTTAGAATACTCCACAGCTTGCCTAACTGAAGTAGAAAATTTAGTAATTTTAACAAGGTACTCAGGAACATTTAAATCATCTTTTTCATCTTCAAAATAGTTCTTTAAGGTAATTGGATTTGCTAACATTCCTTTATAAATTAGACTTTCAATTGCTTCAAAAATTTTTTGATGCATGGGATCATAAAAATTAATACTGGAAATTATTGTACTTATTTCATCAAATATATCATTGCTAACAAGAATAGATCCTATAACAGCTTGTTCAGCCTCGACATTGTTTGGAAGTTCTTTAAATTGATTTTTTACCAAGCTTAAATTGTTTTCCATATTCATTAAATTATATGAAATAATTAATTATAAAATTCTTAATTATTGCTGGGGAAAAAAATGTATAATTATTGAATTGTTTCAGCTGATGAAACATTTACAGCGATTTCGGCATCAACTTCTGAGTGTAGAGATATTTTAACTTTAAATTTACCTAATGTTTTAATCTCTACAACGGGTTGTATCATTGAAGGCTTAATTTCAATTTTATCCTTTTCTTGAATTAGCTTAGAAATTTCAGTAGGCTTAACTGAACCATATAATTCTTTATTTTCTGTGCTTAATTTCTTAACTGAATATTCTTTTCCATTAATCTGTTCGGCAATTTGAGACGCCTCTTTTTTCATTTCATTATCTTTTTTAGATAAGTCAGTTTTAATCTTGTCAACTTCTTTAATATTTTCTTTTGAGGCATAAAGTGCTTTTTTATTGGCTATAAGATAGTTTCGTGCAAAACCTCTTTTCACTTCTATTACTTCACCTATGGAACCAATTCTTTTTACGTTTTCTAATAATATTACTTTCATTTATATTAAAGCTAAATTTCTAGCTCTTTTGATTGACAAAGATAATTCTCTTTGTTTTTTTTGAGAAATGTTAGTTATTCTTGATGGTAAAATTTTTCCATTTTCAGACATATATTTTTTTAATAATTTAATGTTTTTATAGTTTACCTCAGGAGCACCCTTTACAGATAGTGGACAGGTTTTTTTGAATTTATATTTATTAGGTTGAAAAATACTTAATTTTGCAAAATTACTTTGTTTTCCTTTTTTATTTCCACTTTGTCTCTTAGGCATTAGTTTTTAATACTCTCTTTTTTTTCACTATCCTCTTTTTTACCAAAATAAACGGTATCTAAATCAAACTTTTTAACTCTTACTGTTAAATATCTTAGCAATTTTTTATCAATTGATTCATTCTTTTCTAATTCATCAATAACTTTTCCATCACCTTTGATTTTAAAATGAATATAACTACCTTTTCTATTTTTTTTTATTAAGTAAGACAGGTTTAATAAACCCCAGTTTTCAGTCTTTACTAACTTACCATCATTTTTTTCTATAATTTTAGAATATTTTTCAGTCAATTGCTTCAATTCACTTGGTGAAGTATCTTGTCTAGCAATAATAGTATGTTCGTATAAATTCATTTAAGTTCTTTAATAAAAAATGAGGATATACTATTATAAAAGTTCAATTACAATAGTTAAAAAGGCAAATTAATTACTTTTTTATATGTTTTCAATAATTTTTCCTGGTCAAGGTTCCCAAATGGTGGGAATGGGTAAGGAGCTATATGATAAATTTAATATGGTAAAAAACTTATTCGAGCAGGCAGATGATACGCTAAATTTTTCTATTTCTAAGTTAATTTTAGAAGGCCCAAAAGAGG
>CABXRS010000038.1 GCA_902514665.1 uncultured Pelagibacteraceae bacterium | reverse complement strand
CACATAATATCCAATGAAAATTGAAAGGATAAAAATACTTAATCTGAATATAAAAGGATCTATTTCCATTATTTAATTAAAGTTTTTTCGATTATTTCGTCATCTAGGTTTATATTTATTCTTTTATTTTCTTTATCATACAAATTTGCAACAAAGTTAAATACATTTTTTGCATATAAATTCGATGCAGAAGTTGGAAGTTTGTTTAAAATATTACTATCTCCCATTATTTTTACACCATTTTTATCTACAACTTCATCAACTTTAGTATGAGCAGTGTTTCCACCTTGAATGGCTGCTAGATCATAAATTATTGAGCCAGAACTCATATTATTAATCATATCTTCTTTAATAATCACTGGCGCTTTTTTTCCTGGAATTAAAGCAGTACAAATTACAATATCTATTTTTTTTAATGTTTCTGATAACAATTCTTCTTGTTTCTTTTTAAAATCATCTGAAGTTTCTTTAGCATAACCTCCCTCAGTTTCTAAATTCTCAGAACCTTCCACTGTTAAAAATTTTCCCCCCAAACTTTCAACTTGTTCTTTGGAGGCCATTCTAACATCTGTTGCAAAAACAATTGCTCCCATCCGTTTTGCAGTTGCAATCGCTTGTAATCCAGCAACTCCTGCACCAACTACTAATACTTTTGCAGCTGGGATTGTACCTGCTGCAGTCATCATCATTGGAATTGCTTTCTCAAAATTATCAAACGACTCTAGTACTGCCTTATAACCTGCAAGATTTGCTTGGGATGACAGTATATCCATTGATTGAGCTCTTGTAATTCTTGGAAGAAGTTCAAGTGAAAAAGTATTTATATTTTTTTTAACCAACTTGCTTATTTTATCTTTATTATCATATGGATTTAGTACCCCAATTAAAGTTTGTTTTTCTTTTAATAAAGAACTTTTTTCATCATCTAATAAACTTAATTGAGTAATAATATCTGAGTTAGATATTATTTCTTTTTCATCTTTTAAAATTGATACTCCTATCTCACTATATTCTTCATCTTTAATTCCAAGATGACTTCCATAATTTTCAGAAAGAGAAACTTCAAGACCAATTGATATATATTTTTTTGCAATCTCTGGCGTTATTGCTATTCTTTTTTCAATCTTTCGATTTTCTAATACAGAAGCAATTTTCATAAATTTAATTTACAGTAAGAATATTGCCATTAGAACTAAAACTCCAATTACTGCGACTGTTCCCCACAAGACAAACTTTGTAAAGGTGTTCCAGGTATTTTTATGGTTTTCATTATCCATAAAAATTATTTCTGTCTTGCTTTAAATTTTGGATTTGTTTTATTAATTACGTAAACTCTTCCTCTTCTTCGAACAAGTTTAGAGTTTAAGTCTCTTTTTTTAATCGATTTTAGCGAGCTTTTAATTTTCATAATCGTGTAGCCGGCAACGTCCTACTCTCCCATGTCTTAAGACAAAGTACCATCGGCGCAGAAGGTCTTGACTTCCGAGTTCGGAATGGGATCGGGTATAACACCAACGCAATAATCACCGGCGGTAGTGTTATACCTATTTAATTTATATTGTAAACAATGAAATAGTATTGATTTATCCTTTTTTAATTATATTTTTTAAATAATCTTTTAACTGAATGGTTCCAAATAATTTATAGACTTTATTTGATAAGTTCATACTAGTCAAAGCTGAAGCATATCTTTCACCTGGTCTAGAAGGTAATAATTTTATTTTAGTATTAAACATTTTTGCCACCTCTATAATTGAGTAACTTTTTTTATTTGAAATACTGTAATGCCTACACTTATTTTTTTTCCAAGCATAATAACATGCTTCAACTGTATCATTAATATGTGTAAATCTTCTTGATTGAGTACCAGGCTTTACAACAGTCAAAGGTTTCTTCATTTTATACTGGTTTTCAAAAATCCCTAATACGGTTGCCATACTTCCTGTGCTTATTTGTTTTGGTCCATAAACATTATAAAAATAAACAATTTCATATTTAAAATTAAACCATTTTTTCAAATTTTCTAACATTTCTAAATTTTTTGATTTAGTAAATGAATATGGAGATAAATTTTTATCCTTGCCATTATTGCCAATACTAGCTGATGTTGCTGAGTAAATTAATTTAATCTTATTTTTTAAACAAAAGTTAAATACTTCATTTGTTCCAATTGTATTTGACTCTATACATTCACTCATTTTTAAAAAACTCTGATATATTCTAGCAAATTCTCCAAAGTGAAAGATAACTTTAATTTTATTTTTAAACTTGTCTAAAGTATCTGATATTTCTTTTGTATCAGAACGAATATATTTTACATTATTATTCAATATGTGATTTTTTTTTAGCCCAGTTGAATAATTATCAATGCTTAAAATCTTATATTTTGTTTTTTTTAATAGCTTACTTATTAAATTAGAGCCAACAAAACCTGCTCCTCCTGTCACGATTATATATTTTTTCATTATTATTGGACAATATATTTTTTGCTATTAATAATCATTTGATTATACATATAAAATTTAAAAAATATATAAATTTAAATTAATTAACTTGGCACAACTTTTCGAAAATAAATATTATCTAAAAGCAAGTATAAACTTTTTTAAAAAAAATTTTGAAAAGAGATTTAATTTTATTAAAAATAAAAATTTTTTATTTACCGAAGTTTCTAACTTTTTAAACAATTGTATAGACAATACAAAGAATATTTTTATTTTTTGTGCTGGAAATTCAATAATTACAAAACATATTTTGTCTAATAAAATTTATGTTAAAGAAATAGATGAAAAATATGAAATTAAATATAATGATAAAGTATTTTATAAAAATGATTTTTCTAACGAAGAAATTGCCTCTTGTGATACTGTTATAATTGCAGACATTGAACATCAAATTAATCCTGCATCAAATTTACTCAAATTATCTAAAATAATTAATGATGACGCAAAAATTATAGTTTTATCAAAAAACATGGTGTGGATGGTATTAATTAAAATTCTAAAATTTTTTTTTAATTTTTCTCCTTTAAGAAATAATTTTTTGCCATCTTCATATTTAAATAATTTATTTACAAGTTGTAACTTAGAAGTTGTAAGAAATGAAAAGATTATTGCATTGCCTATAAATATACCATTTCTAACAAATTTTATTAACAAACTGTTTAGACTACCTTTATTAAATTTATTTTGTCTTACAAATGTCACGATTTTGAAAAAAATGAATCAAGATTTTAGTAAAAAAAATAGTCTAGATATTTCATTTATCATACCTTGTAAAAATGAAGCAAATAATATTAAATTATTTGAAAAAGAAATTAGTTTATTCAATAAAAATTATGAATATCTATTTGGTGACGATAAATCTACAGATAA
>CABXRS010000037.1 GCA_902514665.1 uncultured Pelagibacteraceae bacterium | reverse complement strand
AAACTTAGAAAAGAATTAAAGTTATTTGCCAATTTACGACCAGCAATATGCTTTGAGCAATTAGTAAGCGCATCAACATTAAAACCAGAGGTAGTTTCAGGATTAGATATAATGATTGTTAGAGAGCTTACAGGTGGAATATATTTTGGTGAACCAAGAGGAATTAAACCGATTGAAAATGGAGAAAGAAAGGGAATAAATACTCATACATATACGACTAATGAAATCGCTAGGGTAGCACGTATTGCATTCGACCTAGCAAGAAAAAGATCCAATAAAGTAACCTCTTGCGAAAAATCAAACGTTATGGAAGCCGGACAGTTATGGAAGGAAGAAGTACAAGAACTTCATGATAAAGAATTTAAAGATGTAGAATTAAGCCATATGCTTGCTGATAATTGTGCAATGCAACTATTAAGAAATCCTAAGCAATTTGATGTAATTGTTACTGATAATTTATTTGGTGATATGCTTTCGGATCAAGCATCAATGCTAACAGGCTCTTTAGGTCTATTACCTTCTGCCTCTTTAGGGGCAAAAAATAAAGATGGAGAAATGAGAGCGATGTACGAACCTATTCATGGTTCAGCACCAGATATTGCCGGTAAATCTATTGCAAATCCTATTGCTTCTATTTTAAGCTTTGCTATGGCTTTAAGGTATTCTTTGGATTTAGATAATGAGGCTGATGCACTAGAAAAAGCAGTACAGCAGGTATTAAATGATGGTTTGAGAACTAAAGATATTCTATCAGATGGAATGAAACAGGTATCAACTTCAGCGATGGGTGATGCGATAATTTCAAAATTGCAATAAATCTATAATTATTCTAAACTTTTAAAATGCCAAGTTATACAGCTCCAGTAAAAGATATGATGTTTCTTTATGATAAGTTAAGAGACAATAAATACTACAATGAATTAGAAAAGTATAATGAAGTTAATTCTGATTTGGTAAAAGATATTTTAGAAGAAGCAGCCAAAATAAATCAAAATTTAATTTTACCACTTGCAAAAGTAGGGGATGAAAATCCTGCAGTTTTAGAAAATGGAGTTGTTAGAACTCCCCCAGGCTATAAAGAGGCATACCAAAAATATATAGAAGATGGTTGGACATCATTATCTTGTGATCCAAAATATGGTGGTCAAGGGATGCCTAAAACAGTGAGCGCGTTTTTTGATGAAATGTTATCTTCTGCGAGCTTGTCATTTAAACTTTATAGTGAATTAAGTATTGGAGCTTATAATTGTATTAATCGTCATGCTACAGAGGAAATAAAGAACAAATATTTACCTAAAATGGTTGATGGTAAATGGAGTGGCACGATGTGTTTAACTGAACCAGTCTGTGGAACTGATTTAGGACTTTTAAAGACTAAAGCAGAAAAACAAACTGATGGAACATATAAACTAACTGGTCAGAAAATATTTATCACTTCTGGTGATCAAGACCTTACAGAAAATATTATTCATCTCGTAATTGCTAGAGCCGTAGACTCTCCGGCTGGAACTAAAGGCATAAGTTTATTTTTAGTACCTAAATTTATAGTCAATGAGGACGGAACTGTTGGACCAAGGAATGGGGTTTCAACAGGATCTATTGAAAGTAAAATGGGAATAAAAGGTTCAGCTACATGTGTTTTAAATTTTGATGATGCAACTGGCTATATGATTGGAGCTAAAGACAAAGGTTTAAGTGCTATGTTTACAATGATGAACTTAGAGAGAATAGTAGTTGGTATACAAGGTTTAGGCCTATCTGAAATTGCTTATCAGAACTCACTTGCATATGCTAAAGAGAGAAAACAGGGGAAAACTAATAACACCAAGTCAACTAATGGTGCAGATTTTATAATTGAACACGCTGACATAAGAAAATCTTTGCTAAATATGAAATCAATAATTGAAGGAGAAAGGGCATTATGTTTTTGGTTATCTCAACAAACGGAAGTTAGCCTTTATCATCCTGATGAAAAAATAAAACAAGAAGCATCTGATTATGTTTCATTAATGACACCTGTGGTAAAATCATTGTTTACTGATTTAGCTATGGAGATAACAAATGACGCGATGCAGATACACGGAGGCTATGGGTATACAAAAGATCAAGGAATAGAGCAATTATATAGAGATAATCGTATTACTCCTATTTATGAAGGAACAAACTCAGTTCAAGCTGCAGATTTAGTATTTAGAAAATTATCAAATAAAAATGGCAATATAATTGAGAGATTCTTAGGCATGGTTAAGTCTGAGTGCGATAGTAAAAAGGGAAAAGTTGAAACTTTTTCAAAAGAATTAAATCATTACCTGGATTTATTATCTAAGTTTACAGGTTGGATTAGTGATCAAAGTAAAATTGAAAAAGACGATGTAAGTGCGGCAGCAAATGATTATTTAAGAACACTTGGATACGTTTCAATTGCTTATTCTTGGATTAAAGTTTTAGAAGTTAGTTTTAATGACTACGAAAAAAATAAAGACTTTTACTCAGATAAAATTAACACAGCTAAATTTTATTTTGAGAAAGTATTACCTAGAGCAGAATATCATTACAAATCTGCAATTTCAGGTAGTTCCAATATTATGAAATTTAAATTTATTTAGGATGAATCATTACGATACCAATTTGGACAAAAATGAAGCCAACCATGTTCCTTTAACACCTTTAACATTTTTAAAAAGAGCAACAGAAATTTATCCAAATTATGAAGCAATCGTTTATGAAGACAGAAGTTATACTTGGAGTAAAGTTTATCAAAGAGCAGTAAAATTTGCTAGTGCATTATCAAAAATTGGAATAAAAAAAGGTGATACAGTTTCATTCTTAGCGTTTAATACACCCGAAATATTTGAAGCCCACTACTCTGTTCCAATGACAGGAGCAGTTTTAAATACAATTAATATTAGATTAGATGCAAATACTATCAATTATATTTTAAATCACAGTGAAGCAAAAGTTTTGGTTGTGGATAGACAGTTACATGTGGAGGTCAAAAAAGCTTTAAAAAATTTAGATGAAAAAATTACAGTTATAGATATAAATGATAAATATGCTGATCAATCAAAGTGTGAAACCATTGGTGATCTGGAGTATGAAAATTTTTTAAACACCGGAGATGAAAATTTCAATTGGCAAATGCCCGAAGATGAATGGCAGTCTATTTCGTTAAGTTATACATCTGGAACTACAGGAAATCCAAAAGGAGTAGTTTATCATCATAGAGGTGCTTATTTAATGTCTACAGGAAGTTCAGTTGCATGGAATATGCCTAATCGTTTAAATTTTTTAACAGTTGTGCCAATGTTTCATTGTAATGGATGGTGTTATCCCTGGACAATCCCGATGTTAAACGGAAGAACTATCTGTTTAAGAAATATAGATATTAAAAAAATATTTGATCTAATTGATAGATACGACGTAACGCATTTTGGTGGAGCACCTA
>CABXRS010000036.1 GCA_902514665.1 uncultured Pelagibacteraceae bacterium | reverse complement strand
TTTAATCTTTAGTGAAATCAAACCTATTATTGACTTTGGATGGATGATGACTTTTGGTCTAATTACTTCATTTATAATTACCTTCAGTTTACTCCCAACTTTTTTAAGTTTTGCTCCTTCAGACAATATTTCACTTAAAAAGGAACAAGATTCTAAACTCACCACTTTTCTAGGATCACTTTCTATTAATAAAAAAAATTTAATTTTTTCAGTTACGGGAATTGTAATTATTTTAAGTATTATTGGTATTAGCAAGCTGGAGGTTGAAAACAGCTTTATTAATTATTTTAATAAAAATACTGAAATTTATAAAGGTATGAAACTTATAGATGAAGAGCTTGGAGGTACAACACCATTAGAGGTAATTATAAAGTTTCCTAAGAAAGAAGAAGAAAAAAAATCAGCTGAAGATGATGAGTTTGAAGACTGGGGAGATGAAAATGATAAGAATGACGACAAATATTGGTTTACTAAAGATAAAATTGATAAAATTTCATCTGTTCATAATTACTTAGACAGTCTTCCTGAAATTGGAAAAGTTTTGTCTTTTTCATCAATTATTGATGTGGCAACTCAATTAAATAACAATAAACCTTTAGGTACTCTAGAAATGGGTGTTCTTTATTCTAAAATACCTGAAAGTATTAAGACAGAAATTATTGATCCCTATCTTTCAATAGAAAATGATGAAGCAAGGATTAGCTTAAGAATAATAGACTCTCAAGAAAATTTGAGAAGAAACGATTTAATTAATAAAATAAATTTTGATCTTAAAGATAAGATTGGTCTAGAAGAAAGTGAATATCAGCTCGCTGGGGTACTAATTTTATTTAATAATTTATTACAGAGCCTATTTAAATCACAAATACTTACTTTAGGATTGGTAATGATTGGGATTTTTACAATGTTTTTAGTTCTATTCAGAAATACAAAATTATCTTTAATAGGTGTGGTACCAAATTTCATTGCTGCATTTTTCATACTTGGAATTATAGGTTTGCTAGAAATTCCTTTAGATATGATGACTATTACCATTGCTGCAATTACTATTGGTATAGCAGTAGACAATAGTATCCATTATATTTATCGATTTAAAGAGGAGTTCAATAAGCTTAAAGATTATAACAAAACAATAAAATTATGTCACTCTACAGTAGGTGTAGCAATTTTAAATACTTCAATCACAATTGTTTTTGGATTTTCAATTTTAGTTTTGTCAAAGTTTATCCCTACAATTTATTTTGGTATGTTTACAGGTTTGGCAATGTTGCTAGCTATGATCTCAGTATTAACTTTACTGCCTGCGTTGATCTTGATTATCAAGCCTTTTGGTAAATCAGCTTAATGTTGGAAACTTTATCAGATTTTTACAAAACAACTTCCATTATAGATTTGGCATACTTGGCCATCACTATTTGGTCTTTGATCAGTTGTTATAAAAAAGGTTTTATATTAAGTATTCTATCCATGGCAAAGTGGCTTTTGGCCTATGTGATAACTCTAATTCTATTTCCGAGAGTTAAACCATATGTAAAAGACATTATTGATAATGAGTATGTATTGGACGTTGGTCTTGGTATAACAATTTTTATTGTAGTTATTTTTTTAGTATTGTTGGTTAATAAAGGTATTAGTAAAGCTGTTAGATATACTGGGATAGGTGGATTAGATATAACGTTTGGATTCTTTTTTGGCTTTATAAAAGCTTATATAATTTCCGTTTGTATTTTTTCAGGTGTTCATATCGTTTATAATTACGATAAATGGCCAATAAATACAGACAAATCATACGCCTTTCCATATTTAGAAAAAGGTAGTAATTATCTGATTAAAGAATTTCCTAATGAAAAAACATATCAAGAATCTAGAGAAAAAATTGAAAAACTTTGATCCAAAATTAAAAGAAGAATGTGGAGTGTTCGGTATTAGTAATGCAAAAGACGCCTCCGCTTTAACTGCACTTGGACTACATGCCTTACAACATCGAGGACAAGAAGGTTGTGGAATCGTAAGTTTTGATGGTAAAAAATATTATTCTGAAAAAAGATTTGGTTTGGTTGGAGACAATTTTAATAAAGAAAAAGTTTTAAATAATTTAAAAGGTAATTACGCCATAGGTCATAATCGATACAGTACAACTGGTAATAATACTTTACGAAATATCCAGCCTTTTTTTGCTGACACAAATGCGGGGGGGATTGGAGTGTCTCATAATGGAAATTTGACTAATTCAATTTCTTTGAGAAAAAAACTAGTTGAAGATGGAGCTATTTTCTACACCACTTCGGATACTGAAACTATTGTACAATTAGTTGCAAAATCTAAGAGATCGAAAACTATCGATAAAGTAATTGATGCAATTTTTCAGATTCAAGGAGGTTATGCTTTAGTAATGCTTACTCAAAACTCTCTTATTGGAGTAAGGGATCCATATGGCATTAGACCTTTGTTAATTGGAAAATTGGGAAGTAGTTATGTACTAGCTTCAGAAACCTGTGCATTTGATATTATTGGTGCAAATTTTGTAAGAGAAGTAGAAAATGGTGAAATTGTATTAATTGAAAATAATCAACTTACTAGCATCAAACCTTTTCCACCTAGAAAAGTAAGACCTTGTGTTTTTGAATATATCTATTTTGCAAGACCTGATAGCTTAATAGATAATACAACTGCTTATGAACATCGAAAAAACTTAGGAAAAGAACTTGCAAAAGAAAACGATATTGATGCTGATATCGTAGTACCAGTTCCAGACTCTGGTAATGCAGCAGCGCTAGGATTTTCTCAAAAGAATAAAATAAATTTTGAACATGGTTTGATAAGAAACCATTACGTAGGTCGTACTTTTATTGAACCAAGCCAAAAAATAAGAAGCCTAGGTGTTAAGCTTAAATTAAACGCAAATCAAACTACTATTAAAAATAAAAAAATTATTTTAATTGATGACTCGCTTGTCAGAGGAACTACTTCTCATAAAATAGTAAAAATGTTATACGATGCAGGTGCAAAAGAGGTTCACGTTAGAATAGCGTGTCCTGAAATTAGATATCCTGATTTTTATGGTGTGGACACTCCAACTAAAAAAGAATTATTAGCTGCAAATAAAACGAATGAAGAAATTTGTGATTATATTGGTGCTAAATCATTAAAATTTTTGTCTATTGATGGTTTATATAGAGCTATTGGTTTTGATAAGCGAAATGCCACTTACCCTCAATTAACAGATCATTACTTTACAGGAGATTATCCAGTTAAACCAGTTGACGAGCTAGGAGATAGTAAAATAACACAATTATCTTTGCTAAGTACTGCCTCGAATAACTAGTAAGATAAAAAAAGTTCTTTAAAAACAAATAAAAGATAATATCTAAAGAAACATGATTAATAACAAAGAAAAAATAATTGAATATTTTAAATCTGGAATAAAACAGACTAAAGATTTTAAAATTGGAATTG
>CABXRS010000035.1 GCA_902514665.1 uncultured Pelagibacteraceae bacterium | reverse complement strand
TTGAGAGACATTTATGCAAATGGACATCAGAATAATATTATAGATAAAATGCAAACTCGTAAAAGACTTTATGAGCTTGTTGATTACGAAAAATATAATTCATTGGATGAAAAAATTTATAACTTTAGCACAGAAGGTCACGAATAGTGAGTGAAGATATCAAAAAAGGATTGTTAGGGATTGTAGTTGACGAAACTGAAGTTTCTAAAGTTATGCCTGAGATTAATTCACTAACCTACAGAGGTTATGCTGCACAAGATTTATGTGAATACTGTAGATTTGAGGAAGTAGCTTTCTTAATTTTAAATAAGGATTTGCCAAATACTATAGAGCTTAGAAAATTTGAAAAGGAAGAAAAAAATAACAGAGAGTTATCAAAAAATTTATATGAAATAATAAAACATATGCCAAAGAAATCACATCCTATGGATGTAGCTAGGACAGCAGTAAGTGTAATGGGATTAGAAGATAAAGAGACTCAAGACTCTTCATCAGAAGCAAATATGAGAAAAGCTCTTAGAATTTTTTCAAAGACACCTACGGCTTTAGCAGCATTTTACAGAATTAGAAAAGGAAAAAAAATAATTAAACCTAAAAAAACTCTAACTTTTGCTGAAAATTTCTTTTACATGTGTTTTGGCAAAGTCCCACGTAAAGAGATCGTTAAGGCTTTTGATGTTTCTTTGATACTTTATGCAGAGCACAGTTTTAATGTATCAACATTTACCGCAAGAACTATAACTAGTAGCTTATCGGATATTCATGGAGCAATCACCGGAGCTATTGCTAGTTTAAAAGGACCATTACACGGTGGTGCTAATGAAGAAGTCATGCATATGATGAGCAAAATTAAAAAACCTGAAAATGCTCTAAAATGGATTAATAACGCTTTAAAAAATAAAGAAGTAGTCATGGGTTTTGGTCATAGGGTTTATAAATCAGGAGACTCAAGAGTTCCAACTATGAGAAAGTATTTCGGAAAGGTTGCAAAACTTAAAAAAGATAAAAAATTTGAGAAAATTTATGACATCGTTGAAAAAGTAATGATTAAAGAAAAAAATATCCATCCAAATGTAGATTATCCAACAGGTCCCACTTACCATTTAATGGGTTT
This sequence comes from uncultured Pelagibacteraceae bacterium, assembly GCA_902514665.1. Classification (GTDB taxonomy): domain Bacteria; phylum Pseudomonadota; class Alphaproteobacteria; order Pelagibacterales; family Pelagibacteraceae; genus Pelagibacter. The sequence continues at coordinate 2,389 of CABXRS010000035.1, read as the reverse complement.
TGATACAGATTTTTTTACACCAATATTTGTAATTTCAAGAATAACTGGTTGGTCTGCTCATATTATGGAGCAGCATGCTGCAAACAAACTTATTAGGCCTTTAGCAAGTTATAAGGGTAGTAAACATAGAAAAGTATTACAATTAAACCAAAGATAATTTAATTTTTATGTATTTTCGCAAATCTGTTATTGCATATTATTTGGCATTTTAGATTATTTTTCAAAGAAAATTCATCTATGGCTTTTTTTACACCTGGAGCATAGCTTAAATCATAATCGTCACATAAAATAACTCCATCATTCTGAATTACTTCACTGCATGAATTTAAATCATTCATAACAGTTGAATAATCATGTCCACCATCAAGAAAAACGTAATCAATCTTGGACATATCAATTTTTTTTAAAATTACATTAGAATTACCTTTTATGAGAGATGCATTATTTTTAAATTTTTTGAGTAAATCCTCTACTGCCTCGATACTATAAGGATTTTGTCTTTTTATATAATTAAAGTAAATATTTTTTAAAGGATTTTTAAATTTTGTGTTAGGTATAATTTCATCTTTATTCTCATCATTCTCATGAAATAAATCAAGACCTATATACTTAAAATTATCCCCATGAATAGAGTAGAGTAATTCACAAACATTACGCGCTGTAACACCATGAAAAACTCCCACTTCAAGAAATATCCTAGGTTTTTGCTTGGAAATTTCATTTAAAAAAAAATCTCCTACACCATTTTGTTTTAAGCTGGTTTTGCGAAAATATTTTTTATATTTCAAATTAACTAAATGCTTCTACCCATGTACCTTGTGTTGATGCTTTGGAATATTCAGTAGCACGACCTTCAAAGAAATTCATATGTTCTACAGCATTAAGCATTGTATCTAACCATCCTAAAGGATTTTTTTGAACATCATAAATTGGTTCTAAGCCTAATTGAACTAATCTTCTATTTGCAATAAATCTTATGTAGTCTTTAACTTCTTTTGCTGTAAGACCTTCCATTGGTCCCATTTCAAAAGCTAAATCAATAAAAGCATCTTCGTGTTCTATGATTATTCTACAAGCTTCATAAAGTTCTTTTTTTAATTTAGGAGTCCAAATCTCAGGATTTTCATTAATGAATTCTTTGAAAATTCTAATCATAGAATTGCAATGAAGAGTTTCATCTCTTACTGACCAGGTAACTATCTGGCCCATACCTTTTAATTTATTATGTCTTGGAAAGTTTAGTAAAATTGCAAAACTTGCAAACAATTGTAAGCCTTCTGTAAAAGCACTGAATACGGCAACTGTTTTTGCAATATCTTCTTTGGAGTTTACGTTAAAGCCTTGCATGTAATCATACTTATCTTTCATTTCTTTATATTTCATGAAAGCCGAATATTCAGACTCTGGCATTCCAATTGTATCTAATAAATGAGAGTAAGCTGCAACGTGAACTGTTTCCATAGCAGCAAAAGCTGTCATCATCATTAAAACTTCAGTAGGTTTGAAAACCGTCGTATAATGTCTTAAGTAACAATTGTTTACCTCAACATCTGCTTGAGTAAAAAATCTAAATATTTGTGTAACTAAGTTTTTTTCAGGTGTTGATAAGTTTTTTTGCCAGTCTCTTACATCATCACCTAAAGGAACTTCTTCGGGTAACCAGTGAATTCTTTGTTGAGTTAACCAGGCGTCGTAGCACCATGGATATCTGAAAGGTTTGTAAACTGGGTTCTCAACTAATAGTCCCATTTTTTTTGGTTGAACAATTTTTTTTTTTTCAGGTTGTATAATTTCTGAATTTATTTTTTCTGCTACTGACATGATAAACACTCCTCATATTCTGGTTCTTCGGTTTTGGTTGATTTATTTTTATAAACATTAGCCATAATATCTGTTGACTTTGCGTCATTGATATTTTCGGCTCTTTGAATTGATTTTGATCTACAGTAATAAAGGCTTTTTAATCCTTTTTTCCAAGCATCAAAATGAATTTTATGTAATTCTTTTTTATGGACATCAGCAGGCAAGAATAAATTTACTGATTGAGCTTGAGATATAAATGGAGTTCTATCTCCGCTTAACTCAATTATCCAATTTTGGTTTAACTCAAATGCTGTCTTAAAAACATCTTTTTCTAAATCAGTTAAAAAATCTAAATGAGATACAGATCCTTGGTTTGTGGTAATAGTAGACCACGTTTCGTCATCATTTTTACCATGACCTTCTAGTATTTCCTCCAAATATCTATTTCTTACATTAAATGAACCTGATAAAGTTTTATGTGTATAACTATTAGCTGCAATTGGCTCTACTCCTGGAGATGCTCCACCACAAATAATTGATATAGAAGCAGTTGGAGCTATTGCAGTTTTATTAGAAAATCTTTCTT
>CABXRS010000034.1 GCA_902514665.1 uncultured Pelagibacteraceae bacterium | reverse complement strand
AATATTTTTTTGTTAACTTCAGTAAATAATTTAATATTTTCAATTAAATATATATTTGCCTGTAATAAATTTAAATTATTCATTACTAAATATAATAAAGATAACTCTTTAAGCTCTACCCCAGTCAATGATTGGCTTTCGTTAAAATACTTCTTAGTAGTATCTAGTGATTTAGTTGTTTTAACAAAAAACTTTTTCCTGTTTTGATTGGAATGAGGAGTCAATTCAGCAATTTTTTCTAAAAAATACTCTAATACATATTTTTTTATAAAATCATCTTTAATTGTATTCGCAATATTCCTCAATTTTTTTTCAAAAATTGCCAAAGAAGAAGGGTTATTTTCTGTTTGTTTTTTATAATGACTAAAAATAAATTGATGAATAGATAGCTTACATTGCTTAGAAAAATCAATAAAATTAGCTTTTCCATTTTTGTTTACATAGCTATCAGGATCTTCTTTGTCTGGTAAAAATAAAAAAGAAATTTGTTTTTCAGGTTTTAACTCTTTAATAGAGTTCTCAGCTGCTCTTAATGCTGCTTTATAACCACTTTCGTCACCATCAAAACATATAATTATGTCATCAAAAAACTGGTTAAGAGTCAAAATTTGTTTATCAGTCAAAGAGGTTCCAAGATTAGCAACTGCATTATCAATCCCATTTTTACTTAATCCAACAACATCCATATATCCCTCAACTAAATAGATATGATCTATTTTATTAGAAAGTTTTCGAGCTAGATCTAAATTATATAAATTAGATCCTTTTTTAAAAAAATTTGTTTCAGGTGAATTTATATATTTAGCTAAGTAATCTACGTTTTCAATTATTCTACCTCCTAAAGCTATTGGTTGACCTGAGATATTATTAATTGGAAAGATTAATCGTCCTCTAAATCTTTCAACATATATTTTCTTTTTTTCATCTAGATAAAATAAACCTGTTTCAACTAAAGTTTGCTCACTATAATTATCTTTTAATTTATCAAAGAAAGTTGGATTTTTTTCTATGTATCCAATCTTAAATTTTTTAACTTCTTCCTTAGCGAAAGATCTATTTTTTAAATAATCTCTTGCAATAAAATAATTTTCATTTTTTAATAATTCACCATGATAAAAATCAATATACTGACTAAAGATTGATTGATACTCTTTCCATTTTTTTTCTCTTTCTTCATCTTGTTTTGAAAACATATAGGGCTGCATTCCAGCTAATTGAGCTAGATGCTTTACCGCCTCACCAAATTTTAGATTTTGAATTTTCATAACAAAATCAAAAATATTTCCATGCTCTGATGTTGCAAAACAATGATAAAATTCTTTTTCATCATTTACGGTAAATGAAGGGGTCTTTTCATTTTTAAATGGAGACAAGCCAACAAACTCTTTTCCTCTTTTTTTTAACGAAACAGTTTTTGAAACAACAGTAGATACCTTTAACCTTGTTTTAATTTCATCAAGGTATTCTTTTGGATACTTCATTATTTATTCAATAAATCTTTTATCATCGGGCCTGCTTTAGCAAAATCAATTTCATCCGAGTGAATTTTCTTTAACTCACCCATTACTTTACCCATATCTTTTATTGAATTAGCTCCTAGTTTGGCGATTAAATCTACACAGATTTTTTTGGTTTCCTCTTCTCCAAGTTGCTGTGGAAGAAATCCAGTTAAAATATCATATTCACTTTGCTCAACCTCTAACAAGTCGGTTCGATTATTTTTCTTGTAGATGTCAATCGATTCGGCTCGTTGTTTAACCATTTTTTTCAAAAGCTTCTTGATATCTTCATCGTCTGTATCTTTTTTATTAGGTCCAGATCGGTTGACTATGTCTATATCCTTAATGGATGACAATATTAACCTATAGGTTGATATTTTATTTTTATTTTTTGATTTAAGAGCAGTTTTATATTCGTTTTCGATAGTATCTTTTAAGGACATAATTTTTAATTTACTGCAAAGAAATAATTCTTCAAAAGAAAAATTGTTTTTTTACAATTTTATAATACATCTCTGTTGCGGTAATAAAGCAATTATTGTATTAACCTTTAACTCATGAGTTGTAATTGATCAAAAAAGCAAAAAAGACAACCTCAAAAAATTCACAAATTCATACAGGCCTTTTAGTTCTTGAAAACAGGAAGGTTTTTAAGGGGATTGGAATTGGCTATCAAGGAGAAGCAACAGGAGAAGTTTGCTTTAATACTTCTTTAACAGGTTACCAAGAAATAATTTCAGATCCTTCTTATGCAGGTCAGATTATAAATTTTACGTTTCCACATATTGGAAATGTTGGGACTAATAAGGAAGATGTCGAGTCTGATAAAATCTGGACAAGAGGAGTAATCTTTAATTCGGAAATAACCTCTCCTTCAAATTATAGAGCATTTCTACATTTAGATGCCTGGCTAAAAAAAAATAAAATTGTAGGGATTACAGGACTAGATACAAGAAGTTTAACTAACTTTATTAGAGATAAAGGCGCACCTAAGGGAACAATTGCTTACTCAAAAAATGGAAAGTTTAATGTTAGCAAATTAACAAATTCAACAATCAAATGGAGTGGTTTAAAAAACCTTGATCTTGCGAAAACTGTTACAACTCCAAATAACTATGTTTGGAAAGGACTTCAAACTTGGAAAAAGGAAATAGGATTTAAAAAGAATACAAAAAATCTTTTTCATGTAGTTGCAATTGATTATGGAATAAAAAAGAATATTTTAAGATATTTCTCCAATTTCAAATGTAAAGTAACAGTTGTACCTTGCAAAACTTCTGCAGAAAAAATTATAAACCTTAAACCAAATGGAATATTTTTGTCCAATGGTCCTGGTGACCCAGCAGCTACAGGAAAATATGCAATAGAAATACTCGACAAATTAATCAAAAAAAATTTACCTATATTTGGAATTTGTTTAGGTCATCAAATTTTGGCTTTAGCTTTAGGTGGAAAAACAAAAAAAATGAAGTTGGGACATAGAGGGGCTAATCATCCTGTTAAAAATTTAATACATGATAAAGTTGAAATCACAAGTCAAAATCATGGTTTTGTCGTAGTTGAAGAAACTTTGCCAAAAAAAATTGAAGTCACTCATAAGTCTCTATTTGATAACACCATTGAGGGAATAAGACTTAAAAACAAACCTATATTTTCAGTGCAATATCATCCAGAATCAAACCCTGGACCACAGGATAGTGTCTACCTCTTTCAAGAATTTATTAACAATATGAAAAAAAATGCCAAAAAGAAAAGATATTAAAAAAATATTAGTTGTAGGTGCAGGACCTATTATCATTGGTCAAGCATGCGAATTTGATTACTCAGGTACACAAGCTTGTAAAGCATTAAAAGATGAGGGATATAAAGTAATATTAATTAACTCAAATCCTGCAACCATTATGACTGATCCGGATGTTGCAGACAAAACTTATATCGAACCCATAACATTAGAAGTTTTAGAAAAAATACTTATCAAAGAAAAACCAGATGCAATTCTTCCAACAATGGGAGGTCAAACTGCGCTTAATCTTGCAATGGAAGCAAAGAAAAAAGGAGTTTTAAAAAAATATAAAATTGAACTCATAGGCGCAAAT
>CABXRS010000033.1 GCA_902514665.1 uncultured Pelagibacteraceae bacterium | reverse complement strand
AGTATTCTCACCTCTGCCTTGATCAATATGAATGTCTAAAGCATTGTAACAAGTGTTAGTTACTCCATCTTCATACCATTTATAGAAAGGAGGATTAGATTTATTTAAAATCTTTGTAGGTTTTTTGAACCAAAAGATGTCATCAGCAGCGTCTTGCCAAAATTTTTCAGGATTATTTATTGAATGATTGTAAATTTTATTGAATTTATCTGACATATTTATTTGATTCGATTTAAGTAATTTAATTGGTTTTTAACTTATAAATTGTATTTAATTTTAAAAATTAAGTAAAATCAATGTTAATTAGTGACAATTTGCTCTTCATAAATCCATTTTTATTTGCTATTTAACGTGAACTTTGACTTAGGGTATCCTAAGTCTAGTTTATATAAACTAAAAAAATAAAAACTAACTAGAGAGGGAGTTTTTTATGAATAAACTAAAATTGTTTGCTTTAGCAGCTATAGCCCTGATTGGATTTTCAGGTATAGCTATTGCAGCAGACGCAACCATGTTGAGTCAAGATGACTTCGTAGGAATTTCATTTTGGATCATATCTATGGGAATGTTAGCAGCGACTGCTTTCTTTTTCATGGAAGTTGGTAACGTAGCAACAGGCTGGAGAACTTCAGTTATCGTTGCTGGGCTAGTAACTGGTATTGCATTCATACACTACATGTACATGAGAGAAGTATGGGTTGCTACTGGGGACTCACCAACAGTTTACAGATATATTGACTGGTTAATTACAGTTCCACTACAGATGATTGAATTCTATTTAATTCTATCAGCTATAGGTAAAGCAAATTCTGGAATGTTCTGGAGATTGCTACTTGGTTCATTAGTAATGTTAATCGGTGGATACTTAGGTGAAGCTGGATACATTAACGCTACTCTTGGATTTATAATCGGAATGGCAGGTTGGGTATACATTCTTTATGAGGTATTCTCAGGTGAAGCTGGAAAAGCTGCAGCGAAAAGTGGTAACAAAGCTCTTGTAACAGCATTTGGTGCAATGAGAATGATTGTTACAGTAGGTTGGGCTATTTACCCATTAGGTTACGTATTTGGTTATCTAACAGGTGGAGTAGACGCAGACTCACTTAACGTTGTTTACAACTTAGCTGACTTTATTAACAAAATTGCATTTGGTCTAGTAATCTGGGCTGCTGCAACTAGTGTTAGCGGAAAAAGAGCTAGGTAGTTTTACTTAATAATTAAAATTAAGGGCAGGTATACTTTTATACTTGCCCTTTTTTTTGTCTGTATTAAAAGTATGTATAATAACTATACATAAATATATAATGGACGTTAAATTAAATAATTGGCACAAATGCCATGTTGATAAAGAAATCCTTAAAGAGTTATCAAAAAAATCTGACTTAAAAGGTATTCAACATATTTCTGTTTTTTTTGTATTATTAATAATAACTGGAACTTTAGCTTTTATAACTTGGGGAACCTGGTGGTCGGTATTTTGGTTTTTAGTTTACGGAAATATTTATTCTTTCTCTAATCCATTGTGGCATGAGACAGGTCACAAAACTGCTTTTAAATCTAAATTTTTAAACGAAATTTTTTATTACGTTTCCTCTTTCATGTCCAACTTTGAACCCATTAGATGGAGATATACCCATTTTATTCATCACGGAAATACTTATTCTACAAAAAATCCTTTTGATCATGAAATAGAATATGGTAATGACTTAAGAGAAACTCCAAAAAGATTATTAATAAATATCACTCCTTTTTTAGATTTACTTTTTTTTAAAAAACATGTTTCATTTGAAATTATTCAGCACGCTTTTGGAATTAAAACAAAAGTTATGCAAGACAGTATTCCTGAAAGTGTACAGTCAAAAGCAATATTTAATTCAAGAATTTATTTATTTATTTGGTTGTCAATTGTTTTGTGGTCAATATTATCCACAAGTTGGCTTCCTATACTTTATTTTTTATTACCACAATTTTATGGAAAAACATTACATAAACTTGTAGCTTTTACACAACATGCTGGTCTTGCAAGAAATGTTAAGGATCATCGGCTTACTTCAAGGGAAATGTACTTAAACCCTGTTTTAAGTTTTTTGTATTGGAAGATGGAATATCATTTGACGCACCATATGTTTCCTACAGTACCATCTTATAATCTAGATAAGCTACACCATCACATTAAAGATCAACTTCCAAGAACAAATGAGGGATTAATTGATGCCTATAAAGAAATCATTCCAGCAATAATAAAACAATCAAAAGAAGAAGATTATTTTCTAAAAAAAGACATCCCACAGTTACAAAATGTCTAAAAATAGACTAAGTCTATTTTTACTCACTTGCTCTATCTAAAGAAGAGCCTATATATAATTCATGCCAAAAATTACATATAATACCCATGATAACAAAACTCATACTATAGAAGTTCAAAATGGATTGACGGTGATGGAAGGCGCAGTCCAAAATGACATTCCAGGTATTGATGCTGACTGTGGGGGAGGAATGTCATGTGCTACCTGCCATGTTTATGTAAATGAAGAGTGGTTAGGTAAACTTCCAGAAAAAGAAGATGGTGAGGAAGATATGTTAGATATGGCATTTGAACCAAAAAAAAATAGCAGATTAAGTTGCCAACTCATAGTCTCAGATACACTTGACGGATTAGTCGTAAACATTCCATCAAAGCAAGGATAAATGACCAAAACAGATGTACTAATTATTGGAGCAGGGCCGACAGGTTTATTCTGTGCTCATCAACTTGGAATAATAGGATTAACTTGTGAGATTGTAGACAATCTCGATAAAGCTGGCGGACAATGCATAGAACTTTATCCTGATAAACCGATTTATGATATTCCAGCAATTCCTGAGTGCACTGGTGAAGAGTTAACCAATAATCTTTTAAAACAAATTAAACCGTTCAACGTCAATTTTCATTTAAACCAAAGAGTAGAAGAACTTAAAAAAGTTAATGATCGTTGGCATGTGAAAACTAATGGCAATAAAGAATTTGACGTTGCCAGTATTGTTATTGCAGGAGGCGTTGGATCCTTTGAACCAAGAAAATTTTCAGTAAAAGAATGTGAAAAATTTGAGGGAAATTCACTATTTTATGCAGTTAAAGACAAAACAATTTTTAAAGATAAAACTATTTCAATTTTTGGTGGAGGAGACTCGGCCTTAGATTGGGCCATAGAACTTTCTAATACCTCTAAAGTTAATTTAATCCACCGAAGAGATGGATTTAGTGGTATGGAGGCAAGTGTACAAAAAGTAAAAGAATTAAATGATCAAGGCAAAATAAATTTATACACTAAATATCAATTAGACTCTGTATCTGGAGAAGATAAAATTAATTCAGTTAAAATCAAACATGATGAAGGTGAAGTAAAGGAAATTAAATCTGATTATGTATTAGGTTTTTTTGGTTTGATTATGCAACTTGGTCCAATATTAGACTGGGGTTTAAATATTGATAAAAAAACAGTTGAGGTGAACACAGAAAATTTTGAAACTAATATAAATGGAGTATTTGCAATTGGTGATATTTGTTCTTATCCAGGTAAATTAAAATTAATCCTATCAGGATTTCATGAGGGCGCACTAGCTGCTAGAGGCTGTTTTAAATATGCAAAGCCTGATGAAAAATTAAGATTTGAATTTACTACAACCTCAAAAGCTGCTCAGGAAAGACTTGGAATAAAAAAAT
>CABXRS010000032.1 GCA_902514665.1 uncultured Pelagibacteraceae bacterium | reverse complement strand
AATATAAAATAAAGATAAAATATAATAATCGAAACTATTGGTATTAAAACAATTAATAAATTATTTATCATTGAAAAGCTTATAAATCTTAAAGCTGACTCAGAAAAAATTATAATAAAAAAGCCAACAAGAAATGTGATAATTCTTAATTTAGTAAAATTAATTTTTTCTTTAGAATTTATTATAAGAAGAAGCGAAGTTAACATCAGAGCTGGTAAATACAAAGGAATGGCGATACGTTTGTAAAGTTCAGACAAAATGTTATCAAAATTTCTTAATTCACAATTTCTTACTTTTTCTTTAATTTTATTTAAACCAGTTGAGTTTTTTATATGTAAATTAATTACACATTCAATTAACTCAACTGTTTTATGCTCTTGAATTTTTTTGACTAAAATTGTGTTAGTTGAAAAGGGGCTCAAATTAAACTCAGATTTAGTAAAACTAAAATTTGTTAATTTGCTATTTGTTAATGTGGTATTCTCACCGTTATACAATTCAAGTGTTGGAATTTTACTGTTTCTTTTAAAACTACCTTTTTGAGCAAATATTATTTGAAAGTTATTTTCATTGGTATTTCTTTTTATATATATGTTATTAAAATTACCATCAGTGTCTTTACTCTCACTATAAATTGTAAGATTATTTACAGCAGCATTAAATTTTTTTGTTTTAATAAAGTTATCGACAAAATTATAATCAGAAATTCTAATTACTGATCTAGCTAGACTTTGTGAGTTTGGTACTGCAAATGCTGTAATAATAATTTGAATTAACATTAGCACTAAAGAGACTACAAAAAAGAAATTTACAAAGTGAATCTTATTTATTCCAAAATTCCAAAAAATTAAAAGTTCATTATTCAGTTCATATTTAGCGATCACATATGAAAAACTAAAAAAAAACGCGAATAGAAATATTTTGCTAACAATTTTTGGAAAATTTAATATCGAATAATATAAGTATACAGAGTAATCTCGTCCATCATCAATCACTAAATCTAGATAATTCACTGCTTGAAATACCCAAATAATAACACTAGAGCTTATCAGAGTTATCATAAAAAAAATTAAACAATCAGATAAAAATTTTCTGTATATTATTTTTTTCATTGAAATATGCTATTTATATTATTATATAGCACCCATCTCATTTTAAAAATATTTAAATTTATGACTATTCAAATTAATTACAAAAAAAATAATAAAAAAAATACATTTACAAACCTTGTCTTATTTGTTGACGAAAAATTCAATATTTTAGATTTGAAATCATATATTAGCAAATCTGATTATAATTTTATTTTCGATATATTGAAGGTAAGTGATACAAAAAAAAAATTTTTGAATTTTAATATATTCTCAAAAAAACAAATTGTTTTAGTTTCTATCCAAAAAAACTTAACTAGTACAGAGGCTGAAAGCCTTGGTGCTAAATTTTATGAACATATAAAAAAGTCTAATATAAAAGAATTCACGTTTAATACTAATACTGCATCTACAAAACTAAGTAATTTTATTGGACATTTTTTTCATGGATTGAAATTAAAATCTTATATGTTCAATAAATATAAATCTAAAAAAGAAACTAAAGATTTTATTATAAATGTAATAGGTAAAAAAATTCCTTCAAAAATAGATCAAATTAAATTTAAAGCAATTGAAGAAGGAGCCTTTTTTGCAAGAGATCTAGTTTCTGAACCTGGAAATGTTCTGCACCCAGATGAATATGCAAAAAGAATAAACACACTTAAGAAATTTGGTTTAAAAATAAAAGTATATGATGAAAAGAAATGTAAAAAACTTGGAATGAATGCTTTACTTGGTGTTGGGCAAGGTAGTATTCGGGGATCTTACCTTGTAACAATGGAATGGAATGGGGCAAAGAATAATTCTAAACCCTTAGCATTTGTTGGAAAGGGAGTATGTTTTGATACTGGAGGATATTCTTTAAAACCAGCAAAGTTTATGGAAGATATGACTTATGATATGGCAGGTTCAGCAACTGTAGTTGGTTTAATGAAAAATTTAGCTTTAAGAAAAGCAAAAGTTAATGCAGTTGGCGTTGTTGGACTTGTAGAGAATATGGTAAGTGGAAACGCACAAAGACCTGGTGATATTGTAAAATCTTACAGTGGTCAGACAATTGAAATACTAAATACAGATGCCGAAGGTAGACTAGTTTTAGCCGATGCTTTAACTTATACAGAAAAAAAATATAAACCTAAATTTATTGTTGATCTTGCTACTTTGACAGGAGCTATTATTGTTTCATTAGGTTCTGAATATGCAGGGTTATTTTCAAATGATGATAAATTATCAAAACAATTATTAGATTCAGGTGACAAAGTTGAAGAAAAACTATGGAGAATGCCTTTACATAAAAACTTTGATAAACTTATAAATTCAAAAAATGCTGATATGCAAAATATTAATTATGTTGGTGGTGCGGGATCTACAACTGCAGCACAGTTTTTACAAAGATTTATTTTAAACAAAACACCATGGGCTCATTTAGATATAGCAGGTATGGCATTTTCAAAATATGGTGGAGCTTTGAATTCGGGTGGAGCAACTAGCTATGGAGTAAGATTATTAAATAAATTAATAGAAGACTATTATGAGTAATTTGGAACAGACTTTATCAATTATAAAACCAGACGCGGTGGAAAGAAATCTTGAAAACGAAATCAAAGAGATGTTTAAAAATAATGGTTTTTCAATTTTAAAAGAAAAAAAAATACAAATAGAAAAATCTGAAGCAGAAAAATTTTATAAGGTCCATGAAACTAAACCTTTTTATAATGATTTATGCACATATCTCTCTTCAGGACCTATTGTCGTAATAGTTCTTGAAAAAGATAATGCAGTAATTGAAAATAGAGATCTTATGGGAGCTACCAACCCAGAAGATGCAAAAGAGGGTACAATTAGAAAAAAATATGGAATATCAATCGATAAAAATTCAGTACATGGTTCCGATAGTATTGAGAACGCAAAAATTGAAATAGATTTTTTTTTTAAAGATTAAGTATTTTCCTAATTGCTTTTGGATAAAGCTTATGCTCTTGAGATAAAATTTTTTTTGCTAAAGATTTAGCTGTATCACTATTGCTAATTCTAACTTTTTTTTGAAGAATAATTTTTCCTGAGTCTAATTTAGAATTAACAAAATGAACGGTACAACCAGAATATTTTTCTTTATTTAAAATTGCTCGTTGGTGAGTATTTAAACCTTTATATTTTGGCAGTAGGGAAGGGTGAATATTTAATATTTTGCCCTTAAAGTTTTTTATAAACTCCTTCGACAGAATTTTCATAAATCCTGCAAGACAAATTAATTTAATCTTTTTGTTTTTCATTTCATAAATCATTTTTTTTTCAGCGACTATCTTTTTCTTAAAATTAAAAACTTTATTTGATATTTTATAAATTTTTCCGAGTTGTAATCCTTTAGATTTAAAGTTATCTGAAATAATTAATTCTATAGATATCGGTGAATTTTTTTTTTTAGAAAATTGAATAAGTGATTTTAGGTTACTCCCAGTTCCAGAAATCAATACTGCACACTTTATTTTTTTAGTACCAATTGATTGAACCATTTAATCTAACTTTGTTATTACCTTTAGAAATTTTACCTATTACGTAGGGCTTATATTTATTTGCAAAGTATTTTATAACTTTTTTCAAATCTTTAGGGTTTATTATTAAGCAAAATCCGACACCACAATTAAAAGTTTTAAGCATTTCCTTTTCTGATATTCCATTTTTTTTAAGCCATTTAAAAATACTAGACGTTTTTATTTTATTTAAATCAATATCTGCAACTAATTTATCAGGAATTATTCTTTTGATATTATCTGATAAACCTCCACCAGTTATATTTGCACAACCATTAATCAAATTTTTGCTAATTAATTTCAATACTTCATTAACATATATTTTAGTAGGCATCAAAAGTTCAGATTTTAAAAATTTATTTTTTTTTATATTAATATTTTTTTGATTTATAACATATCTTACTAATGAGAAACCATTAGAATGTAATCCACTTGATGGTACAGCCAAGATAAGATTATTTTTTTTAATTTTATTTTTATTTAAAATTTTGTTTTTATCTACTACACCAACTGCAAAACCTGCAATATCAAATTTACCCTTCTCGTATGTGCCAGGCATTTCAGCTGTCTCACCCCCAACTAATTCACAACCACACAA
>CABXRS010000031.1 GCA_902514665.1 uncultured Pelagibacteraceae bacterium | reverse complement strand
TTAATTCTTCAAACCAATATTTAGCCATCAGACAAGAATGGTAGGCTGTGCCACAACCTACTAGGGTTATTGAATTAATTTCATTAATTTTCCAAGGAAAGTTGTAAATATTTATTTCTGAATTTGTTTTATCAATATATTCTTTTATTCCAGTCTTAACTGTATTTGGCTGTTCTTCTATTTCCTTAGCCATAAAATGTTTAAAATCACCTTTTTCATATTCAGCTTCATCTGTCGAAAGCTCTAAAATTTTTTTATTTATTTTTTTTCCACCTTCATTGAAGAAGAGAACTTGATCTTTTTTTACGATACAAAAATCACCGTCATCAAGATATGTAATCTTATTTGTCATTGATTTTAATGCATAAGAGTCTGATCCAAGATAATTTTCATTTGGTCCATAACCAACAGCTAAAGGGGAGCCCCTTCTTGCACCTACAATTAAATCAGGAATATCTTTAAAAACTATTCCTAAAGCGAAGCTACCATGAAGTTGTTTTAATGTTTTTGTTATTGCTTGCTCTAATTCGTCAGTTTTTAAATTTTCTGTAATTAGATGTACAATAACTTCTGTGTCAGTTTGTGATTTAAATTTATGACCCTTAGTCATTAAATATTTTTTTAATATTGTTGAATTTTCAATTATTCCGTTATGTACAACAGATGCATTGTGAGATGAATGTGGGTGTGCGTTAACACTATTTGGCAAACCATGAGTAGCCCATCTAACATGACCAATACCAATGTTGCCTTTTAAATTTTTTAAATCAAAATTAAGTTCTAAAGAATCTACTCTTCCCTCAGACTTAACTTCTTTGATCTCGCCATCAAAAAGAGTTGCTATTCCTGCAGAGTCATAACCTCTATATTCTAGCTTCTTTAGAGAACTTATAATATTTGCAGATACAGATTTGTTACTTGAAATTCCTATTATGCCACACATATCTTATCTTTTTTTTCTTTTGTAATTTTTAATTTCAGTTTGTAAAGATCTTGTTAGAGCTAAAGATTTTTTGGTGACATTTTTAGTTATTACTGAACCTGCTCCTACTATACTTTCTTTCTCAATTATAACAGGCGCAACTAAAGAAGAATTTGACCCTATAAATACTTTATCCTTAATTTTTGTTTTGCTTTTTTTTATACCATCGTAATTACAAGTGATCGTACCAGCACCAATATTAACAGCTTTACCAATTTGACTGTCACCAATGTAAGATAAATGATTTGCCTTAGACCTTTGGCCTACAATACTTTTTTTAACTTCTACAAAGTTGCCTATTTTTGATCCTTCTTTTAAAATTGTATCTGGTCTAATTCTTGCATAGGGACCAATCTCTACTTTATTTTCAATTTTGCATGCTTCTAAATGTGAAAAAGATTTAATTATAACATTGTTTCCAATTTTTACTTTTGGACCAAAAATAACATAGGGCTCAATGGAAACATTTTTTCCAATTTTTGTATCTTTAGAAAAAAAAATCGTCTCAGGTCCTAACATTTCAACACCTGCTTTTAAAAATTTATTTCTCAATTTAATTTGTATATTTAGTAAATTTAAGGGTTTCATTTATTTTTTGTTTACATTAAGTATATGACTTAATTAATTCACAAATTATTTCTTTAAAATACTTTATAATGAAACAAAAATTTACCATTTTATTTGATCTAGACGGTACTCTTGTAGATACTGCTCCAGATTTAATGCACGCTCATAATCATGTGATGAAAAAATTTGGTTATCCAACCAAATCTACAGAACAAATAAGAAATTTAGTAGGTCAAGGTGCGGGTGCGATGCTAGGCAGATCTATTTGGGGACAAGCAAAGAAAGAATTTAGTAAAGTAAATGATGAAAAAATAAAGGAAATGATAAGTGAGTTTGTTGATTTTTATGGAAAAAATATAATTAAGGAAAGTACTTTAATTAATGGAGTTAAAGAATTTTTAAAATGGTGTAAAAAAGAAAATATATCAATGGCTGTATGCACTAATAAACAAGAGTATTTATCCAATGATTTATTAAAAAAAATTGGTATTTATGAATATTTTGAATATGTCGCTGGTTCAGATACATTTGATTATTGTAAACCAGATCCTAGGCATCTGACTACAGTTGTTGAAATTTTAGATGGAGATTTAAAAAAAACAATGATGATTGGTGACAGTGAAACTGATGCTAATGCCGCAAAAGCAGCAGGTATTCCAATGATTCTATTAGAAGATGGATATACTGAAAAAAATATTGATGAAATTTATCATAATCACTTAATAAAAGACTTTATTGGTATTGAAAAAACAATAACAAAATATCTTTAATATTGATTAATTTAATTTAACTATTAAAAACAAAACATCTTAAAGGAGATATTTTGTTATTACATACTGTTAAGGTTTATCCATCAAAAATTCACTTACCAAAAAAGAAACAGCTTGCCTGGAAAATTGCAGAAATTGCTAGTGATAATGCTAAACTAAATAAGGATGCCATTGAAATGGTTATCAATAGAATAATAGATAATGCATCTGTTGCCGTTGCCTCTTTAAATAGAAGATCAGTAATATCTTCAAGAGAAATGGCGCTAAAACATTTTAGAAAGAATGGAGCAACTTTATTTGGTATAAACTCAAAATTAAAATTTGATTGTGAATGGGTTGCTTGGTCTAATGGCACAGCTGTAAGAGAGCTTGATTTTCATGATACTTTTTTGGCCGCAGATTACAGTCATCCTGGTGATAATATTCCAGCACTGTTAGCTGTTGCACAACAAAATAAAAAAAGTGGTTTAGACCTTTTAAGAGGCATTATTACTGCTTATGAAGTTCAAGTAAATCTAGTTAAAGGGATTTGCCTACATAAACATAAGGTAGACCATATTGCTCACCTAGGTCCAAGTGTGGCCGCAGGATTAGGTTCAATGCTAAAATTGAATACTGAAACTATTTATCAAGCGGTTCAACAAGCTCTTCATACAACTATATCTACAAGACAATCTAGAAAAGGTGAAATTTCTAGTTGGAAAGCATATGCACCTGCTCATGCAGGTAAACTTGCTATTGAGGCCGTCGATAGAGTTATGAGAGGAGAAGGAGCACCAAGTCCAATTTATGAAGGTGAAGACAGTGTAATAGCAAGAATATTAGATGGTAAAAAAGCAAATTATAAAGTTCCTTTACCAAAAAGAGGTGAAACTAAAAAAGCTATACTAGAAACTTATACCAAAGAATATTCTGCTGAATATCAATCCCAAGCATTAATTGATCTTGCAAAAAAATTAAAAACTAAAATACCAAATTTAAATCTTATTAGAAAAATTGATATTTACACTAGTCATCATACTCACTATGTAATTGGGACTGGAGCCAATGATCCTCAAAAAATGGACCCAAATGCAAGTCGAGAGACTCTTGACCACTCAATTATGTATATATTTGCTGTTGCATTAGAAGATGGTGATTGGCACCATGTTAATTCTTATACTAAATCGAGAGCAAATAAAAAAAGTACTATTAAAATTTGGAGATCAATTAAAACGTACGAAGATAAAAAATGGACAAAAAAATATCATGATCCTAACCCAAAAAATAAATCATTTGGCGCCAAAGTAATTGTAACTCTAAAAAATGGTAAAAAAATTACTGAGCAACTTGATAGAGCTGATGCACATCCTTATGGTGCAAGACCTTTTAAAAGACAAAATTATATTAATAAATTTCTTACACTTACGGAAGGTATCCTTGATAAAAGAGAGAGCGACCGTTTTTTAAAAAGTGTGCAGAATCTAAAGAACTTAAAAACTGGTCAACTAGATAAATTAAATTTAGAAGTGAAAAAAAGTAAATTAAAACGTAATATGAAAAAAGGAATTTTTTAATGCATTTTGTCGAAAAAGAACCAGCTCAAAAAAGAGACGATTTTGATAAGAAGCTAAAATCAAATAAGATTCTAAGAGTGCCGGGTGCATATAACCCTCTGACAGCAAAGTTAATTGAAGAAATAGGATACGATGCAGTTTATGTCTCTGGGGGAGTAATGGCAAATGATTTAGGTTTTCCTGATATTGGTCTTACTACTTTGCAAGATGTGAGTACAAGATCTTATTTGATATCAAGAGTTACAAATCTTCCAACTATTGTAGACATTGATACAGGCTTTAAATCTTGTAAAGAAACTATTGAAACATTTGAAGAGTTTGGAATTACTGGAGTTCATCTAGAAGATCAAATAGAAAGAAAAAGATGTGGTCACCTAGATAACAAAGAATTAATTTCAACTGAAGCAATGGTAAAAAAAATAAAAGAATGTGTTAGTTCTAAAAAAGATCCAAATTTTAAAATTATCGCTCGATCAGATGCTAAAAGTGTTGAAGGTATA
>CABXRS010000030.1 GCA_902514665.1 uncultured Pelagibacteraceae bacterium | reverse complement strand
GTCTATGAAATATATTTTTCAAATTATTAAATTAAGAAAGTTATATATTTTTTTTTTATTTCTTGCCGTATTAAATATTTTTTTTTCCACAGGAATTAGTCAGGCTAAGACTTTCTCCATAAATGATGTTGAATTATCTACACCTTTTAAGATCAATTTTAACAAAAATGAAATAATAGATGAAGGATTTATTAAAGCTTTTAATCAGTTAATATTATCTACTGTTCAATCTAAGGATCATCAAAAGCTTAAACAAATATCATTAAATCAAATAAAAAGTATGATTGAGACATTTTCAATTAAAGAGGAAAAATTTGTAGATGAAGTCTATTATATAAAACTCAACGTATCTTTTAACAAAAAAATTATTTTTGATTTATTAGAAAAGAAAAATATTTTTCCTTCATTACCAGTAAAAAAAAATATTATTTTCATGCCGATAATTCTTGATCAAAATGGAAATAAAGTAACAATGTTTTCTGAAAATATCATATATAACTTATGGAATTCTAATATTAAAAAATATGATCTTTTAAATTATATTTTACCAACAGAAGATCTTGAAGATTTAAATATAGTTAAAAAAAATATTGAAAATTTGGAAAATTTTGAATTTAATGAAATATCAAAAAAATACAATCTTGAAAGCTATATTGTATCAATATTTTTCATAGGTTCTGATCAAGTTAGGCTATTAAGTAAAATAAGTCTTGATAACAAAAAAATTTTAAAAAATATCTTAATAAAAAATATCGACTTTAACAGCAATACTGAAATTAATAGATTAATAGAAGGTTTAAAAATTACTTTCGAAGACTATTGGAAGTCTCAAAATGAAATAAATACATCTGTTAGATTACCTTTAACTATTTCAGTTAAAAACACCAATAATATAAAAATTTATCAATTTGAGGAAAAATTATCTAACTTAGATTTAATTTATAATTATTATATTTATAAATTTGATAACCAAAATAATATTTATAAAATAATTTTTAATGGAACTCCTGATAAATTTATTGATGTAATGAAAAATAATAATTATGAATTTGAAACAATTAATAAAATATGGGTGATGAAATGAAAAACCTAAATCAGCAAATTCTAAATTTTGATTATGAACAAAACTTTAAAGATCAGGATTTTTATGTTTCTAAAAGCAATGAATATTCATTTAAACTTTTAAATAGTTGGCCTAAATGGGAAAAAAATTTTGTAAATTTAATTGGTGAAAATTTCTCTGGTAAATCACATCTTGTGAATATTTTTTTACAAAATTTTAAAGGTATTAAAATTTCAGCCAATATACTTAACAATGATTTTCTAAAGGAAATTAAAATTTACGAGAATATTATCGTAGAAGACCTGCTAGAAAATATTGATGAAAATTTATTATTTACTCTAATTAATATAATTGAACAGGATAACAAATATCTCATAGTTACTTCCACAAAACCTATTGTAGATTTTAAATTTACACTTATTGACTTAAATTCAAGAGCTAAGAATTTTCTTTTATCAGTAATTGAAAAACCAGAAGATGATTTAATGTATGCTTTGATATTAAAAAATTTATCTGATCGTCAGATCTTAATAGATAAAAAATTAATAGACTTTATTATTAAAAGAATAAATAGATCTTATGGTAAAATATCTGATTTCATATATAAAATCGACGAAATTAGTTTAAAAAGAAAAAAGCCAATCGACTTTAAAATTATAAAAGAGGCATTAGGAGAGTAATTGAATAAGTATAGAACACATAAGTGTAACGAGCTAAGAAAAAATGATGTTGATAAAAATGTCACTCTTTCTGGATGGATAAATAAAAAAAGAGACCATGGCAATTTACTATTTATCGACCTTCGTGATAATTATGGAATTACGCAGTGTATAATTGATAGAGAAAAC
This sequence comes from uncultured Pelagibacteraceae bacterium, assembly GCA_902514665.1. Lineage (GTDB taxonomy): Bacteria > Pseudomonadota > Alphaproteobacteria > Pelagibacterales > Pelagibacteraceae > Pelagibacter. The sequence goes on along the minus strand of CABXRS010000030.1, from coordinate 2,585 downwards.
AAAAATTTTTTAGAATTAGAAAAGATTAAGTTAGAGACCGTGATCAAGGTTAATGGTAAAGTTGTAAATCGTTCAGATGAAACTAAAAATAAAGATATTGAGACTGGAGAAATTGAGGTTGCAATATCTGAGTATGAGACATTAGGTACTTGTAAAGAATTACCAATGCCTGTTTTTAGTGATCAAGAATATGCTGAAGAAATAAGACTAAAATATAGGTTTTTAGATTTAAGAAGAAAAAAAATTCATGAAAATATTATTTTAAGATCAAAAGTTATTTCTTTCATAAGAAATGAAATGACAAAATTGGGCTTTTTAGAATTTCAAACTCCAATTTTGACCTCTTCTAGCCCTGAGGGTGCTAGAGATTTTCTTGTACCTAGTCGTTTAAACCCGGGAAAGTTTTATGCTTTACCTCAAGCTCCACAACAATTTAAACAACTAATAATGGTGTCAGGTTTTGATAAATATTTTCAAATAGCTCCATGCTTTAGAGATGAAGATGCTAGAGCTGATAGAAGTCCTGGTGAATTTTATCAACTCGATTTAGAAATGTCTTTCGTTGAGCAAGAGGATGTATTTAATATTGTAGAACAACTAATGGTTAATACTTTTAAAAATTTTTCTGACAAAAAATTAATGTATGATATTTTTCCAAAGATTCCTTACTCTGAAGCGATGCTAAAGTATGGAACTGATAAACCTGATTTAAGAAACCCCCTCATTATAAATGATGTTACAGAAATATTTCATAGAGAAGATGTTTCATTTGATATTTTCAAAAAATTAGTAAGATCTGGATCTAAAGTCAGATCTATCACAACAAAAGATACAAAAGATAAACCTAGAAGTTTTTTCGATAATGTTGATAAATGGGCTAAAGAACAAGGTGCTTCTGGATTAGCATACTTTACTTTTGAAAAAGACAATAAAATTTCAGCTAAAGGGCCAGTAGGGAAATTTTTTTCTGAAGATGCACTCTTGGAAATAATGAAAATTACTAATTCTAAGGTAGGGGATAGTATTTTTCTAGCATGTGGAAAACAAAATGAATTAGAAAAAATAACAGCGTTGGCAAGAGACAAAATTGCAAAAGATTTGGACCTAATTGATGATGATACTTTTGCTTTCTGTTGGATAGTTGACTACCCTATGTTTGAAAAAGATGAATTAACAAATAAGATCAAATTTAGTCATAACCCTTTTTCTATGCCACAAGGTGACTTAGTAGATCAAGATTTTAAAAATCCTCTAAATATTCTTGCTTACCAATATGATATAGTCTGTAACGGAATAGAGCTATCTTCTGGTGCAATAAGAAATCATAAACCTGATCTAATGTATAAACTCTTCTCAATTGCAGGTTATAACAAGTCAGTGGTAGATGAAAAGTTCAGTGGAATGATTAATGCCTTAAGTTATGGTGCACCACCACATGGTGGAATTGCTCCTGGAATAGATAGGATTGTAATGCTTCTAGCAAATGAAAAAAATATCAGAGAAGTTACTATGTTTCCAATGAATCAAAATGCTCAAGATTTGATGATGAATGCACCATCCGAGATTAATAAAGATCAACTGAATGAGTTAAATCTCTCAATTAAAATTAAAAATTAAAAATTATTTTTTTCCTTTTAAGCTAATTTTGATGTCAGAAAGATCTACTAAATTTTTTTTATAATTATTTCTTACAAATCCTTTGCTTGTAATATCTTTGACAATTTTTAATAGTTGATTTTGATCCTCAGAGTTTTGATCATCTGAAACACTTGTATCGTTTCCACCAATTGAAGGTGTGTGAGCGAGATCTTCTCTATTTTGATAAGAAATTGCCAATTCTCTAAAAATATAATCTAAGATTGATGTTGCGCTTAAAATTCTGTCATTTCCTAAAACTTTACCTGATGGCTCAAATTTTGTTCCAACAAATGCGCTTATAAACTCATCTAAAGGCACACCGTATTGCAGCCCAAGAGAAACTGCAATTGCGAAATTATTCATCAAAGCCTTTACAAGCTCACCTTCTTTACTTGTATCAATGAAAATTTCTCCGATTTTTCCATCTTCGTATTCACCAGTATGCAGATAAACTTTATGATCCCCAATTGTTGCTTTCTGAATATATCCTTTTCTTCTATCAGGCATACCAAATCTCTTCCCACCTCTTTCAGAAACTTTATTAAGATTTGTTATTACTTTTTCTTTGTTAATTGGATTTAGTTCTTTATTATCTGTTAATATTTCAACGTTCTTATTATCTACGATTTTATTATTTTTAGGATCAAGACTTTTAGTTTTTCTATTATCTAATTTGACATCTAAAACTTCGAATTTTCCATCATCTCTTTTTTCTAAATTTTTTAATTCTGTTTCATTTATATCATCTAAGTAATGATTGACTTTGAATGTACACGTGTAATATGTTTCAACAAGATATTTTGCCATTTAACCTCAATTTTAAAATTAATTTGAATAATGAATCATTTAATTTATATACTTATTCAAATTTTAGTCTAATTTAAATTATACAATTTTTAATTGAAAAAATAAAAAATAAAAATGTTGACACTTTTAAAAAAAATTTT
>CABXRS010000029.1 GCA_902514665.1 uncultured Pelagibacteraceae bacterium | reverse complement strand
TTTCATTTTCTTTACTTATTCTTTCACGTTCAGCGTGTTTAAGTTCTTTTTCTTTAATTCTTAATTCCTCTTCCTTAGCTCTTTGTTCGGTCTCTTCTTTTAAAATCTGCCTTTGAATTTCTTGCTGTCTTTCAGTTTCTAGATCTCTTAATCTTTGCTCCATATCTTTAAGTTTTTCTTGCTCATATTTTAATTTTCTAGCTGCCTCCCTTAATCTTTGCTCCTCCTCAAGTCGATTTTTCCTATCAATTTCTTTTAATCTTAGTTTTTCTTGTCTTTCCTTTTCTTTCTCATCTCTTCTCTTTTGAGCTTCAAGTTCTTTATTTTTTAACTGCTCCTCTTTAATCTTAAAATTTTCTTCTCTAATTCTTTGTCTCTCAAGCATTTTTAGCCTTAAATCTTCTTGTTTAAGCTTTGTAGCTTCTTCTCTAAGTTTTTTCTTTTCTTCGTCTTTTAGTTTTTTTTGTTCAATTTTAATTCTTTGAGCTTCTATTTTTTGTCTTTTTTCCTCATTTTTTTTCTTCTGTTTTTCATTTTCAATAATTAATTTTTTTTGAAAAAGAATTTTCTTTCTTTCTTCTTTTAGTTCATCCAGTTTGGCTTTTTTTGCTAATTTTTTTTCTAGAATTAATTCTCTTTTTTTTTCTTTTTCTAATTGTTTTTTTAATGCTAAATCTTTTTTAACCCTGTTTTTTTTAAAATCATTTAAAATTGAGGAAAATTTATTTTTTGTTTTATCTATTGGATCAAATAAAATTTTTTTAATTTTTTTATTACTATCATTTATTGAAACCATTTTTAAAAGTACCAATTAAGATTATAGCACTAAATATTGTGTATGGCTAAATTGAGTTTTTTTCTAAAACTAAATACAACTTTGGATTGTTGATAATTAAGTTAGTTAATGTTGATAATTAAGTTAGTTAATAAAGTGCATTTACAACTATTAAGTGTTAATAGAAGTAACAAGAATCAATTAATATTAAAATGTGAGGTGATGGAGGGAGACTGAAGTCACCTCTTTTTTTTGTATATTTTTTAAACTTTAATTTTCTTATATATTTATGTGATGGCAGATAAAAAAATTAGATCAGTTGCAAAAACTTTTTCTTGGAGACTTTTTATTTTTATTTATTGGGTAATATTTGGATACATTTATACTGGTACATTTGTGGGAGCTGGAGTATTAGGAGTTGGCTCAATAATTCCACTATTTTTCTATTATTTTCACGAGAGAATTTGGAATAAAGTTAAATGGGGCACCAATTAAATATACTTTTTAAGTTTGTCTGAGATTATAACTTTTTTATTGTTAATATAATCTTCATGATTTTTCTCAATGTTTTTAAGTTCATATAAATAGTTTACCATAACTCCAAATGATCTATTAAAACCAACTTCAGATACATTTGCGTTTATATTTATATCCTCAATTGTAGCTCCATTTCCCAAATGAAATCTGGTTACATCATTAATGGGTAATTGTTTATGATTTTTTTCATTTATTAAATAATGAGCTACTAATTTTAAAATAGCATCTTTATTTGAAACTATTCTGGTATCTCCAACTTTTAAATCTGAAGACTTTAAAAAAGAAATATTTTCTAAAGGTATATTGCCTAAAATATTTTTAATTTTGTTATCCTCTAAATATGAAAACCAATCTCTAAATCCTGGAATAGGTGACAAAGTTCCGAATTTTTTAATATTAGGTAATTCTTCTTGAATTTCATAAACAACTCTTTTTATTAAAAAGTTACCCAAAGTCACTCTCGATAAACCATCTTGACAGTTACTAATTGAATAAAAAGTTGCAGTATCAAGATTTTTCCCTGCAACTGCATGCGGCTTTGTTATTTCTTGAATAGATTTACTTAAACCATTAGTGAGTGCCACTTCAACAAATATTATTGGTTCGTCCTCTAGTGCTGGATGAAAGTAAGAAAAAAATCTTCTATCTTGACCTAGTCTTCTTTTAAGTTCATCCATATCTTTAATTTCATGAACTCTTTCATATTTCATAATTTTTTCTAAAACAGCTGCTTTAGTATCCCAAGTAATTTTAGCCAATCTTAAAAATCCAGGATTAAACCAAGATTTAAATAATTCTCGTAAATCATCATCTAAAGGCTTCAATTCTGGATTCTCTTGCAATACTTTTAATAAATCTTCTCTTAATGAAACTATTGTAGAAATACCATTAGGAGCCATATTCATCCTCCTAAACAATTCTCTTCTCTTTCCTTCAGATACAATAAATAGTTTAAATAAATTTCTGTCATTCTGATTTTTTTGATAAGTTTCTATAGCTTCTGAAACTTTGGTATGACTAGGTTTAAATTTCTCATTAATTTTCTCGAAAAAAGCTAATTTATTCTCGGGTGTAAGGCTTTGATAAAGATCTGTCACATCTCTGGCAACTGTGATACCAAAAGCTGCACCCTTGTTAGAAATTAAGTCATCACATAATGACAATATTGTATCTAAATCATTTCTTTTAAGCTCTTTTTTCTTAAATAGCTTTTGACCAACATCGGCAATAGATGAAATTATATCTTTTAATTTAAATATGTTTTTCATAATCAACTTATACTTAAATATTCATAAAAGGATCTAATTGAAACAATTAATAAAAATGTCCCAAAAATCTTGCTTAAGAGGTTTTTATTAATTTTATACACTGCTCTAGCACCTAGACGTGCCATAAACATCGTCACAGGTACAAACACAATAAACCCTAATAAATTTATGTATCCAAAACTAAAAGGTGTATTTACATTGTTGATTATTTTGCCTCCAATTATCATTGTAGTGGTTCCTGTAACAGCAATTAAAATACCTACTGCAGCAGCAGTTCCTATTGATTTTCTAATATCGTAGCCAAAAGTTCTCATAAAAGGAACCATCAAAGATCCCCCACCTATCCCAAGTGGAACTGAAATAAATCCTATTAAAATTCCTGAAATATTTTTGACTAAATCAGATATTTTTTTTGGATTTTCTAAAAGTTTATCTCTAATAAATATAAAAAATAAACCTACAATAAATGCAAATATTGAAAAAAACAACACTAAGGCTGGTGTTCTTAAGTTTACTGCGAGAAAAGTTCCAGCAATTACCCCAAGTAAAATAAAAATTCCAAAAGATTTAACCATATTAAAATCTACAGCATCATGTTCCATATGCGTTTTGGTTGAAATTATTGAGGTTGGAATTATTATCGCCAAGGATGTTCCAACAGATAAATGCATCCTTGTTTCAATATCAAAATCTAGAACTGTAAAAGCATAGTATAAAGCTGGAACCATTATTATTCCTCCACCAACACCAAGTAGTCCTGCCATAAAACCAGCTACTGCAGCAGCAATAGCCAAAACAACTAATAAATTTATAATTTCATTAATATTTGAGATATCCATTATGTATTTGTCTGATTAGCTTTTTCATTATTTTGAACAATTCTCATAATATGTTTTGTTTTTTGGAAATCAGTTTCACGAGCCATTAAATTATCACTTAAATATCTTTTCCACTCCTTTGATCCTATTTGACCATGATACAAACCTACAGTGTGTCTCATTATTTGATTAACTTTAGTGCCCAATTTAACTTCTTTACCTACATACTCTAAAAGCTGCTCAGCAACCTGTTCTCTTGTAGGATTACTTTTTGTATTAAATATTTCTTTTTCAATTTCTACTAAAGAATATGGATTTTGATATATGGATCTTCCAATCATTACGCCATCACAATAATTTAGATGTTTATTAATTTCATCTATTTTGGAAATACCTCCATTTATAACTATTTCTAATTCAGGATTTTTTTTTTTAATTTCATAAACCATGTTGTAATTAAGTTTTGGAATATTTAGGTTTTGCTTTGGCGAAAGTCCCGTTAACATAGCTTTTCTAGCATGTAAAATAAATGTTTTGGTACCAGCATCTCTCATTTTGTGAATAAAATTATTTAAATATTCAAACCTTTCTTCATTATCAAATCCAATTCTAGTTTTTGCAGTAACTGGAATTTTACATGAATTAACCATCTCACTTATACATTCAGCTACAAGGTCAGGCTCTTTCATTAAACAAGCACCAAACATATTTTTTTGAACCTTTTTACTAGGGCAACCTAAGTTAATATTAATTTCATCATATCCCATATCCTCTGCAATTTTTGCAACTTCAGCTAGCTCCTCTTTATTTGATCCACCTACCTGTAAAGCTAATGGTTTCTCTTCTGGACTATACGATAAGATTTTTTTTCTATCCCCATGAATTGCAGATTTTGTTGCAACCATTTCGGTATAAAGCATCACGTTTTTACTCATTAATCTTAAGAAAAAACGATCGTGTCTATCCGTGCAATCCATCATTGGAGCAACTGAGATTTTTCTATTAATTTTAATATTAATATCCAAGAGGTTTACCCATTATTTTATCAGGAAGCCATGTAACTATCTCCGGAAAGATACACAAAATTAAAATTGCTAATGCCATTATGATCATGAATGGTATAGAGCCTTTTAAAATTTCTGACAAACTTACATCTGGGGTAATGCCTTTTATTATATAAAGATTTAATCCAACAGGTGGGGTTATTAATCCTATCTCCATATTAATAGTAAATACAATTGCAAACCAATATGGATCAAAACCTAATGTAGTAATTACTGGTAATAATATAGCAGAAGTCATAACAATAACCGCTACTGGAGGTAAAAAGAAACCAGCTATTAAAAGAAATATATTTATTAAAATAAATACAACCCACTTGTTTGAACTTAATTCAACCATGCTCTGGGCTAAAGACTGAGTTACATAAAGTTGTGAAAGTGTAAATGCAAAAAGATAAGAGGCTGCAATGATAAACATTATCATCACACTTTCTTTCATTGAGACTTTAACAATATTCCATATTTTTTTCGGCTGATAAATTTTGTAAACTATAGCGATTAATACAAAAACTAAAAATGCTCCAACACCTGATGCTTCAGATGGAGTTGCAACACCACCATATAAAACGTACAAGACACCTGCAATAATAGCTAAGAATGGGAGAACTCTTGGCAATACTTCAAGTTTTTCTCTTAACGTGGGAGGTGTTCTATTTCTTAAAGCTTTTGCAGCATCTTTATCAATAAAGTAACTATGAATAAGAGCCCATATTGCAAACATCCCTGCCAACATAAACCCGGGTACTAATCCACATAAGAATAATCTACCAATCGAGGTACCAGTTGCGATTCCATAAACTATCAAAACTATACTTGGAGGAATTAAAACTCCTAATGTTCCTCCAGCCGCTATAGTGCCTGTAGCAATTTGGTCAGAGTAACCTCTTTTTCTCATCTCTGGTATTCCCATTGTTCCAATCGCTGCACATGTAGCCGGACTAGATCCACTTAAAGCTGCAAAAATTGAACAGGCCCCAATATTAGAAATAACTAAACCACCTGGAAGCCTCCAAAGCCATCTATCTAAACCAGTATATAAATCTTTTCCCGCAGGAGAATTAGCTACCGCCATACCCATTAAAATAAACATTGGTATTGAAAGTAATACAAATGAATTCAGTCCTGCATAAAAAGTTTCTGCAAAAACGTCTAGCATTTGAAAACCTTCAAATGATACTAAGAGAACTATTGATACAAAGCTTAAACCAAATGCAATTGGAATTCCTGAAAAAAGAACAATTAAAGTAAAAACAGCAACAATTATAGCTATTATTAATGGGTCCATTTATTTAGCCTGCCTCGTCAGTTAACTTAATAATTTCTGCAATGTACTGAAGTATCATTAAAATAGCTCCAATCATCATGGATGAGTAAGGTATCCATAGTGGAGGATCCCAAACTGTTCCAGTTGAATAATTTTTAGTAAATGCCTCTTCAACCATTAAGAAGCCAAAATAAAATAGAATTAAAAAAAATAGTAAACTCAATAACGATGTAAAAATTTTTAATCTTAGAACGTTTTTTGAAGACAAGAAGTCATATATCCATTCCATACTAACATGTGCTTTTTCACTTAAAACATAAGCACTAC
>CABXRS010000028.1 GCA_902514665.1 uncultured Pelagibacteraceae bacterium | reverse complement strand
GAAGCTATGCAAAACTCAGTTCCAAAAGGGCAAGGAGGCATGATTGCAGTGTTGGGTTCAAAAATTAACGTAATTGAAAAAATTTTAACAGATTATAAAAAAATATTTAATGCTCAAATTGCAAATGATAATTCCGAAGGTCAAATGGTTTTGAGTGGAAAAACAGAAGATTTAGATAAGTTAGTTAAAATCTTAAAAGAAAATTCGATTAAAAACATTAAACTTCCAGTAAGTGCACCATTTCATTGCGATTTGATGAGTAATGCTACCAAAATTATGACAGACGAGATAAATAGACTTAAATTTAAAAATGGGCAAAACAAATTAATTTCAAATGTGACGTCTCATGAAATTAAAGATATAGATGAGCTAAAAACTCTCTTAATTAGACAAATACAGAATAGAGTTAGATGGAGAGAAAGCATTATTAATATGATAGAAAATAATGTGGACCATTTTATAGAAATTGGACCTGGGAAAGTATTGTCAGGTTTAGTAAAAAGAATTAATAGAGATGTTAAAATTGACACGGTAAATAGTCTAAGCGACATTGAAAGTTTAAAAGTATGAGTGATTTAAAAGGTAAAAATATTATTGTTACTGGTGCGTCAGGGGGCATTGGAAATTCAATAATTAAAAAGTTGTACCAGAATGGAGCAAATATTTTAGCTTCTGGTACTAGAATAGAAAAACTTGACGAATTAAAGTATAAGTTTGAAAATATTAAAATATTAAAATTTGATATTTCTCAAAGTGATAAAATTGAAGAATTTATAGAACAAGCAACAAAAGAACTAGGTGGAAATTTAGATTGTATTGTTAATAATGCAGGAGTTACTCAGGATAATTTGGCAATAAGAATGAGTTTAGAGGAATGGCAAAAAGTAATTAATATTAATTTAACATCAACATTTTTAATGAGCAAATCTGCAATTAAAAAAATGCTAAAGAATAAATCGGGTAAGCTTGTTAATATTACGTCAGTTGTTGGTCATACGGGAAATTTAGGACAAGCTAATTATACCGCATCTAAAGCAGGCATAATAGCGATGTCAAAGAGTTTGGCTATAGAATATGCAAAAAAAAATATAAATATAAATTGCATTTCACCAGGCTTCATTAAAACAGCAATGACAGATAAATTAGATGATAAATATAAAGATGCGATAATATCAAAAATTCCTTCTGCCCGACTTGGGGATCCAGATGATGTTGCAAATGCAGTGCTATTTTTGTGCTCAAATCAATCTGACTATATAAATGGAGAGACTTTGCACGTTAATGGTGGAATGTATATGGCTTGACAAAAGAAGTTTTTAAACTATTAAGAATTTATAACAAAAAGGATCAATATGTCAGATGACGTTTCAAGCAAGGTAAAAAAAATTGTAGCAGACCATTTAGGAATTGATGAAGCAAAGGTAAATGAGGAGTCTAGTTTTATAGACGATTTAGGAGCTGATAGTTTAGACACAGTTGAGTTAGTGATGGCTTTTGAAGAAGAGTTTGGATCTGAAATATCAGATAGTGAAGCTGAGAAAATCTTAACTGTGGGCGATGCAGTTAAGTTTATCGAAGGAAAAGCGAATTAGATTAATTAATGCCCTTAAATAATGATGGGGTAATGATAATATTGTCTTCTCCCTCAGGAGCAGGCAAATCAACATTAGTAAAAATGTTGTCGGAATTAGAAAATTTTAAAGTTTCGATTTCACATACCACTCGTAAACCTAGGCTCAGCGAAACACCTAATAAAGACTATTTCTTTGTTAATGAGCAAGAATTTAAAAGATTAATTAACAACCAAGAATTTTTAGAATACGCAAAAGTATTCGATAACTTCTACGGTACAACAAGAACTCCAGTTATTGAAAAGTTAAACAAAGGTAAAAATGTTTTATTTGATATAGATTGGCAGGGAGCAGACCAAATTAAAAATAAAAAATTAGATTATAAATTAATTACTTTTTATTTATTACCGCCTAGCAAAGAAGTTTTGTTCGAAAGATTGTCCAATAGAGATATGAGAGACAAACTTATTGCTGAGGAAAGAATGAAACAATTCGAAAGAGATGTATTACATTGGATAAACTATGATTATGTAGTTATAAATGATAATTTAGATAAATGTTTTTTGAAAGTCAAAAATCTTATTGAGGCAGAAATTAATAATGGTTCAAAAGATTATGATCCTGATTTTATAAGAGAACATATTAATAGTTTAACTTCTTAAAGCTTCATATTCACTGGTGAGTTTATAGTAAGTTTCAAAATCTAAATTTTGAGGTCTTAATTTTAAGTCAATTTTTAATTTATCTATTACTTCAGAGTTACCATTAAATAATTGATTAAATGGATTTTTTAACATTTTCCTACGATGATTAAAAAATATTCTTGTAATTTTTTCTAAATTTTTTGGGTCATTAATTTTATGAAATTGTTTTTTTGGAGAAAAAAATAATACAGAACTATCAACTTTTGGTTTAGGATAAAAAGACTCAGGTTTAATATCAATAATTTTTTTAATATCAAGTTTCCAATTACTTAGGACTGATAGTCTTCCATAATTTTTAGTATTTACCTCAGCTATTATTCTGTCAGCAACTTCTTTCTGGAACATTAAAATCAGATTATAAAACCAAAAATTTTTTTTTAGATTTATTATCCACTTACTCAATATTTCTGTAGAAATATTATAAGGAAGATTCCCATATACAATTACCTTTTCATTAAAAAGTGAACACTCATTAACTTCAAGTACATCATCATTTATTATTGTTATTTTTTCCTCAAATTTTTTTTTTAATTTTTCTGCTAAATTTTTATCTTTTTCAATTACGACAACCATTTTAGGATTTTGCTTAAGTATAAATTCAGTAAGATTTCCAGTACCTGGGCCAACTTCAAAAACTGTTTCGTTTTTAATATCAACTAAATTTGTTATTTTCTCTAGTATTTTATTATCAATTAAAAAATTTTGACCTAGACTTTTTTTTGGAGCGATCAATTTATATCCAAAAATTCCATTGCTCTAAATAAACTCAAAGAGTTGGAAAGATTCTTACCCAGCATTTTTTCATTTGGACCATGATCAGGTGATATTCTTAAAAAGGGCAAACCTAAAGTTATATTAATAGCATCAAATTCGTATAATGTTTTAATCGGTGTCAATACTTGATCATGGTACATGCCCAATATTACATCATATTTTTTTCTATTATTCCTTAAAAAAATAGTATCAGACGAATGTGGTCCTGAAATTTTGTATCCTAATTTTGATAAAGATTTGACCGCTGGTTTTAAAATTTTTTCATCCTCATTGAACTCATCTGTACTTTCACAATGTGGGTTAAGGCCTAAAACAGCAATTCTTGGATTAATAGATCTATGTTTTATAAAAAAATTTTTAATCAAGTTAACTTTTTCAAAAATATTTTTTCTCGATATAAATTTTGTTACGTTTTTTATAGGCAAATGAGTTGTTAGAGGGCAGACAGATAATTCTTTGTTATAAATTAGCATTGCAAATTTTTTTGTTTTGAGTTTATTAGAAATATATTCAGTAATTCCAGGATATTTTTTGTTCAAAAAATTCTTCTTAGAAATAGGACCGTTTATAAATTTGTGCGAAATATTGTTGTTTATTAAATTTAATCCAATATCAAAAGATTTTTCAATAAATACTCTAGATTGATCAGATATTTTATTGAAATTATGATTTGTTCTAAGTTCAACATTGATTAAATTTAAAGAATTATTTTTTAATTTTTTATTAATAACGTCTTTTATATTAAGGATATTAATTTTTTTTTTAAAATTTATTTTTTTTAAATTATTTTTTAATAATTTAAGAGATGAAATTAAAATAATTGGTGACTCAAATTTTTTATATTTTAATGTTTTCAATAAAATTTCAATGAAAACACTATTTGGCTCCCCACTTACAATTATTATTGGCTTATTTTTCATTTATTTCTATATCTTTTGTTATTTTATTAAAATAAATATTTGAATATTGATTAAGTTGTTGGTTTTGTAAGTATCTTACCATTAAAGTAAATTCTTTATCTATATCAATTTTTTTTTCTACTCTCTTAATATCTTTTATATAAAGAATTAAAAATCCACCTGGTATAAGTATAGGTTTTGTAATTTCATTTTTTTCTATTTTAGATATCTCAATTAAAATTTTTTTACTTAGTGATCGTTCATTGATCCAACCTAATTGTCCTCCAGTTTTTCCACTTTCTGATAAGCTAAATATAGATGCAGTATTTTCAAATCCATCTTTTTCAATACTTTTTAAAATTTTACTATATTTATTTTTTGCTTCATCATTTTTTTTGGCACTGAATAAAATTTCGTAAAGTAAATATGAATTTGTAAATTTTTTATTTAATTTTATTTCATCTTTAATTTTTTTTTTATCTATCTTCAATTTTGAATGAAATTTTTGATAAATTAACTGATTCCATTTTGCTTCGATTTCAAGTTTTTCATTAATTGTATTTATATCTATATTATAATTTGAAATATAATCTAAGAACTCTTTCATGCTTTTTATCCCAATACCTTCATAAATATTTCTCATTATATTTTCTAAATATTTCTCATCTAAATCGCGAAGTTGATATTTAGATATTTCAATCATTTTAATATTTTCTTTAATTAAAGAATTTTTAGCTACCTCAAAAATTGTATTTTTTTCTAAATTATTTAATTTAGGATTCAAAACTTTTAAATATTTTGCCTCATTTTCTATATCTACAGTTGTAACTATATTATTATCAATGTTCAAAATTATCTTATTTTCTATCGAATTAATCTGAGAATATAAAAATGATGAAAATAATAATATTAAAAAATTATATTTAATAAATTTTTGTAATTTAATTCTCATTAATAATTATTGAATTGTGTCAATTGATTGCTCAATTGTTGTTAAGGGATAAAAACTAATAGTAAACATTAAGTTTTGGGATGGTTTCAAGTCTCTGTCTTCGTAATATGTTTTGTTAAACTTTATACCTGCTGTTAAGCAATCGTTTTTATATTCATAGACTAAATTATAGTATTCCGTAAGGTCTATTTCTCTATTACGCCTAGTTTTAAAGATTATAGAATTTTGATCGTTAAAATTGTATTTAGTAATATTTTCTAAAACATTTGTATTACCAAATTCAGAGTCTTCCTCAATAAAATTGAATTCTGTAACAAAATTATTTATTGAGAGATCAAGACCAATTGAATTATATTTAAAAGTGTCAATCTTATTATCAATAGCAAAATTATAATCAATATTTAAATATTTAGAAAAACTATAATCAATAGAGCCAAATAGGTTAGAGTTTTTTTTATTTAAAGATGTTTGAGTTGGAATATTATTTTCTTCCTTATCTCTAAAAACTGAAGCTAATTTTAATTGAACAAATTTATTATTATTTTCTTTATCTTCTGATTTAAAATCAATTCCAGCAGTTAAAGAGCTACCAGATTCTAAACTGTCATCAATCCCAAGTCTATTAATTTGAAAAATGTTATCTGAATTTATTTTTCTTTTACTTCCTGAATGATTTTTCATATCTCCAGGATTAAATCTAAATGACAATCTTGGAATTAATGTTTGACTACTATATTTAGAAAACTTTTTTAAAGGTAATTCAGAATTTAGCTCTATCATTGACTGCATTTCAACTTGTGGACTATTTTTATAATTTTCAACATTTTTACCTACACTATTAAGGTTTTTAAAAAAAAAATTTAAATTATTTCTTACACCGATTTTTTCAAAAATTTTATCATTCATTTGAAAATTAAAGTCATTAATAACTCTAGCTTTGTGATTATTTGTATTATCTAATGTACTATTACCTATTGAATTAAAATTAAAAATTCCTTTGTTAAAATTTATAGGACTTTTTGAAAAAGAATAATGGGGTAAAACAAATTGATATCTGTCACTTTGTATTTTGGTTAAATCCTCATAGATATCAGCACCTGCAGATAATGTGAAATTATTATCTTCAATAGATAAACTTATTCCAGAATTTAATATATTGTTATTCTTCGGTCTAATCTTATTTTCAGATAAATTATTTGCAAATAATTTTAAAAAAGTATCTTTATTAACTCTTTCAATAAACATTTCTATATCACTTGAAATAAATTTTGATGTTTCAATTTTTTTTGTAAATTTAGCAAAAAAATGATTTATATTTTTCTTTTTATTTGTTTGACTTGATTTAAAACCATTAGTTACTCCAAAATCAGCCATAAAAGAGGAATTTTTATTCTCTTGTCTGTATTCATTTTGAAACATTTTGATATCCTTAGAAAATAAAATTGGGGTAAAAGTTAAATCTTTATTTTCTGAAATAACATGAAAATATGGGGTAGTAATAGAAGTTCCCAAAATGTTTGAAGTACTAAATTTTGGCAATAAAAAACCTGATTGTCTTTTTACAGTTGGGTCAGGATGAAAGAATTTTGGGAAATAAAAGATAGGTATATCATAGACCTTTAAAACAGAATTCTCATAAATTAACTGTTTGGTTTTTTTATTATGTTTAATTTCAGATGCTTCTATTTTCCAAGGAGTACAATTTTCTCTTTTTTTACAACTGGTGAAAACGGCCTTATTTATTGTTGTAATTCCATTTTTATGACTGGAAGATACACCGTATAATCTTGGGTCATTTTCAGACCGGTCAAAAATTTTTTTTTTTAATAAAATTTTTGCAGTTCCGGTAGTAAAGTCATTATTTTTTAGATCAAAAAAACCACTTTTAAAAAAATATTTATCATTTTCTCCATCAGATAAGTGTGAATTTTCTTCAAAAAATATATTTGTACCTTTCAAGTATTCTTCATCAATTTTATAATTAAAAGTATCTAATTCAAATAAAGAAAAATCTTTACTCGTTATTATAGATTGTTCTGAGGAAAACAGTTTCATTTCATTTTTAAGGAAAGTTAAATCTTTAGAAATAAATTCATATTTCGATTTTATATTTGCTTCTGTAGGACCTTTTGAAAAAATAATTTCTCTATCTCTTTCATACGTAATCTTATTTGAAGTTATATTAATATCTTTATTTAAATCTGACAATTTGACATTTTCTTCAGCAATAAATTTTTCTTTATCTTTAAAATAATAAAATTTTTCTGATTCAATAAATAGATTATTTGAATTATCTTTTAATTTAACTCTTTCAAATGCGTTTATCTCTTGTTTTTTTATAAAGTATAAAATTTTATTA
>CABXRS010000027.1 GCA_902514665.1 uncultured Pelagibacteraceae bacterium | reverse complement strand
TTTTCAAATTTTTTTTCTGTAGGATTTAGATTGTTCATATCATTTCCTCTAAAACTCTGATCTTGCCACATACTACAGATGAGACGAGTGATTGGTAATACTCATTTAGAAGTTGTATTCTCTTTTTTTCTTTAGATATCGTTTTGTCAATTAGTTGAGTATGTTTATATAAATAAGATGCTATTTTTTCTTGTTCTGAAATAGGAGGAATACATATTTTCATCCTATTCATGTCTTCCATACCAATGTTTGGTTGACCAGTTTCTCTTATATTATAAAAAATTTGCTCATTAATTACTTCTGAACTCATTAAATAAAATATATAGTCATTATTAATGTTTTCTTTATCTATTGGAGAAAAATGACCTACACGATAATTTTGTAATAAAGGTTCGTCTATTTTACCAACCTTGATTATTTTACCTATTGTTCCTCCTGTTAAACACATTAATATATCATTTTCTTTAATTAATATGTTCTTAAAGTCGTTTAATCTTTTATCATAAATTGTAGAGCAGTTAGAAAGATTTAAGAAACCTTCTTTATCAAGTTGAGTTATTTTGACTATTTTAATTCCCTCTTTTGTAAAATCTCTATCTCTAAATTGATATCCATGTCTAAGTTTAATGTAAAATTTGAATTGAGATTCTTTCCAATGACTTGGCATGTTACCAATCCATTTAACACCACTATCTCTCATCTTTACACTAGAATTCAATCCTTTAGTGACTACTTCGTTAATAACAGAGGTTTTTTTCTCTTCAAGTAATTTGATTTTTTTCTGAATATTCTCAATCAATGAATTTATTTGATCTATCTTTTTATCAAGATGACGAGAGATATTTTTTTGCTCATCAATATTTGGAATAAAAATAGAAATGTTCTTTAGTTCCTCAGGTGTTAAAACCCATCTACCAAAATTATCATGACTTGCCACACCTTTACATAATGTAAAAAAGGTTTTTCTCAAATAATTAGATTGTAAAAAATAATTAATAAATTTATTTTCAACTTCTTCATTTAATTCAAAAGTGTAATATGCAGGACTTATAAGTCCCTCAACAGCACAAATATCAACCCAACCAGACAAGAGATCCATTGGATTCATGCAAATTTGTCCCTTTTTTACTTTAATATATTTTTCATATGACTCCGCCATCTGACCCTTATTACTTGAAATATCATTAACTATTATTCCCTTTCTAGTTAATGATAAAATATTTTCGTTATATGAATTTGAACTTTTATTTTCTGAGATAGACAGAATATATTTTAGTTTTTTTTCTTTCCAATTTTTTGGAATTACTGAAATATCATAAAAATTTTTACTTATTGAAATACTCATAAATCTTTTTCTAAGATAGTGATTTCATCACTAATTTTTTTAAGATCATTTATGATGTTCTCTGGAGATCTTAAATTCTTATATTTATAAAATTCTTTTGTGAGAGAAAAATCGTACCCTATTTTATCTAATTCTTTATTATGAAAATACTCATCAACATGAGGTTTCACCTCTTTTATTAAATATTTTTCAATTTCTTGATCTGATGGTATTCTTTCAGTATCTCTTTTCTTTTTGTCAATTTTTGGTTTTCCTTTTTTATCTTTAATAATATTTCCTGAACTATCTTTTAAGTAATGATCAATTGTGACTTTTGTATATTTAAAGTGATCATTTTTATAAATTTTAGACTTTTGATTATCTTTAAAATCCTCATAAATTTTTAAAATTTTTAAAATTTGTTCATCACTTACTTCTTTGCTTTTTTCTCCCAATTTAACTCTACTATAATTGTAAAAATCTTTAGCATCAATTAATTGAATTTTTTCTTTTCTATTTTTATCTTTTTTATTATCTAGTATCCAAATATAAGTTGTTATTCCTGTGTTAAAAAATAATTTGTCCGGTAACATGATAATTGTTTCGAGAAAATCTTTTTCAATTATATATTTTCTAATTTCTGACTCACCGCTTCCCGCATCACCCGTAAACAATGGAGATCCATTAAAAACTATACCTATTCTTGAACCTTTAGGTTCCATCTTATGAATTAAGTGTTGTAAGAATAGCAATGAACCATCTGAAGTTCTAGGTGTTCCAACAGTAAATCTTCCGCTTGAGTCTTTTGCCTCATTTTTAATAAATTCTTCTTCCGATTTCCAACTAACTCCAAATGGAGGGTTTGTAATCATATAATCAAACTTTCGGTTTTGATGACCATCTTCAGACAATGAAGATAGTGGACCTTTAATATTTTCAGGATTTTCATTTGCCATCAAAAAATCAGACTTACAAATTGCATATGTTACATCGTTTAACTCTTGTCCAAATAATTCTACTTTTAAATCTTTATTAATATTTTCTTTAATCCATTCCTTACCAATAGTTAACATTCCACCAGTTCCACAGCATGGATCATAAACAGATCTAATTTTTCCTTCCCCTTGCAAGTTTTCTTTATTACCTCCAAATACTATTGAAACTAAAAGTTTAACAATATCTCTTGGGGTAAAATGATCACCACTTTCTTCGTTAGACATTTCTGAAAACTTTCTTAAGAGTTCTTCATAAATTGAACCCATCATGTGATTGTCAACTTTATCTGGGTGAAGATCAAACTCTGTGAATTTGTCTATAAGAAGATAAAGTTTTTTATTTTTATTTAATTTGGTTACTAAAGGTTCTATTTGAAAATTTTCAATTATATCAAGTACATTCTTAGAATAACCTTGAATATAATTATTAAAATTTTTGTAAACATTATTTGGATCACTTTTAATTCTAAGTAAATCAAACTTAGAAACATTAAAAAATGGAAGACCTAATTGACTTTGAATTACTTGAGTAAAATCCTTGAGTTTTTTTTTGTACTTTTCGTGAAGTTGAAATGCTTTATCTTTTTGAGGTTCTAAAACACAGTCTAGTCTTCTCAAAACAACAAATGGAAGAATGATTCTTCCATATTCACTTGGTTTGAACATCCCTCTAAGAACATCATCTGCAGTAGACCAAATTAATGATGAGAGATTTTGTTTTTCCATAATTTAATAATAGCAAACTGAAGACTAAATTTGAATTTAAACTGTTATTCTTGCAAATCCAGGTGTAACTATCTAAATTTAATTAATCACTATTCCAAGTAAATAAATCAGCATCAAAAGGTATGTTTCTGAATTTAAGTAAGATTTTATATTTTTCTAATCTTTCCTCTTTCTTAAATTTCACTAAGTAGTTGAGTATTTGATCATAAGTCAAACCCATTAAGTATTTCTTTTTAACATCAACATACTCTTCATAATCCATACCGCATATAGAGAATTTTTTTTTAGGATCTATATGTTCTGCATAACTTATCGTATCTTCGTTTTCGCTAAGGACATCATAAAAACGAGCAATTTGATTATCTCTTTCAAAAAGAATATCCCTTCTGAAATCAAACAGTTCTAATTGTTGCATTTTTTGGAGTTATTAAAATTTTGAATATTAACTTTAACAATTAAAAATGTAACTATTAATAAAGGCAATTTTTAGACTTCAAACCTCAAATATTAGATTTATCTTTTGAATTGTTTTTGAATTGCTTTAAATAGTGATGAAGAGTGATGAAGGAATTTTCAAAATGTTAAGTAAATCAAGTATTATTAAAAACCAGTATGAGAATGTAATATATCTAACCCAAATCAAAATTAAAAAAAAGGGCAGTTTTTACTGCCCTTTTTTTTTGTCATAAATATAATTTTTTAGTATTTCTTCTAATTCAACGAACACATTAGTCCAATTATCAAATTTATTTTGTTTTAATATTTTGATAGAGGGATACCAAATTGTAGATTTTGAGTCATCAAACCATCTCCAATCAGAATTATAATTTAATAATAAAATAGATTTTATGTTTAAAATTCCTGCCAAATGTATAATTGAAGTATCAGATGAAATTACTAAATCTAAACTATTCATTAAATTAGATATCTCATATAGAGAATTATCTCCTACATCAAATAAATTTTTTATTGAATCTATTTTTACTGACTCCTCCTCCGTTGTATCTTTCGATAATTTATAAAAATTTATTTCTTTTAAATTTAATATTTTTTTAAAATTATTGAATGGTATTGATCTATATTGATCTAAAAAATATTTACTATTTCCAGACCAAGAAAGACCAATATTATACTTTTTTGGATCTAAATTAAAATTGCTAGTTTTATCAAATATAATGTTTAATTTATAAAAATTTATATTTTTAACATTTTCTAATTTTAAAAAATTTGGCAAACTACATAACGGGATTTGAAAATCAAATTTACTTTCATCAACATTATTGTAATCATATATTTGAATTTTTTCATTTAGATTATTAAGAATTTTACATAACTTAGAATTTACTACGAAGGTAATATTTTTTGAGTAATTTAATAAGTCAATAACAAACCTAGAAAATTGAATTGTATCACCCAGTCCTTGCTCATCCCAAATTAAAATTTTTTTATCTTTAATTTCATTTAATGAAGCTGGTGAAGCTATTTGAGAAAATTTTTTGATTACTGGGTCAACTTTTTTTTTTAATCTATTTTCATATAACAGAAATCCATTTTTAAGATCTTTTAATTTAAGTTTACATAAAGATAGATTATTTAAATTAGTATAATCATTAGCTTTAATTTCCTTACTTTTATTGAAATAATAATGTGCTGTTTTTATTCTTCCTAAATCTAAAAATAGACAACCAATATTATAAAATGGTAAATTAGTCCTATTTTGTTTTAATTGTAATTTGTAAATTTTTAAAGCCTCTAAATATTTTTTTTGTTTCTTATAATTTGATGCTAGTAGATCCTGAATAGAAAATTTAAATTGTTCAAATTTAATAATTTTTTTACAAATATTTATTGATAGTTCATAGTTATTTTCAAAATAACTGCTAAATGCTTGACCATATAAAATTTCATTTTCTTCACTTAAATTTTTATTTTGTTCTATGAAATATCTTAATTTATCTTTTTGATTTGTTTTTATATAAATTGATATTAAATTATGAATTATTGACAATCTTCCAGGAAATAATTTGAGGGATTCAATAAATTTCTGTTCAGCAATTTCATAGTTTTCTTGCTTTAAATATTTAATACCTTCTTGAAATAAAGCTTTTACATTATCTAAATTATTCTCTTCCATTAAATTTATGTTCATTTATTTTTATCATTAATAAATTCATATAACATGTCAAAAAGATACAAAGACAATAATTAATGATAAACAGAGGAAAAGGATGCTGCTAGTGGAATGCCTGTAGGAATAGGAGGTATGAGCTGAATATGAACTTAACACTTTTTCAAAACAGTATAATTACAAAAAAACTTACTCATCGAAACTCTTGTTTAGAGTTTTTTTTTAACCAAAAAAATTATATCTTTTCCAAATTCTTCTTGGAGTAATTGGTAGCAAATAAGTTTTTAATTTATTTGTTGTATAACTTTTTCTAAACATCCAATCTGATTTTCTTAAGTCAAAGCCCATCCCTGAAAAATAATAATCATGTTTAATAAATTTATGGACAATTTTTATTTTTTCAAAAAAACTTAAATGTAAGTGCTCAAAAGAAATATTTTTAATTTTAAATTTATTTAAATTTAAATTTATCAATACATCATAATCCATACCTTCAATATCAATTGATAGATAATCTAAATTCTTAATATTATTTTTTTCAATAAATGCTGATAACCTCAAACATTCAACTTTTTTTTTTTTAATTTGTCCGTTTGGAAAATGTTTTGTTACGAAAGATTTTGAATTTGAAAAAATTTGATAATTAGGAGCATCATTGAGACAATAGAAAAAAACCATTTTTTTTAAAAAGTTATTATCAGGCGAAATTGCTAAGTTGAAAATTTTTACATTTTTATATTTTCTATAAAATTTCTTTAGATTATTAATATGAATAGAGTTTGCTTCTATAATATAAATTTTCTTTTTTATTTTATTTTTTATTATAAATTTAGAAAATCCGTCTTCAATATCTGTATCTAAACTCGCGGAACCTGATCCTATTTGAATTAAAGACATATAATGTTTTACACACCACTCAATTTAATATCAATTATTCAATCAACTTCGATATTAAGTATTTAATAATGTTATATTTACTCGTCTTTTTACTTATTGATTTCAAATGTGATACTACAAAAATAAGAATTCTAAAAGACTGTCATACGAGGGCCTTTTTTTTGTGTAGAGTAGAAATATGTCAAAAAGATATAGTGGAAAATCATTCAAAGACTCTAGTATTAAAAAAAAAGCAAAATTAAGTTTTAAAGAAAAGAGAAAATTTAAAAAAGAAAAGCAAAAAGAACTAATTAAAAATCAAATTATACAAAATCTTCACTAATCATTAGTTATTTTTAAGTTTTAAAAATTAATTAAATATGTATAAGAACCAGATTTTATGACAAATGATATTCGAAACATCACAATTATTGCCCATGTGGACCACGGCAAAACTACTTTGATTGATAATTTAATGAAGCAAAGTGGGTCATTTAGAGAAAATGAAGTCGTTGATGAAAGGTTAATGGACTCTGGTGAATTAGAAAAAGAGAGGGGAATTACAATTTTAGCAAAACCTGCCTCGATTAATTGGAAAGATACAAGAATAAATATAATTGATACTCCAGGTCACAGAGACTTTGCTGCAGAAGTTGAAAGGGTTTTAAGTATGGCTGATGGTGCTTTACTACTTATAGATTCAGCTGAAGGTGTAATGCCACAAACAAAATTTGTATTATCTAAAGCTTTAAAACAAGGTCTTAAGCCGATTGTTGTGATTAATAAACTTGATAAAGCTGATCAGAGAGCTAATGAAGTTTTAGACGAAACATTCGATTTATTTGTAAGCCTTGATGCAAATGAAGAGCAATTAGATTTCCCAGTTTTATACGCAAGTGGTAGATCAGGTTGGGCAGATAAAGAAGTAGAGGGCTCTAGAGAAAATTTAAATCCACTTTTAAATTTAATTCTTGACCACGTAAAACCTGCAAAATTTGTAAAAGAGAAACCTTTTGCTATGTTATCAACACTTCTTTATGCTGACAGTTTTTTAGGAAGAAGCTTAGTAGGAAGAATTACTCAAGGAACAGCTAAAGCCAATCAATCAATAAAAGCAATTAATTTGAAAGGCGAAAAAGTTGATGAAGGCAAACTTACTAAAATTTTCAGATACGAGGGAACCAAAAAAGTGCCCATTGAGGTTGGTGAGGCTGGAGATATTGTGGTAATTGCGGGATTAGAAAAAGCTAATGTTGCAGATACTATTTGTGATTTAGATGTAAATGAACCTATTTCAGCAACACCTATAGATCCTCCCACAATGTCTATCACGATAACTGTTAACACATCTCCCCTAGCAGGAAAAGAGGGTAAAAAACTTACAAGTACTCAAATTAGAGATCGACTACTTCAAGAGGCTCAAAATAATGTTGGAATTAATTTTGCAGAAAATGATGGTAACGACTCATTTGTTGTAAGTGGCAGAGGTGAGCTTATGTTAGAAATTTTACTCACTCAAATGAGACGGGAAGGATTTGAAATGACAGTCAGTCCACCTAAGGTTTTATATCAAATTAATGAAAGTGGAAAAAAACTTGAGCCTATCGAAGAGATTACAATGGATTTAGATGAAGAATTCTCATCAAAAGTAATAGACTCAATGAATAGACGAAAAGGTAAATTAATTGAATTAAAAGATACTGGTAAAGATAAAAAAAGACTTATTTTTCATGCTCCAACACGTGGGTTAATGGGTTACACAAGTAGATTCCTAACTCTTACTAAAGGTAATGGAGTTATTAATAGAATTTTTCATAGCTATGGGCCTTTCGAAGGTGAAATGGAAGGAAGAAGAAATGGAGCTTTAATTGCAATGGAGCAAGGTAAAGCAGTGGCTTTTGCTATATTTAACTTGCAGGCTAGAGGAGAAATGTTCGTAACACATAACGACCCTGTTTATCCTGGAATGATAGTTGGATTGTCTCCAAAACCAGGCGATATGATAATCAATGTTTTGAAAGGCAAAAAATTAACAAATATGAGAACACAAGGTACAGATGAAAATGTTGTTCTCACTCCAGTAAGAAAAATGTCTATTGCGGAACAACTTAGTATGCTTAATACGGATGAAGCATTAGAAATTACTCCTGAATCTTGTAGACTAAGAAAATCTATTCTTGATCCTCATGAAAGAAAAAGAAGTGAAAAATCTGGAGCAGCAGCCTAATTAAAAATTTTATTAACAATAAATAATCCAAAAGCAACACAGGGACCGATTCCAAAAGCAAAAATCAAAGTTCCAACACCTACTGTTCCACCTAGATACCAGCCAGCTATTACAATTGAAATTTCTAAACATGCTCTAACTAAAGCAAAAGGTAGGTTTGTTATTTTTGTTAGACCAGTCATTAATCCATCTCTTGGAC
>CABXRS010000026.1 GCA_902514665.1 uncultured Pelagibacteraceae bacterium | reverse complement strand
TCAACAGGTTATTCAGTATGGTGTTCCAATTGCAAGAATTGAAATGCTTAATGCAGATCAGATGGGAATTTCTATAAATTATTCTAAATTAAAAGACATTGAGGCAGTACCAACTTTATTTTTTGAATTTCATGGATCTGAGTCTTCAAATAAAGAAAATATTAATATTGTAGAAGAATTATCAAAAGAAAATAATGGAAGCTCATTTAAATGGGCCAAAGACTTAGAGGATAGAAACAAACTTTGGCAAGCAAGATGGGATGTATATTATTCTGTTAAAGCTCTAAACGATAATGGGAGAGTTTATTCAACCGATGTATGCGTACCAATTTCAAAAATAACTGAATGTGTTAAATTTGCAGAAGAAAAAGCAAAAGAATTCGGAGTTAGAGCTCCAATGGTAGGTCATATGGGAGACGGGAATTTCCATGTAGTATTACCATACGATCCTACAAAAAAAGAAATGTACAAACAACTTAGAGCATTTAATGGGACTTTAATTAGAAAAGCTTTAGAGCTTGAGGGAACTATTACAGGGGAACATGGGGTAGGACTTCACAAAAAAGAATATTTACTTGAACAGCATCCAGACAATATTCCAGTAATGAAATCTATTAAAAGAACATTGGATCCGAACAATATAATGAACCCTGGAAAAATTTTTGATTTAAACTGATCTATAATATGAAAAAAATCCTGATTACAAGAAGGTTGTTAAGGTCTTGTGAGGATAAAGCTAAAGAAATATTCGAAGCAAATTTTAATTTAAACGACGAGTTATATTCTCAAAAAAAATTAATTGAATTAAGCGGAGGACAAGATGGAATATTGTCATCTTTAACTGATAAATTAGATGCTGAAACAATTAATCAACTTTCAGACTCTATAAAAATTATTTCTAATTTTGCAGTTGGATTTGGAAATATAGACTTAGATGCAGCAAAGAATAGAGGTATTGCAGTTACAAATACTCCAGATGTACTAACTGATGCAACAGCTGAAATAGGAATGCTGTTGATATTAGGTGCTTGTAGACGAGCCGCTGAAGGAATTGAAAGTGCTAGAGAAGGTGGCTGGAAGTGGTCTGCAGATTATTTAATTGGTAAGCAACTGACAGGTGCAAGACTCGGAATACTTGGGATGGGTAGAATTGGTCAAAAGATTGCAAAAGTTGCTAAATCATTAGGAATGATCATTCATTACCACAACAGATCTAAATTAAGTGAAATTAAAGAAAATGGAGCAACATACCATGATAATTTAAAAGACTTACTTTCAGTATCAGATGTATTGTCTGTTTGTTGTCCAGCCTCAAAAGAGACAGTTGATATGATCAACAAAGATACAATTGAATATTTACCTAGAGGAGCAATTGTGACAAACGTTGCAAGAGGAGATATAATTGAGGATGAAGCTTTGATTGATGCTCTGAATAGAAGAAAAGTTTATGCGGTCGGTTTAGATGTTTACAAGAACGAACCAAATTTAAATCCTGGATATCTGAAACATAAAAGCGCATTTATACTTCCTCATTTAGGTAGTGCCACAAAAGAAACTCGTACAGCAATGGCTAATTTGGCAATAGATAATATCTATGAATTTTTTAAAACAGGTAACTGTAAAAATAAAGTTAATTAACAATCTCAAGTTGTATTAATTAAATCTATCATTTATTAAAATTATTCTAAGCTGCTAGACTTATTTTTTAATTCAATCTACAATTTAAAAATAAAAATTAAAGAGAGGTATAATGAAAGCACAGGTGTTACACAAGTACGACCCGGAGATGAAAGAGAAGGTTTGGGTTACAGGTGAAGAGTTACCAAATCCAAAAATAGAGAAAGCCAGCGATGTAATCGTTAAAATTGGAGCTGCAGGAGTTTGCAGAACAGATTTACATATAATCGAAGGAGTATGGAAACACATTACAGACCAAAATAATGATCTATTACCAATGGTTATGGGACATGAAAATGCTGGGTGGATTGAAGAAGTTGGTAAAGATGTTACAGGATTTAAAAAAGGGGATGCAGTTATTTTACACCCAAAAGTTTCTGGCACAGGAGGAACATGTTTAGACTGCAGAAGAGGAAATGATATGCATGCGGAAGATCCTATCTTTGCAGGTTTGAATGTTAAACACGGAGGATATTCAGAATTACTTCAAACAAGTGTTAGAAATTTAATAAAAATTCCAAAAGTTCTTGGTCCAATAGATGTAGCTCCTTTTTCTGACGCTGGTTTGACGGCCTACAGGGTAGTGAAAAAAGCTACAAGACATCTTTTGCCTGGAGAAACTTGTGTAATTATAGGTGCTGGTGGACTAGGGCATATAGCAATTCAATGTATGAAAGCAATGTGTGCCGCAAATATTATTGTTGTTGAAAAAGCTAAAGCACCCTTAGATCATGCAATGGAGCTTGGAGCAGACCATGGAGTCTTAATAGATGGTAATGAAATTGAGAGGGTAAAAGAGCTTACTAAGGGTAAAGGAGCAGAGGCTGTCATTGATTTTGTTGGTGAAAAAGGTTCAACACCAATGGGAATTAAAATGACAAAAGCAACTGGAACTTTTTATATTGTAGGCTATGGAGAAGAAATAAGAGTTTTGGCGATTGATATGATCGATCAAGAAAAAAGTATAGTTGGAAGTCTTGTTGGTACATGGGCTGAATTATACGAATTAATGGAATTAGCTGACAAAGGTTTAGTTAAACTTTCTATGAAAGAATATAAACTTGAAGATGCTAACAAAGCTTTACATGACCTAAATGATGGAAAGATTAAAGGTCGTGCTGTTTTGGTTCCATAATTAACAACAAAAAGAGGGGAAAACATGAAGACAATAAAAACCTACGTAGTAGCACTTATCTCGGCTTTGTTGGTATTAAGTCCTGTTGCGTATGCTGATAAGTGGAGCGATCAGTTTCCACATATCAAGGCTACTGGAGATATTCCAGGTGATTGTTCTTATGATGCTATGTCTAAGAAAAATTACAAAGGTAAGACGCTTAAAATAAATACACATGCTGTTCCAGTTATGGGAGAGCCAACAGCTTTACATGCTGAGCAATTTGCTAAACTTACTGGAGCAAAAGTTGATGTAACACATACACCAGCCGGTGATTTGTATGCAAAAGCTATGGTTCCGTTTCAAGCAGGTCAAGCTCCGTATGATATAGTTTTTGGATTTTCAAACTTTATTAATGATTGGAAAAGATACTTAGAGCCAGTTCCAAAAAAATATGTTGAGATGAAACAAATGCAAGACGTTACTCCATCTCACATTGGTATAGCATCTTGGGATGGTGTTATGTATCAGTTTCCAGTTGATGGTGACAGACACTATTTAAAATATAGAAAAGACGTGATTGACAACCCTGAGTATCAAAAAAAATATAAAGCTGATACTGGTAAAGAGTTAAGAGTTCCACAAACATGGAAAGAGTATGGAGAAATGGCTGCGTACTTTAATGGTTGGGACTGGGATGGAGATGGCGAGAAAGAATATGGATCTGCAGAAGTTATGAAAAAAGATGACTTGATGTATGCAGCTTTTTATTCAAGATCTGCTGCTTACTCAAAAAATCCTAAAACTCCAGGTGGTTTTTTCTTTGATTTAAAAACTATGAAACCATTGATTAACAATCCAGGTTTTGTGGAAGCTTTAACAGACTGGGTTGCAGCTACTAAATATGTTCCTCCAGGAGGAATAAACTTTGGTCTTGGTGATGAAATTGGATCATTTGGTGGAGGACAAACTTTGTTTAGTTTCTCATGGGATGATGCATTTGTTGCTGCTATGCAACCTGACAGCCCAATTAACAACAAAGTTGGTGCTGCTCAATTACCAGGCGCAATGAAAGTTTGGAATAGATCAACGAACTCTTGGGATGAAGGCTTTAACCAAGCTCCTTTCTTCGTATGGGGATGGGCAGTTGGTGTTGCTAAGAAAAGTAAAGAAAAAGAAATGGCTTTTGATTACTTATGTTTCTTTGCAAACGAGGCAAATCACCAAGCTGACATAGGTATTGGTCGTTTTGGAGTTAACCCATTTAGAAATGATGACTTTAAAGCAGATGTTTGGACTCAAATTGGTTGGGATAAAGATATTGCCCAATCATATGTTGATACCCTAGCTCAGATGGAAGACAGTAAGAATAGAGTTTTTCCATTGAGAGTTCCAGGTACATTTGAGTTTAACGCTGCATTAGCTACAGCTGCTGCAAAAGCTTTAGCTGGTCAGTTATCACCACAAGCTGCCTTAGACGAAGCTGCTAAGCAGTGGGAAGATATACTTAATAGAGTAGGAAAAGATAATGTAAGAGCGGCTTACTCTGTTGGTGTAGCAATGGAAGATAATAAGCTTTAAAAATACTTTGTGGCCGTCATAACGACGGCCACAACTAACAAATTCCAAAAATTACAATTATGAATTTTAAGCACAAGTACGTTTTTTTATTTCCTGGTTTATTTGTGCTTATAGGAATACTTATTTTTCCTATAATTTTTACTATAAGATTAAGTTTATCGGGCTGGAATAGTTATACGCCTGAAATGAATTTTATAGGAATTACAAATTATATAAGACTTTTTACTGATGACCCAAGATTTTGGGAGTCTTTCTTTAGACTGAGTTTTTTATCAGTTACTACTGTTGTTCTTCAATACATTATTGGTTTTGCATTAGCGCTTATAGTCTGGAGAGAAATTAAATTTAAAAGATTCTTCAGAGTTATTTTTTTAATTCCTATGATGACTACGCCTGTCATTATGAC
Organism: uncultured Pelagibacteraceae bacterium; assembly: GCA_902514665.1. GTDB lineage: Bacteria > Pseudomonadota > Alphaproteobacteria > Pelagibacterales > Pelagibacteraceae > Pelagibacter. The sequence continues at coordinate 4,402 of CABXRS010000026.1, read as the reverse complement.
AGTAATTTGGAGAACGTTTTTTCATGAGTCCCTAGGTCCTGTAAATGATCTTTTGGGAAACTTAGGAGTAGAGCCTATATTATGGCTAAGTGATCCAGTTATTGCTAAATTCACTGTAATTATTGTCGAAGTATGGCAGTGGACACCGTTTATGTTTTTATTGTTACTTGCAGGTTTATTATCTCTGCCTAAAGAACCTTTTTTAGCTGCAGCCATAGATGGCGCAAGTTCTATTAGAAAGTTTGTCTATGTTACTTTTCCATTAATGGCTCCAATTTCAATTGGGGCAATTATTATTAGATTAATTGAGGCCTCAAAAATAATGGATACAGTTTTTGTATTGACCTCTGGAGGACCAGGTACCGCAACAGAGACTTCGAGTTTTTATATTTATATTAAAGGTTTAAGAGAGTTTCAAATGGGCTATGCTGCAACACTTTCTTTCACGTATTTAGTTATAATGATCATAAGTCTTACGATCATAGCAAAAGTTTTAACGAAATTAATGATTAAAGAATAATGGAAAAACTCTACAAATTTTTAAAATATACTTTTATTATTCTCTGGACAGTTTTTATTGTGGCTCCTTTTCTGTGGGCTGTTTCTACTTCTTTTAAAGATTTCCAGTCAGTAAATAGTAAGGTTACTTATATTCCTTGGTTAGATTTTGAACCAACACTTGAAGGATGGCGTGTATTAGTTAAATCACCTGCAAGAGGTGGGGTGGATATTGTTGAGCCATATTTTAACAGCCTTTTTTGTAACCTGCACTGCAAGTTTAATAAGTATAGTTTTAGGTACTTTGGCAGCTTATGCTTTATCAAGATTTACTTTTAAAGCTGGTTTTGTAAGAAATAACGATATTACTTTCTTTTTTATATCTCAAAGAATAATGCCGCCGATTGTTTTATCGATACCCTTCTTTATATTTTTAAGCACGATAGGATTACTAGATAGTTTGATAGGACTAGTAGTGGTTTATATAGTTCTATTAATGCCTATAGCTGTTTGGATCATGGTAGATTTTTTTAACAGAGTTCCAAAAGAGTTAGATGAAACTGCATTGATAGATGGATGTAATCCTTATCAGGCATTCTATAAAGTTGTGCTACCAAACTCTATACCAGGATTAATTGTTGCAGGTATGTTTTGTATTATATTTGGTTGGATTGATTTTTTCTTTGCATTTATTTTAACATTTACAGAAGTACAGTTATTGCCTGTAAAAGTTGTAGCACTTAATTCTTCAATAACACCTTGGTGGAGCTTATCAGCATCTGCCTTAATATCGGTTGCGCCTTTAATCATCGTCGCTTTTGTCGTCGAGAGATATTTATCTAAAGGAAATTTATCTGGAGCATTAAAATAATGAATTTAATCGGAGAAAATATAACTTACAAGCCAGACGATCAGTTTCATTTAAACGATGTTTCATTTAATTTTAAAAAAGGAAATTTGTATACTATCTTAGGAAGAACTTTATCTGGAAAAACTACATTTTTAAAAACAATTGCTGGTTTGCTAAACCCTGATAGTGGAAATTTATCATTTGAAGATAATGATTTTATCAAAATACCTGTGTGGGAAAGAAATGTAGCAATGGTTTATCAACAATTTATTAATTATCCTCATCTAAATGTTTATGAGAATATAATTTTCCCGCTTAAACAAAGGAAAATAAGCGAAGATCAAATAAAGAAGGATGTAGAAGAATCGCTTAAAACTGTAGGACTAGTCGGTTTCGAAAATAGGAAGATTCAAGAATTATCTGGAGGACAGCAACAAAGAGTTGCTTTAGCGAGATCATTAGCAAAAAAAGCAAAAATATTATTACTGGATGAACCTTTGGTGAATTTAGATTACAAATTAAGAGAACAATTAAGAGAAGAATTTAAAAGAATATTCACACAAGGTTTATCAGAAGATACTATTTTAATCTACTCTACTACTGACCCACAGGAAGTCATGGAATTAAATGGTGAGGTGATAGTGTTAGATGAGGGTAAAGTTTTACAAAAAGGACCTGCAAAAGAAATTTTTGAAAATCCTAGAACTTTAAAGGTGGCTGAAATTTCAAATGATCCACCAATGAATATTTTGAAGGGAACAAAAAGTTCTGAAAAATTAAGTTTTGAAAATATTTTAATTAATTCTCCTTCCCATTTTAAAAATTTAAGTGATCAAAGTTATAATTTTGGGATTAGAGCCTCAGAAATAAAATTAGATAATCAAGGTGAAGAGTTTGAAATTGAACTAGCTGAAATTAGTGGCTCAGAAACTTTATTGCATTTAAAAAAAGGAGATTCAAAAGTGATAGCTCTTATAGAAGAAGTTATGAATTTTAAAATTCATGAAAAAGTAAAAATTAAATTTAATGAAAATAAATTATATGCCTTTAATAAAAATGAAGAATTAGTTTCTTCCCCTTATGGAGTATACAATGGCTAAAATTGAGTTATCAAATATTTCTCATACTTATAATCCAAACGATAATAATCCAACTTATGCACTTAATCCGTTTTCTATGACTTGGGAAAATGGAAAAAGATACGCAATTTTAGGACCATCTGGTTGTGGAAAAACTACAATGTTAAACATCGTTTCAGGATTAGTTAGACCATCAAAAGGAAATATTTTATTTGATGAGAATGATGTAACAGATCTTATAACGGAAGAGAGAAATATAGCTCAAGTCTTCCAATTTCCAGTCATCTATAACACCATGACAGTTTACGATAATTTAGCTTTTCCATTAAGATGTAGAAATTTTACAACTCAAAAAATTGAAGAAAGGGTCAAATCAGTTTCTGATACTCTTAGATTGTCATCTTTTCTAAATTCCCCAGCAAGAAAACTAACTGCCGACCAAAAGCAACTCATATCTCTAGGAAGAGGATTAGTAAGAGAGGATGTTGCGGGTGTCTTAATGGATGAACCATTAACCGTTATTGATCCAGATTTAAAATTTAGATTAAGAAGAAACTTAAAAGAAATAAACGAACAATACAAAACCACATTAGTTTATGTCACTCACGATCAAAATGAAGCAATGACATTTGCTGATAATATTATTGTGATGGATCAAGGTCAAATAGTTCAAGTAGGACTTCCAAAAGAGTTATTTGAAAAACCAAGAACCACGTTTGTTGGATATTTTATTGGTTCCCCAGCTATGAATTTGTTTAATTCTGAAATTTTTTCAGATAATTCAATAAAGTTTAATAATGATACCATTAAAACAAAAACTGACTTGTCAAAAATTAAAGACAAGAATGTAAAATTGGGAATACGATCAGAATTCATTAAAATTGCAACTGATCAAAAAGAAAATATTGTTAGAGTTAAAGTAACAAGAGTTGAGGATTTTGGAAATTTTAAACTCATAACTGGTAAAGCTGGTGATCTAGAGATCAAGTCTAAAGTTGAAAGAGAAATTCCAATATCAACTGAAGAACTAAAACTTCATTTACCTGCAGAAAAATGTTGTATTTACTCAAACGAAATGCTCGTTAATTAACACTAATACCCAGATGCATATCCATCTTTTCTAGGATCTGAACCTGCAATTAATTTACCTTTTTTTCTGTCTATTTGGATTGCTTGACCTCCACCATGTGGATCATTAGTAAATTCTACTTTATGGCCAATAGTTTCAAGTTTATTTTTAATATCCTCACTTATTTCTTTCTCAAGTTTATAAATATTGTTGAAATGAAATGCTCTTGGATAAGAAATGGCTTCTTGGGGAGTCATATTAAAGTCAAAAATATTATTAAATACATGCACTTGTCCAACAGGTTGATATTGACCACCCATTACTCCAAATGAAAGGACGGTTTTATTATCATTGTTAAGAGCCAAGCCTGGGATAATAGTGTGTAATGGTCTTTTGCCACCCTCTATACAATTTGGATGATCTCTTTCTATTCTAAAGTTTGTACCTCTATTGTGAAATAAGATGCCAGTCTTGTTAGATGTAATCCCACTTCCAAACGAGTAACAAATAGAATTTATAATGGAGACAGAATTTAAATCCTTGTCAACCACTGTTAAGTATACAGTTTCAGGATGATTTGGAATCTTTAGATCATTGATTTTATAACACTTGTTTAAAGATATATTATTAAATAATTCTTGAATATTTTGTTCACTTAGAATTTTTTCTAGATCAATACTTATAAAATTTGGGTCTGCAATATTTTCCTCCCTTATTTTATAACACAATTTTGTTACCTCAGCTTCAAGGTGGAACCTTTCAACGCTATCAGGATTAAATTCATTTATTTTTAATTTCTCTAGTAGCTTTAACATTAATAACACTGTTACACCTGGTCCGTTAGGTGGGCATTGATGAACAGTCATATCTTTAAAATTCGAGGATATAGTTTTAGATTTTAAAGTT
>CABXRS010000025.1 GCA_902514665.1 uncultured Pelagibacteraceae bacterium | reverse complement strand
CTGCAAAATATGGAATTTGATTGTGTCCCCACTCACCTGCCACACCATTTGGACCACTTATAATTTGTTTATCAATTACAAGTCCACCTCCGGCTCCTGAACCTAAAATAATTCCATAAACAATTTTATAATTTTTTCCTGACCCATCAATTGCTTCAGATAACGCAAAACAATTTGCATCATTTTCACAAAAAACTTCTTTGCCGAGCGCTTTACGTAAATCATTTTGAAAAGGTTTTTTTTCAAGCCAATAACAATTTGGTGCATTTTTTACTAAACCTGTTTGAGGAGAGTGTATTCCTGGGTGACATACTCCTATAGGTAATTCCATTTTAAATTCTTTTTCTAATTTTTGATTAATATCCTTAATAGCATTAATTATTGATAAATAATCTTTGGGACATGCAGTCCTGGATCTGTGTTTCTCTTGACCGTTTTGTTCTAAAACTACAGTTTCAATTTTTGTAGCACCAACATCTATACCTATTTGCATAACTAATATGTAGCTCTACCACCGCTTAAATCAAAAACAGCAGCTGTTGAAAATGAATTTTCTTCACTAGATAACCATGTGACTAAAGACGCTAATTCCTCAACTTTTGCAAACTTATTTCTAGGAATTTTTGAAAGCATATAATTGATATGCGCTTCAGTCATTTGATCGAAAATCCTTGTTTTTGCAGCTGCAGGAGTAACACAATTTACTGCTATATTTTTTTGAGCAAGTTCTTTTCCGAGTGATTTAGTTAGACCAATTACTCCAGCTTTTGAAGTGCTATATGCACTAGCATTAGGATTACCTTCTTTTCCAGCTATAGATGCTATGTTTACAATTCTCCCATAATTATTTTTTTCCATGAAAGGAACTACTGCTTTACAGCAATAAAAAACTGCATTGAGGTTTAAATTAATTACCTTTTTCCACTCTTCTATTGGGTATTCTGCAACTGTAGTATTCATACCTGCCACACCTGCGTTATTTATAAAAATATCTATTTTTCCATGAAGGCTTTCAATTTCGATTAATTTTTCATTGATCTTATTAAAATCACTAACATCAACTATTTGATAGGATAAATTTTTAGAGTTTACTTTTTCTAAAGCTTTTTTTGCTTCATTTTCATCAATATCCCAAATTACAACTTTTGCTCCTGACTCTATAAATCTTTCTGTAATTGCTAAACCAAATCCTTGGGCCCCACCAGTTACAACAGCTACTCTATTTTCTATGTCAAACTTGATCATATTTTTTTTTTATTTTTTTTGATCTTATTAAAGGAAAAACAAGTGCAATTAAAGATAAAATAAAGAATGTTAAGGCAATGGGTCTAGTTAGAAACATAAGCCAATTTCCATCAAATATTACAATTGATTGTCTCAAAGTTCCTTCAACTAGTTCACCTAAAATTAATCCAATAATAACTGGAACAACTGAAAAACCATATCGTCTCATAAAAAAACCTAGCACACCAAAAAATAACATTATCCATACATCAATTATTGATTGGCTTAATGAGTAAGTTCCACAAACTGACACTGCAAATATCATTGGCCATAAAATTTTATTAGGTACAAGAGTAATTCTTGCAAAAAGTTTTGCGCCAAAGAAACCAAAAATAAAAAATAAAACATTAGCCACTAACATTGCACCAAAAATTCCATAAAGAAATTCAGGTTGTTCCTTAAATAGATCTGGTCCAGGTCTTACTCCGTGTATAATTAATCCTGTTAATATAACTGCAGTAGTTGCGCTTCCAGGAATACCAAGTGCTAATGTAGGAACCATAGCACCACCTGTGGCAGCATTATTTGCTGCCTCGGCACCTGCAATTCCCTCTACTGAGCCTTTTCCAAATTCTTCAGGATTTTTTGAAAATCTTTTTGCCTCTGAATAACCAATTAAAGAAGCAACCGTTCCTCCCTCAGCAGGTAACACTCCTATAAATGATCCAATCCCACTTGATCTAAGGATTGTTTTCCAAGTTTTTTTATAGTCATCTTTAGTTGGAAGCTTTACAGCTTTTAGGGCCACTCTTTTAAATACTTGATCAAGTAATGTAGACTGAGTTAACATTTCACTTATAGCAAACAATCCTACAACAACTGGAATAAATCCTATTCCTACTGAAAGTTCATTAATACCATAAGTAAATCTATCTATTGATGTCATGAAATCTTTTCCAACTGTTGAAATTAGAATTCCAAAAGCTCCTGCTATTAAATTTTTTATTGGACTACCATCCCCGATTGAAGCCAGCATAGTTAAACCAAAAATTGCTAAAGCAAAATATTCGGGTTGACCAAATTCATATGCAAGATTTGCCAATATAGGTGCAAAAAATACAAGAACTATCACACTAAATATCCCACCAACTGTGCTTGAAACTGTTGCCATACCTAAAGCTCTACCTGCCTCACCTTTTTGAGCCAATGGATATCCATCCAAACATGTCGCTGCTGCAGCTGGAGTTCCGGGTGTATTAATAAGTACAGCCGTAATTGCTCCTCCATATGTTCCTGCGCAATATATAGATGTTAACAAAATAATTGCAGACAAAGGATCCAAAGTCATAGTGAAAGGTAATATTAATGCACCTCCTGTTGTAGGTCCTAAGCCAGGCAGAACTCCTAAAACCAATCCAAATAGAGTTCCAAATAATAAAACTAATAATAGTTTTGAACTAAACAAAGGAGCCATCATTAAAATTAGATTATCCATTTTAATAATAATAAAGATTTGTAATTATTCCTGGAGGAAACCTAAGTCCTAAAACCATTTCAAAAAAAATAAAGACAACTAAAGGAAAAATTATACTTACTAATAATAAATAAAAAACTCTTCTTTCACCCCAATTATATGATACAAAAATTGACAATACTGAAATTGCTAGAAAAAAATCTAAAGTTTTTGAAATTACTATAAATAAAACGAAACTTATAATTGTTAAAAAAAAGGGCTTAGGTAAATTTTTTTCTTTTTTCCAAGGTCTTCTAAAAGATAAATAATAGATAATCGAAGTTAGTACTATCATCAAGACAAGCAAGCCTTTTGGAAACGTAGCAGGTTGGATTCCTCTATTTAAAATTGGCGGAACAGTGTCAAATGAGAAAGTGGATATTAATAATATCGTTGAAACTAATATGATTGTAAAAAAAACTTTAAACTCTGTTCTAAAAAAAAAGGGCAAACTTTTGTTTGCCCTTTTTTTATCTCGTACATTATTCATGCTAAAAAATGTACTTTGATTAAAACTACTTAATGTAACCTAAAGCTTTAAGTTGAGCAGTCATTTCTGCAAGCATAACTTCCATTTGCTTACCCCACTCATCAGCTCCAACAACACTAGTTGAATCAAGACCAATGTCTGTTAAAAAACTTTGGAAATATTTATGCTCCATAGCTTTTATCATTGCATCTTCTAGTTGTTTTTTTCTATCAGCAGGTACACCTTTTCTTGTTACAAATCCTCTAACAGTAGATAGAACAACTGGAATTCCTAATTCAGTAGCCGTAGGAACATTATTTAATTTTTCCATTCTGTTACTAGCTAAGACAACTGATACACATAAAGTGCCATCTTCTATTTCAGTAACAGCTTCTCCTAAGTTTAAAACACCTACATCTATATCTCCTTTGATAAGGTTAGTTTTAATAGGTCCTACACCTTTATAAGCTACAATTGTTGGATCTGTAAGTTTACCCTTTTTAGTAAAAGCAATTGCACTTACATCATCAATACCACCAACGTGTGTTGTTCCATACTTTAATGATTTAGATTTTTGCGCACTAATAAACTTTTTGGCATCTTTAATGTCGTTCTTACAGTTAACAACGAATAATTGAGGATCATCAGTTCCTCTTGCAAGTGGTTGCATATCGCTTAATTTAACTTTAGTTTTACCTAATGCCATTGATACGGCATGACCAGTAGTCCAAGTTAAGGTATGATTTCCATCTGCTGGAAGAGTCATCATATAATCCATAGATGCAGCTCCACCTCCACCTTTTTTATTAACTAATTGCATATCTTGTTTTAGATACCTTCTAGTTCTTAATAACATCATTCTAGTAGTTACATCTGTTCCACCACCAAAACCAGCGTGTGTAACTGATTGAATCGGGTGACCATCTGCTTTTGCAGATGTAATCATTAATGGAAGTGCAACAACAAAAAATTCAGTTACCAAAAATGCGGCAGCTAAAAATAATTTAAAACTTTTTTTCATTATTTCCCTCTATTGTTAATTTATATTTAATAATTTAATCATAATCTGCTACAAGACGTAAAGGAAAAAATGGTTGAAAATAAATCTAACATCGCTTTACTTCTTGGTGATCCTGCAGGTATAGGACCCGAACTGATCTCAAAACTTCTAAATGATGATATTACAAAAAAAGCAAATATAGTTGTAATTGGTGAAAAACATGTATTTGAAAGTGGAAATAGTATAACAGGATTTTCACATCAATTAGATATAGTTGAAAATTTTGACCAAATTGATTTTAATAAATCGAATAAATTTTTCTTAGATATCTCAAAAGGAAAAAATCACAACTACAAATTGGCAGAACCATCTAAAGAATCTGGTGAAAGTGTTTTAGAAGCTTTGGATTTAGCTTTAACTCTTGCAAAAGAAAAAAAAATTGATGCTATTAATTTTGCTCCAATGAATAAGACAAGTCTAAAACTTGGAGGAAATAAACATTCAGATGAATTACAGCTAATGGCTGAGAAACTAGAGGTAAATAGTTTTTGTTGTGAGTTTAATGTTATTGATAATTTTTGGACAGCTAGAGTGACATCCCACATTCCAATTAAAGAAGTCGCTCAACATATTACAAAAGAAAATATTATGAAACCGATTAAACTAATCAACGAAGTCATGGAGCTAAACGGTGTTAAGAAACCAAGAATAGCAATTCAAGCACTTAATCCACATGCTGAATTTGGTACAGAGGAAAAAGATGAAATTATTCCTGCTATAGAAGAAGCAAAAAAACTTGGATACAATGTAGATGGTCCATTACCATGTGATACATCTTTTGTGGTAGCATATAAAAATAAAAATCATGATTGTATGGTTGGTATGTACCATGATGCACTTCAATCTGGTCTTAAAGCATTTGGTTTTGATAGAGGAGTAACAGTTCAAGGCGGATTAACTGTACCAGTAACTACCACTGCTCATGGATCTGCATTTGCTATTGCAGGTAAAAATGAAGCCAACATAGATCCAATTTTGAATTCTTTTAAAATTGCTCTATCTATGTCTAAAAATAAAAAAAATTAAAATTAATAATTAATTAAATCTTTTGTAAAAGGCATGGACGCAGCTGCGCCTAATTTTGTTGTTGAAATTCCTGCTATTTTATTTGCAAAATTTAAAGCATCTTTAATTTCTAAATTATTTGCCAAACCAACAGTGAGGGCTCCGTTAAATGCATCACCTGCGCCTGTAGTATCAAGAACAGGTTCTTTTAATTTAAAAGCATCTAAGAAAAAATTTTTTTCGTTATTAGCGAAATAAACACCTTTTTCTCCTAAGGTAATTATTACATTTTTCACACCTTTTTTTAAAAGTTCCTGACCTGCATTTTTAATATCAGACTCAGTTTTAATTTTTTTATTTAAATAAAACTCTGCTTCAGTTTCATTTGGCGTAAAAAAATCAATTAATTTAAAGTTTTCTTCATCAATTTTTCGTGCTGGGGCAGGATTTAAAATAGTAGTACATCCATTTTTTTTTGCTTTTTTCAAAGCATAAATTGTTGTCTCATCAGGAGTTTCCATTTGAGTGAGAAATATTTCTGAATTTTTGATAGTTTCTATATGATTATCAACATCACTGTTAACTAGATGTTCTGCTGCTCCAGAAACAATATTAATTGCATTATTTCCATTTTCATCAATCATAATACCAGCTACACCTGTAAAGAGTTTCTCGTCTTGAATAATAGAATGGGTTTTTACTCCAGCTTCTTTGTAAAGATCAAAAGCCATCTTAGAATGACTGTCTTTGCCCATCTTAGTAATAAAACTTATGTCTCCATTTAATCTTGCTGCTGCAATTGCTTGATTTGACCCTTTACCACCTGGACCAACTATATGTTTTTCGCCTAAAATTGTTTGACCTTTTATAGGAATTTTACTCCCCACAAAACATAGGTCAGCAACAAAAACTCCAAAAATGCAAATAGATTTCATTGCTTAAATATTTATGTCCAAACTTTACCGTCAGGTAAAATTACACCTTTAGTTAAAATAAAACATCCAAACGGTCTTGCATCAGTAGTTGTAACTATACAGTATGCTTTTTTTGCCTCTTTATAAAAATCTTGTCTAGAAATGGAACCAACTTTCCAATTTTCTCCAGAAACTTTTTTAATCACTTCAATAAATTCTTTATGTGTTTCTGTTAATTCTTCTGGTTTATCATCTACCTCCATTCTTAAAGCTGGTGATCCACCTTGAGAAACAACAAAACTATCAAGAGGAAAAACAGAAAGAATTCCTGAAGCTGCTTCTTTTATGCCTACGCCATCTAATCTTATTACCCTATCATTAGAAGTATTTGCTGGAAAATTTGCATCTGCTAAGATTATTTTTTCTCCATGTCCCATAGATCTTAGATGAAAGAGTAGTTCAGGACTTAAGATTGGATTAATATTAATTAACATTAATTTATTATATTACATAAAAAAAAAGGGTGGAATAAAAATTCCACCCTTTAATTATAGTTAATTCTAAAGATTATTTAAAATCGTTAGCGTTTTCTGTTGTTACTAATTGTGTACCAGTATCAATATTTATATCAATACTTCCACCATTAGCTAACTCAAGAGCATATTTCACACCATAAGCACCCATGTTATAAGAGAACTGAGCAATTGTTGCTGTCATTTCTCCTTTAAGAATACTTGTAGCTGCATCTGGAGTTGCATCAAATCCAACAACTACCACATCATTCATATCCGCATCTTTAAGAGCTTGCATAGCACCTAGTCCCATGTTGTCGTTAGAAGCAAATATTGCTTTGATGTTAGGATTTTTCAAAATTATAGATTCTGTTACTGATCTACCTTTTGCTGTATCCCATTCTGCTGTTTGAGTTGCAACAATGTTTAAACCACAATTTTTAAATCCTTTGATTGCTCCATCTCTTCTAAGTAACGCAGTCGACTGAGACTCGATACCTGTTAAGATTGCAACATCAGAACCTTTTGGAGTTTTATCACATATAAATTTTGCGGCTAACTCTGCACCATTCATATTGTTAGTTCCAATAAATGTTACACCTTCGTTAATTCCTTTGGTGTCAACAAATACAACTGGAACTCCACTTTTTATTGCATCATCAACAATTGGTGCAAAAGCATTTGGATCTCCTGGTGCTAGTGCCAGAGCATCAACACCTTTGGCAAGTTGGTCTTCAACTTGATTTATTTGTGCCTGAACATCACCTTCTTGAGGAGGTGCAATTAAAATTAATTTAACTCCTAATTTTTTAGCCTCTTCCTCAGCACCTTTTGTTACAGATGCCCAAAAAGGATTTCCAGATCCTGGACCTTTGATGCTAAACAATATTTTTTTACCATGTCCATCAGCAAAAGAAACTGAACCTAAACTAATTGATAAAAATATTGCTGTAAAAAGAACAACAATTTTTTTTGTTAAGTTTTTCATTTATTTATTCCCCTATTGTTATTTAAATAATCTAAATTAAATAAAAATTTTGGAAAAAATTCAACTGTTTATACAGTCAAAACAACCTTTACGTGTAAAATGATTTTTAATTATTTTCTAGTTCCAAGATCTCGTCTTAGAACATCTATATAAACAGCTATAACAATAATTGACCCGATTAAAACCTGCTGCCAGAATGAGCTGACATCCATTAAATTGAGTCCATTTCTTAAAATACCCATAATCATTACACCAGCAAAAACTCCTAATACAGTTCCTCTTCCACCAAAAAAACTTGCACCACCTATAATACATGCTGCAATAGCATCTAATTCAGATTGTAAACCTGCATTTGGATAACCGGAGTCAGTCCTTCCTGCTAAAATTAATGCTCCAATACCAGATAAGAAACCACAAAGTGAATATACTATGATTAAAATTTTATTTACATTTATACCTGATGCTCGAGCGGCACTTGGATTTCCACCTATCGCGTAAATCCATTTTCCTGTTCTACTGTGATTAAGAAAAAACCAAAAAATAACATATACAATGGCAATTAAAACTAAGCTTACAGGTAAGTACTGTGACTTTTCTAATCCAAGCCATGTTAAGTCAATTCTACCATGTCCCAGATATCTAACTTCATCTGTGAAACCACTAATTGGTGTTCCACCAGATATAAGGTTTCCTGTCCCTCTAAAAATATAAAGTGTGCCTAAGGTCATTATAAATGGATGAGGCATCCTCAAAAAAGTAATTCCTGCTCCATTAAACAAACCACACAAGAACCCTGCTATCAGAGGAGTTATAACAACAATAAACCAAGGTGCTCCTGCTTTTGCAACGATTGCTAAAACCATGAGTGACAACATCATTATTGAGCCGACAGAAAGATCTATACCAGCAGTTACAATAACCATGAAGACACCTAAAGCTAACATTGATTGCCAAGAGATTTGTTTGAAAACGTTTGTTACATTTCTCCATGACAAGAAGACATCTGGCTGCAAAATGTGCATTACCAGTATCATCAGCACAAGCAATAAAAGAATGCCATACTTTTCAATGTAGGGCATTAGCTTTAAATACAGACTCTCTTTTTTACTATCTTTTACTTCCATTTTATTTTTTACCCATTATCCATCCAATTACTTCATCCCTTGAAGTATTTGAAAGTTCAGACTCTGCAAAATTTGTACCTTGAAATAGCGCCATCACTCGATCGCAAACTGAAAAAATATCATCCATTCTATGACTTATAACAATAACACCAACGCCTGTTTTTTTTAAGCTATTTATAAGATCTAATACTTTTCCTACTTCTTTAATTGCAAGAGCAGCTGTTGGTTCATCCATGATGACAACTTTAGCATTAAATGCTGTAGATCTAGCAATTGCAACAGCTTGTCTTTGACCTCCAGAAAGTTCTTCGACTTTTTGATCAGCACTCTTAACGTTTATTTTAAGTTTTCCTAAATGAGCGTTTGTTAATTCTTTTATTTTATTAAAATCTAAAAATTTTAAGAAACCAATATTTTTAGTTGGCTCTCTTCCTAAAAAAATATTTTCTCCAATAGGCAAATTTCCAGCTAGAGCAAGGTCTTGATAAACC
>CABXRS010000024.1 GCA_902514665.1 uncultured Pelagibacteraceae bacterium | reverse complement strand
ATCTCTAGACATTTTTTTTGAAGCTTTAGAAATTCCTTTTACTCTTAATATTTCAACAGCTTTTTCCAAGTCACCATTAGCTTCTTTTATTGCAAGATTACAATCCTTAAAGCCAGCACCAGTTACTTCTCTTAACTTCTTTACATTCTCTATGTCACTCATATTAATTTAACTTCTCCTTAGTGTCTTTAGAGAACTTTTGCTCTAATTTTTCTCTATCTAACTCTTGAATAGTTTTTGATTTATCTTCGTCATTCTTAATGTCATTAACTGCATCCTGTTTTTTTTCATGAGCTGGAACATAGTTTTTAGCACTATTAATTGTTTCTTTTATAAGATTACAATAAAGATCAATCGCTCTTCTAGCATCATCATTTCCTGGAATTGGAAAATCAATATTTTCAGGATTTGAATTACTATCTAAAACAGCAATAATGGGTATTCCAAGCTTAGTTGACTCCGCTATAGCTAAAGACTCATAATTTGTATCTATGACAAAAACAAGATCTGGAACTTTCTTCATTTCAGCTATGCCACCTAAAGATCTTTGTAGTTTATCTTTTTTAACACTCATTTTTAAAAGCTCTTTTTTAGTAAATCCTCTATTTTCTGAAGATAAATCTATTTCCAATTTTTTTAATTTTTTAATTGAGTTTGAAATTGTTCCCCAATTAGTTAGCATTCCACCTAACCATCTATAATTTACAAAGTATTGGTCTGTTTCTTTTGCAACTTCTGCTATTGCCTCTGAAGCTTGTTTTTTTGTAGAGACAAATAAAATTTTTCCGTTATTAGCAATAGTGCTATATATCTTCTCCAAAGCCACTTTTGTTAATTCTAGTGTTTGTGTTAAATCAATAATATGGATTGAATCCCTTTTTCCAAAAATGTATTTTTTCATTTTTGGGTTCCATCTTAAAGTTTTGTGACCAAGATGAACACCTGCCTCTAATAATTGTTGAATTGTAACTTTAGGTATTTTCATATTTTTTCCCGGTTAAGCCACCACAGTAATTTCCAATTAAGGACCGGAGGTATAAAACCACTAACTGTGTGCGTGTTAATTTAATTTATGGATTATTTACAAATATTTTAAGAATTTAACAAGTTTTATTTACGAAATTGTGGCTTGAATTTCTTGTTTTCTTAACAAATTTAGTACTTTTCTATCTAAATTTTTCAGATTTTTTAATTTAAATTCAAGGATACTATTATCAGTCACTAAATTAATATTGACTACAGTTTTGCCATTCTCTTCAAGTATTTTTGATATCACCTCAACTTGGTCTTTTGTACTAACCTGAAAAGAAACTTCATTAATTGGACTGTTAAATAACTCTTTTAGTGAAACTATGTTTTGAACATTAATTCTTTTAAATCTATTTTCGTCATTAGTTATATTTTTAACTAGAGTTAATATTAAAGAGTTACCCTCTTTTAAAATTTCTCTATTTAATTCTAAAATATCAGAAAATATAAATATCTCAAATACACTTGATAAATCAGTTAATTTTAAAACTGCATAAGAATTTCCTTTTGCGGTTTTTCTTTCCTGTAATTTAAGTAAAGTAGCAGCTATATTTGAATTTTTAATTTCATCATCTAAAATAAATTTTGTATAATCATTAATTTTATAGTCATCAAATATTTCAGTAAATTGATTCAAAGGATGATCAGAAATAAAAAAACCTACTGCCTCAAATTCTTTTGCTAGCCTTTCTTCGAATTTCCAATCTTCGATTTTATTAATAATATCATTTTGACTATTTTCGTCCTCGGAAAATAAATCTATTTGATTTACTGATTTATTATCAAAGATATTTTTACTTTTTGTAATAATATTTGGTATTGAGTCAAACAGTGCTTGTCTATTAGAATTTATGTTATCAAAAGCGCCTGCTTTTACTAATCCCTCAAGTTGAAGTTTATTTATATCTTTAGGGTTAACTCTATTTAAAAAATCATTAATTGAAGAAAATTTTCCATTAGCAATTCTCTCATCGATAATATTTGAAATTGCATCATACCCTACAGCTTTTATTCCACCTAACGCATAATAAAACTTTCCATTAAGAGTTCTAAAATTTGCAAAACATTTGTTTATATCAGGTCGAACAACTTCTATATTTAATCTTTTTAATTCTTCATAAAATTCACTTAGTTTATTTTGATTTGAAATATCCATTGTCATTGATGTAGCAATAAATTCTTTTGGATAATAGGTTTTTAAAAAAGCTGTTTGGTAAGAAATTATTGCATAAGCAGCAGCATGACTCTTGTTAAAACCATACTCTGCAAAAGGTTCAATTTTTAAAAATATTCCTGCCGCAACGTCTTTAGCAATTCCATTTTTTATTGCCCCTTCAATAAAACCTTGCTTCTGCTTTTCAAGTTCAGCTCTTTTCTTTTTGCCCATAGCTCTTCGAAGTAAGTCAGCTTGACCTGCACTAAAACCTGATAATTTTTGTGCTATTTGCATTACTTGTTCTTGATAAATAATTACTCCATAAGTTGGCTTTAAAATATTCTCTAAAAGAGGGTGTAAATAATCAGGTGACTGTTTTCCGTGTTTACAATCATTATAAATTGGAATGTTGCTCATTGGTCCTGGTCGATATAAAGCTACAAGAGCAATTATATCCTCTATGTGATTAGGTTTCATTTGCATTAAGGCCTCTCGCATACCAGCACTTTCAATCTGAAACAACCCAACTGTCTTACCGCTTGATAATAAATCAAATACCTTTTGATCCTCAAAATTAATATTTTCTATATTAAAATCTTTATCAATTTTTTTTATTAACTTTTGAGTATTGTTAATCACAGTAAGAGTTTTTAAACCAAGAAAATCAAATTTTATTAACCCTGCATTTTCCGCTGAATACATATCGAATTGAGTAGAGGGTAATAGTAAATCTGCGGAACTATCTTTGTATAAAGGAACTACTTCAGTCAGTTTTCTATCCGCAATAACTACACCTGCTGCATGAGTTGCAACATTTCTATTTAGGCCTTCCAATTGGAGGGATAAATCTATTAACCTCTTAACTTTTGGGTCATCATTAATTAATTTTTGCAGTCTCGGTTCACCAGCTATGCATTGCGTTAAAGTTTGAGGTCTTGAAGGATCAAAAGGTATCATTTTAGAAATGCTGTCTACAAACCCATAAGATAATCCTAAAACTCTCCCAACATCTCGAATAACCATTCTGGCTTTTAATTTTCCAAAAGTAATTATATGAGCAACGCTGTCTTTGTACTTTTTTGTTAAATATTCAAAAACTAGATCTCTTTTATCCTCACAAAAATCAATATCAAAGTCAGGCATAGATATACGATCAGGGTTTAAAAATCTTTCAAAAATTAAATTAAATTTAATTGGATCTACATCAGTGATAGATAAACACCAAGCAACTAAAGAACCAGCTCCTGAACCTCTACCAGGACCGACTGGTATATCATTATTTTTTGCCCACTTAATATAGTCTGATACAATCAGAAAATAACTAGCATACTTCATCTCAATAATTATTGAAAGTTCATGTTCTAATCTTTTTTTATATTCTAAATAGCGTTTGTTAGTTTCGATATCATTAGTTTGAATTTTAAATACCTTTTCAAATTTAGTTTTCAGTCCATCTAAAGTCTCTTTTTTTAAAAAATCATCAGCATTTTCTCCTTTTTCTTGACTTATATTTGGTAAAATTGGGGTAGAAAATAAAGGTCTAAAATTACATCTAAGAGGAAAATTATAATTATTCTCCAAAGCTTCTGGTAGATCAGCAAATAATTTGGACATTTCTGAATTATTTTTAAAATAATGTTGATCAGTTAACTTTAGTCTATTTTTTTCATTAACATAAGTTTTGTTACCTATACAAATCAATGCATCATGTGCTTCATACATATTTTGATTTAAATAATACACCTCATTTGTAGCAATTATTGGAATCTTAAGATCTAAAGATTTTTTTAAATTGAATTTTTCAAAACTATTTTCGTTTAAGTCTTTATGTCTTTGGATTTCAATATAAAATCTATCTCCAAACTTTAATTTTAATTTATTATACAATTCATTTATTTCAGTAAATTTACCCTTATCAAATAATTTACCAAATAATCCAAAAACAGTTCCAGAAAATAATGCAATACCTTCAGAATTATTTAATAAATAATTAAAAGTTATATGTGGATTAGATAGTTCATCATTTTTTAAATAAGATACTGATGATAGATGAATAATATTTTTGTAACCTATTTCATTAAGCGCATACAAAGGCAATAATCCGATTGTGTCATCAATTTTAAAGTTAATTTGTGTTCCAATAATAGGCTGTGTTCCTGATTTTGATATTTTCTCAGCAAACTCTAATGCTCCACAAAGATTTGATGTATCGCATAGACCTAATGATTTTATTTTATTACTTTTTGAATATTCTTGAAGATCATCGATTTTAATAGCACCTTCACAAATTGAGTACTGAGTATGAATTTTAAGATGATTAAAGTTTTGTAATAAAGACTCAGCCATTAGATGATTTTATCTTACCATTTAATATCTCCAATAAGCAATCTGCCTTATTTCCAAAAAATCTATTATGAGTTGCAAATATAATTAATCTATCAGATCTTTTTTGATCCTTTAATAATTTAAATATTATTTGTGCTGTTTTCATGTCCAAACTTCCAGTTGGCTCATCTGCCAAAATTATCTCTGGATCATTAATTATTGCTCTTGCAATTGCAATCCTTTGAGCTTCACCACCAGATAACTGAGAAGGATAATGATCAGCTCTACTAGATAAGCCTATTTTCTTTAATAATTGTTTTGCTTTAGAAATAGCTAAATCTTTATTATTGTTGATTGATAAACTTGCTAAATAAATATTTTCTAATGACGTAAAGTCGGGTAATAAATTATTTTGTTGATAAACGATTCCAATTTTTTTTGCTCTAAATTGATCATTTTTTTCTTTCTCAACATAATCAATTTGATGTTTGTTAAATTTGATTGAACCATTTGAAGGCTTATCTATTAAGGAAATTATATTTAATAGAGTAGACTTCCCAGAACCTGAAGGACCCATCAAAGAGTAAATTTTACCTTTTTTAAAATTATATGATAAATTTTTTATAACTTTTAGATTTTTACTAGCCTTAAAAGTTTTTGAAATATTTTTTAATTCTAAAAATTTACTCATATTTTAATGCTTTTATTGGGTCAAGTTTGGCAGCTTTTAAAGCAGGAAATATTGAAACTACTATAGTTATAAATATTGAGCAGATTGATATTATTAGTATTGAGCTTGGATTAATTTCTGAAGGCATTTTGCTTAAGAAATAAATTTCTTCTGGAAATAAACTAATATTAAAAGTTGAACTTAAAAATTGTCTTAAATTTTCAACATATAGTGAAAATGTTACCCCTAAAAAGATTCCAAAAATAGTTGCTGAAGTTCCTATAATAACTCCAATTAAAAAGAAGATTTTAACAATTGATTTATTTAAAACTCCAATTGATTTTAGTATAGCTATATCTTTAGTTTTATTTTTAACTAATATTGTTAGACCTGATATAATATTAAACGCAGCAACAACAATAATTAAAGATAAAATTATAAACATAACATTTCTTTCTACTTTTAAAGCTGAAAAGAGGGAGCTGTTCATATCCGCCCAGCTATAAACAAATTCTTGATCGTAGACCTTTTGAAATTCAGATTTCTGTTTTTCTATATTTTTTGGATTTTTCAAATAAATTTCTAGGTTCCTTTCTTCTTTTTGGAAACCAAAAAAATCTTCGAGTGTGGACAAATTAATCAGTGCAATGTTGTTATCAAATTCTGCTAAACCACTATTGAATATTGATGTAACTATAAAAGTTTTTTGTTTTGGCATGCTTCCAATTATAGTTTGTACACCACTAGGTGATAAAATTGTTATCTCATCACCAATTTTTAGATTTAAAGAAAAACTAAGTTCATTACCAATTGAGATCGAATTCTTTTCTAAATTGAGTTTATTACCTTTAAAATTTTTATTTTTAATAATCTTTAGTTTGTAAAAATCATTACTTAAATAACCTCTTAGTACTATTCCTTTTGAGGTCTCATTTTTCAAAATTATTGCTTCACCAGAATTACTGAGTAATATGTTTTTAGAAATAGATTTTAATGTACCACTATCTATTTTGCTTTTATCGATTTTTTGACCATAAGATTCAATAGTCAAATGGGGATTAAATCCAACAATTTTATTTACTAGCTCTGTTCTAAATCCATTCATTACTGACATAACTATTATAAGAACAGCAACCCCTAGACTAATGCCAATAAATGAGAAAATAGATATGACATTTAAAAACCCATCATTTTTACGAGCTTTTAAAAACCTTAGTGTAATTTCTTTTTCTAAATTAGAAATCAATTTGAATTTTTTTGTTTTTTAATAATTTCTACAATTTTTTTTAAAGATATATTTTGGGTTTGTTTCCCAGTTTCTTTAAACTCTAATAAATCACCATCTGATTTTTTACCAATGATGACTTGATAAGGGGCACCAATTAAATTCATTTTTTTAATTTTTGATGAAAAATTTTCTTCAGTATCATCGATTAAAGCATCAATATTATTTTTAATTAATTCTTTATTTATATTGTTTGCTTTGTCTAGAGCTGCTGTGTCATTTTTATTTATCATTGGTACTAAAGCAATATCATAAGGAGCAACAGACAATGGCCATTTCATGATTTCATTTTTGTCATCGTATTTGGCCTCTATAATAGCGCCAACTAACCTGGATACACCAATTCCATATGAGCCCATTTTAACAAAGTCTTTCTTACCACCAGGCAAATCAACTGAAGCGTTCATGGCTTTAGAATATTTATCGCCAAAATAAAAAATGTGTCCTACTTCAATACCCTTTGTGATCAATCTGTTTTCTTCAGATACAGCTTTTTCAAATTCCTCCTTATTGAATTTTTCATCTGTTACTGAATAATACTTCTCATATTTTTTTCTCATTTGTCGCAAAGAATTTTTTTCTAATTCTGTATCATTACTATTTAAATCAAAAATTCTTTTATCAGTAAAAATTTTACTTTCACCAGTGTCAGCTAAAATAATAAATTCATGGGATAAATTTCCTCCAATTGGTCCCGTGTCTGCAGCCATTGGAATGGCAGTTAAAGACAGTCTTTTAAAAGTTCTAAGGTAAGATAAAAAAAATTTATTATAAGAATAGAATGCTTCCTCATCAGAGATATCAAAAGAGTAAGCATCTTTCATATAAAATTCTCTACCTCTCATTACTCCAAACCTTGGTCTAATTTCATCTCTAAATTTCCACTGAATATGATAAAGAAGTTGTGGAAGAGATTTATATGATTTTAAAGAAGATCTAAAAATTTCTGTTACTTGTTCCTCGTTAGTTGGTCCATAAAGCATGTCACGATTTTGACGATCCTTTATTCTAAGCATTTCTTCACCATAATCTTCGTACCTACCACTTTCTTTCCAAATTTCACTTGATTGAATTGTAGGCATTAAGATTTCTTGTGCACCAATTTTATTTTGTTCTTGTCTTACTATCTCCTCAATTTTTTTCATTACCTTGAAACCTAAGGGTAACCATGAATAAATTCCTGCTGAAGATTGTTTAATCATTCCTACCCTCAACATTAATTGATGAGATTTAATTTTGGCCTCAGAAGGATTATTTTTTAAAATAGGGATAAATAATTTAGATAATAACATCTTAAATGATCATATTTCTTAAATTCAAATATTCAAATTTAATTAATAAGTAAATTATTATAAAAATAATAGTAGTTATTACCGTGCAGTAGAGGAACTTTTTAATCATTTTAGGATTTTCTGGAGATCCAGGATCTTCTCCATCAACTTTAACAATTTTTGTTCTATTTACATCTACAGGTAATATTATAAAAAAAATTATCCACCAGATTATTACATAGATTATAGCTAATCCTGTTGCACTCATTAAATCCGAACTAAGTTAATATTCGTGAATGGTTTTTTTCCAGTTTTTTCTTTTGAAAATTTTCTACAAGTAATTTTTAGAGCATCAATAAGATTGTGCTCTTGTTGTCTGCTTCCAACTCTAAAAGACCTTGAAGTTTTTTCAATCTCATCTTCTAAACCGTAAACAAATTCATCCCTATCATCAACAGGTAAACCTCGAAAAGATAAAACAGGATTACTGTGAATATTACCCTTTGACGTAATCATCAGCGTGACCTCCAGATAGCCATTTGCACTAAGATTTTTTCTATCTTTAATTGACTGTGAGTCAGGATCTACACTCACATTTCCATCAAGATATAACCTTCCACTTGGCGCCTTGTCGTAAACTTCGGGCTTGTCGCCTGGAAAAAGTTTAACAATATCTCCATTTTCTACTTGAACAGGGTGTGGGACTTGCATCTCTTTTGCAAAATTAATGTGCTCAATCATATGTCTGTGCTCACCATGCACTGGTATAACACACTTAGGTTTTACCCACTGATACATATCTTTAAGATCTTCTCTATTGGGATGTCCAGAAACATGAACGAATTCAGTTTCTTCTGATATTACTTCTATACCATCTTTAACTAGTTGATTATGAAGCTTATAAAGTTTCTTTTCATTTCCAGGAATAATTTTAGATGAAAATATTACAGCATCTCCATTTTCAATATAAACATCTGGATGAACATAACTAGAAATTCTCATCATTGCCCCCATAGGTTCACCTTGGCTCCCAGTACATAAATAAACTATTTTTTCTCTTGAAAAATTTTTAGCTTCGCGCGGGTCAATTGGTTCAATGGTATTTTTTAGATATCCACATTGACGAGCTGCTTTATAAATACGGTGCATAGATCTACCTACAAGGGAAATTTGTCTTCCAGTTTGTTCAGCACAATAAAAAGCTGTTTCCATTCTTGCTACATTTGAAGCAAAGGATGTAATAATTATTCTCTTTTTTAAGCGTGACATTACGTTTAACATATTTTTTCTGACATCTAACTCAGACCCGGATCTACCAGCACTAAAAACATTAGTTGAGTCACATATCATTGCGAGAACACCTTCATTTCCAATTTGTTTTAATCTTTTTTCGTTTATGTTGTCACCAATTAGTGGATTAGGATCTACTTTCCAGTCACCGGTATGTAAAATAACACCAGCTGGTGTTTTAATTCTAAGACCATTTGGTTCTAAAATTGAGTGAGTTAAAGTTATATATTCGATTTCAAATGGTTCTAAGTTTACAGATCCATTCAGCTCAACAATCTGCAAATCATTTGTTATATCGATTTGCTTTTCCTTAAATTTTTCTCTAATCAATACTGCTGTAAATGGAGTTGCAAATATTTTACATTTTAATTTGGGCCATAAGTGAGCAATTGCTCCAATATGATCTTCATGAGCATGTGTAAGCACTATACCAAGCAAATTATCTTTTCTCTCAACTATAAATCCTGGATCAGGATAAATTAAATCAACGCCTGGAATGGTATCATCTGCAAAAGTAACTCCAATATCAACCATTATCCATTTATGATTACTTGGTTGACCGTAACCAAACAAATTCATATTCATTCCAATTTCACCAGATCCACCTAATGGACAGAATAAAAGTTCATCTTTCATATTATTTAATTAACCTTGAAATTTTAATAAGACCTTTAATCGTAATATTTTGATTTAGACTAACTTTCTTTTTTATTGAGTTTTTAAATAAACCTGAAAATCCTCCAGTTATAATTACTTTAAAAGATTTTCCTGTCTCTTTCTTAATTAAATTAATAATATTGTCAATTAAACCTGCATACCCCCAAAAAAAACCTGATCTCACAGCTGAAATTGTATTATTTCCAATAACTTTATTTATCTTTTTTAAGTCAATCTTTGGAATCAACGTTGCCCTATCTGATAAAGAATTAAGAGATAATTTTACACCTGGTGCAATAATGCCCCCAAAGTATGTTTTTTTAACTATAACGTCAAATGTTGTTGCTGTTCCAAAATCTAAAATAATAAAATTATTTTTACCATTCATTAAACTTATTGCATTTGTAATTCTATCAGAACCTACTTGTTTATAGTCGACTTTAAATTTTATTAAAGATT
>CABXRS010000023.1 GCA_902514665.1 uncultured Pelagibacteraceae bacterium | reverse complement strand
TATGAAAACTTGCGCTATAGTTAATGTGATAGAAAGCTCTATAGCAAGAGATGCAAATTTTGTATTACCTATTCATTGTGGTCCTGAAATAGGCGTTGCTTCTACGAAAGCTTTTTTAGGACAAATACTTATTTTATATATTCTAGCCTTAAAATTAGGATCATTAAGAAAAGAAATTAATAATAAAAATTACAAAGAGAAGATTAAAGATCTTCAGAACTTACCGAGTTTAATTGAAAAATCTTTGTTAATAGATAACGATATTCAAGCTATATCCTCTACCTTTAATGATGCAAAAGGATCCATGTTTTTGGGTAGAGGTTATTCATATCCAATTGCACTTGAAGGTGCTTTGAAACTAAAAGAATTATCTTATATTCACGCAGAGGGATATCCTGCAGGTGAGATGAAGCATGGACCTTTAGCGTTGATAGAAGATGGAATGCCAGTAGTAGTATTAGCTCCAAGAGATAATTATTATAAAAAAACTATTTCAAACATGCAGGAGGTTATTGCAAGAGGAGCAAAAGTTTTGTTAGTCACAAATAAAAGTAAAGATGAAATTGTTTCTGAAAATATCTGGGAAACTATTGAAGTTGAAAATACAAATAACGACTTACTACCATTTCTTTTGACTATACCTCTTCAAAAGCTTGCATATTATTCAGCACTAAAAAAAGGTTATGATATTGATAAGCCAAGGAATTTGGCTAAATCTGTCACTGTTGAATAAAATTTAAACTCTGTTAAAACACTTTTAAGTTGTATATGAAAAATTGGAAAAAAAATAGTTGGAGAAAATATCCTGTAAAACACATTCCAGAGTATCCAGATAAAAAAGAATTGGATACCGTTCTGGATAAGATTGGAACATTTCCACCATTAGTTTTTGCTGGAGAAACAAGACATCTTAAAAATCAACTTGCTGAAGTTGTTGATGGAAAAGCTTTTCTACTTCAAGGTGGGGATTGTGCTGAAAGTTTTGCTGAATTCAATCCAGACAATATAAGAGATACATTTAAACTAATGTTACAAATGTCATTAGTTTTAACTTATTCTGCATCTTTACCAGTTGTAAAACTTGGAAGAATTGCTGGTCAGTTTTCAAAACCGAGAAGTTCACCAGTTGAAAACAAAAACGGTCTTGAACTTCCAAGTTATTTAGGAGACAATATCAATGGAATGGAATTTAGCGAAAAAGCGAGAATTCCTGATCCAAAAAGATTATTTAAGGCTTATTCTCAGTCAGCTGCAACACTTAATCTTATAAGAGCTTTTTCAAAAGGAGGTTTTGCAGATTTAAACAACGTACATTTGTGGAACCTTGATTACATTAAAAAAAGTCCTCAAGCTAAAAAATTTAAAGATCTTGAGGACAAAATTGCTGACGCTATAGCCTTCATGAGAGCATGTGGAATTACCTCAGATTTTAATAATAGACTTTATACCGTTAATTTTTGGACATCACATGAGGCATTATTATTACCTTTTGAAGAGTCAATGACAAGAACTGATTCTACTACTGGCGAGAATCATGATACTTCAGCTCATTTTGTTTGGATCGGAGATAGAACAAGACAATTAGATGGCGGACATGTTGAATTTTGTAGAGGAATTGAGAATCCAATTGGAATCAAATGTGGACCAACTTTAAAAGCTGACGATCTAATTAATCTATGCAATAGAATTAATCCAACAAATGAAAAAGGTAAAATTACTTTAATATCGAGGTTTGGAGCAGACAATGTTTCAAAACATTTGCCAAAACTTATTAGAGCAATTAAAAAAGAGGGACTAAACGTAATATGGTCATGTGATCCATGTCACGGTAATACAATACAAGCAGTTACAGGTTTTAAAACGAGACCATTCAACAGTGTTTTAAAAGAAGTTAAAGATGTTTTTGCTTGTCATCAAAGTGAAGGAAGTTATGCTGGAGGTCTTCATATTGAGTTAACTGGTCAAAATGTAACAGAATGTATAGGCGGAGCTCAAAAAATATCTGAAAAAGATCTATCTTCAAGATATCATACCCATTGTGATCCAAGATTAAATGCTAATCAAGCTTTAGAATTAGCTTTTTTAATATCAGATGAGATTAAAAAGAATAGCTCATACTCAAAAAATGCAGCTAGAGCGGCATCTTAATACATTGTAAATTTTTGAATTATTAATAATTTAGAACTATGAATCCATCAGAAAAGGTAAAATTTATCTCAAATTGGATAAAAAATTATGTAAATACTATGCCATCTAAAGCAGAGTCTTTAGTTATAGGTATTTCTGGAGGAATAGATTCATCAGTTTCAAGCACCTTAAGTGCGATCACAGGTTTAAAAACAATTGTATTATCTATGCCAATAAAGCAAAAATCACACCAGCATGACTTAAGTATAAAACATCAAGAATGGTTGGTTAAAAATTTTAATAATGTAGAGGCACACACTGTTAATTTAGATGAATTATTTTTAGCATTTAGTGCAAGCATGTCCAAATTTGAAAATCAACATGGTATGGCAAATTCTAGAGCTAGATTAAGAATGACAACACTTTATCAAGTGGCTGCAGCTAACAAGGGTATTGTTGTAGGAACAGGTAATAAAGTTGAGGATTTTGGTGTTGGATTTTACACAAAATATGGTGATGGTGGAGTTGACATCTCTCCAATAGCAGATTGCAATAAAACTCAAGTTTGGGAACTTGGTAAAGAACTTGGAATTTTAAAAGAAATTATTGAAGCTGCTCCAACAGATGGTTTGTGGGACGATGGAAGAACAGACGAAGGTCAATTAGGTTTAAAATATGAAGAACTGGAAGAAGCTATGGATAACCCAGATTCCCCGAATCGAGCTAAGTACGAAACTATAAGAAAACAAAATATGCATAAAATGGAGCCAATTCCAGTATGCATAATCCCAAATTAATCAAATAGATTCACAAATCTATTTTTTAAGTATATTCCTAAAATCATGGGTAATGATATTTTTTTAACCAATAATCTAAGCAACAAAAAAGAAAAGTTTGTTCCTTTAGATGAAAAAAATATAAGAATGTATGTTTGTGGCCCAACTGTATACGACGATCCTCATATTGGTAATGCAAGACCAATTGTTGTTTTTGATATCCTTTATAAAATTTTAAAAAAAAAATATCCAAAAGTCATTTACGTTAGAAATATAACTGACGTTGATGATAAAATTATAAATTCATCAAAGGATAAAAATATTTCAATTTCTGAATTGACCAAAAGTGCAAATAAAAGTTTTCAGAAGGATTGTAGTTATTTAAATTGTGATATCCCTACACATCAGCCAAAAGCAACTGAACATATTGATTTAATGATAGAAATGATTTCTGATTTAGTTAAAAAAGGATTTGCGTATGAAGAAAATCGACATGTCTATTTTGAGGTAAATAAATTTAAAGATTATGGAAAACTTTCAAATAAAAATCTTGATGAGTTAATTGCTGGTTCAAGAGTTGAAGTGAGTGACAATAAAAAAAACTCAGAGGATTTTGTTTTATGGAAACCTTCAAAAAATGATGAACCTTCATGGGAGTCTCCTTGGGGCAAAGGCAGACCTGGTTGGCATTTAGAATGCTCTGCAATGTCAAAAAAGTATCTTGGAAATGAATTTGACATTCATGGAGGAGGTATAGACTTATTATTTCCACACCATGAAAATGAGATTGCACAATCAAGATGTGCAAATGATACAAAAGTTTTTGTAAACTACTGGTTGCATAATGCATTCATAACAATGTCAAATGAAAAAATGGCTAAATCAAAAGGAAATATTTTAAAGATAAAAAATTTTAGAAATAAAGTAAGTGGTCAAGTTTTAAGGTTAGCTATTATGAGCACCAATTACAAACAGCCTTTAGATTGGAATGATAAACTTTTAAATGATTGTCAAAATACAATTAACAAATGGTATAATGTATACTCGACTGATTATAAAGCAGAAGAAATTGATGATGAAATTCTAAAACCACTTTTCGACGATTTAAATACTCCTGGATATATTTCCAATCTTCATAAGTTGTATGAAAAGGCACAAAAAGGGAACGCCACTGATAAAAGTTTATTTATCTCAGCGTGTAAATTTATAGGTTTATTAAATGAAACAGAAAATCAATGGTTAGAGTTTAAGAAAAATAAAATTTCAATAAATGAAACAGAAATTTTAGATAAGATTGAACAAAGAAATAAAGCTAGAGAAGATAAAGACTATAAAGAAGCCGATAAAATAAGAGATGAGCTTATAGATAAAGGTGTTTTAATAGAGGATAAAGATGGTAAAACGACGTGGAAATTTAAATGAGTAAAGATCAGCTATATATATTTGATACTACACTTAGGGATGGAGCACAAACTCAAGGTGTAGATTTTTCAATTGACGATAAAGAGAAAATTTCTTCCTCTTTAGATGAGCTTGGTGTTGATTACATTGAAGGAGGTTGGCCAGGTGCAAACCCAACAGATACAGAATTTTTTAATAAAGATCACAATTTTAAATCAGCTAACTTAACTGCCTTTGGTATGACTAAAAAATCAGAGCATAGTGCTGAAAATGACCCAATGTTATCTTCCTTAATTAATTCTAAAAGCTCATCAGTTTGCTTGTTTGGAAAATCTTGGGATTTCCAAGTTGACGTAGCTCTTGGTATTTCAAACGAGGAAAACCTTATTAATATTAGAGAAAGTGCAAAACATATAGTTAAATCAGGTAAGGAATTTATGTTTGATGCTGAACATTTTTTTGATGGCTATAAAGCAAATGCTGATTATGCACTTGATTGCTTAAAATCTGCCTACGATAATGGGGCTCGTTGGATTGTTTTGTGTGATACAAATGGAGGAACACTTCCTCATGAGGTAGAAAAAATTGTCTCAGAAATTACAAAACATATTCCTGGAAAAAATTTAGGAATTCATGCTCATAATGATACGGAAAATGCAGTTGCAAATAGTTTAATTGCAGTTCAAGCCGGAGTACGACAAGTTCAAGGTACTATAAATGGTCTAGGTGAAAGATGTGGTAATGCAAATTTAACATCTTTAATTCCGACATTTTTTTTGAAAAAAGATTTCTATGAAAATTATCAAATAAATATTAAACGTGAAAACTTAAAAAATTTAACACAATGTTCAAGACTATTAGATGAATTGCTTAATCGAAAACCCAACAAACATTTACCTTATGTTGGTGCATCTGCTTTTTCTCATAAAGGAGGAATGCATGTTTCTGCTGTTCAGAAAGATCCAAAAACTTACGAACATGTAAATCCTGAGGAGGTAGGTAATTCAAGAAATATAGTTGTCTCGGATCAATCTGGTCAGTCTAATATTATGTCTAGATTAAACTTTATTGGAATTAAGGTGGAGAAAAATGATCCAAAAATAAAAAAACTTCTTGAAGAAGTAAAAGATAGAGAATTTATAGGCTATAGTTATGATGGTGCTGATGCATCCTTTGAACTACTGGCAAGAAGATTGATGGGCGACATACCAAGATATATTTCAATCAATGAATATGATGTTTCTGTTAAAAAAGATAAATCCGGGGAAATTATCTCGTATGCGAAGGCTAAATTAGAAGTTGATGGTCAAAAGATATTATGTGAGGGAGAAGGGAATGGACCAGTTAATGCTTTAGATAATGCTATAAGAAAAAATGTAAAAAAACTTAATAAATATTCTAAATATCTAATAGATCTAAGGTTAGTCGATTATAAAGTAAGAATTTTAAATACAGGAACTGAGGCAGTAACTAGAGTTAGCATTGAAAGCACAGATTCAAAAGGATTAAATTGGTTTACTATAGGGGTTTCGCCAAATATTATTGAGGCATCCTTTAAAGCACTAATCGACAGTTTAGATTATAAGTTATATAAGGATAATGCTCCTGCTAGTCTTTAGGCATGAAGAATAAAAAGTTTTCAAACAAACCTTCTGATATTAGTGAAAGAATTGGAGCAAAACCAGTTGTTTGCTATCCAAATAATAAAATTGAAGAAAAAAACTTAAATATTTTACATTTGGCTAGAAAAGATTTGACAAAAAAATATGAAATAATAATTCCACCTAGAGATGCCAAAACATTTGAGGTTAAAAATGGACAATTTTTTAGAATAGAAAGCGTTGAAGGCCCTCAGGTAGGAGACTTAAATCTTTTTAATTTGAATAACTTAAATGAAAAATTTTATTCAGGAAAAACTAGAGCTCTTTACGGAACACATCTTTCTGTCGGGGACAAAATGTTTAGTAGTTTTCCTTATCTAAGATCTTTAG
Organism: uncultured Pelagibacteraceae bacterium; assembly: GCA_902514665.1. Taxonomy (GTDB): domain Bacteria; phylum Pseudomonadota; class Alphaproteobacteria; order Pelagibacterales; family Pelagibacteraceae; genus Pelagibacter. The sequence continues at coordinate 3,958 of CABXRS010000023.1, read as the reverse complement.
CAATTATTACATGGGATACGTTAGATTGGTATGATTATGATGAGGATGGTGGTTCTGTCCATGATGTAATTGGAACTAGATGTGATCCTTATACTTCAAAACTTTTATCTGGAAATGATTATCATTATTGTTGTCATTCGAACCTAATTAGAGCTTTAGTCAAAGAAAAAAAACTTAATATAGATGAAGCTGAAAAAATAGTTCATGATGTCTTAAATGTTTTTATGTTAACAGGATTTACCAATGATACTAAACAATATTTTATGAAGGCAAGTCCCGTAAGACCAGGTGACTACTTGGAATTTTTTGCAGAGACAGATTTATTAGGAGCTCTCTCAGCTTGCCCAGGAGGAGATTGTGGATCTGAACATTCATCTGATGTAGCAAAATGTTATCCATTAAAAGTGAGTATATGGCAAACGGATGAAAAATATTTAAAAGATTTAGGTACATCTGAAATTTCAAATTATAATAGAAATCATGGCATAGACCAATAATGTCAAATAATAATATTTCATTTATTTTACATAAACCCCAATTATCAGAAAACATTGGTGCGTGCGCAAGAGCTATGAAAAATTTTAATTTTCAAAAAATGATTGTCATAGATCCTAAACCAATTTACCCAAACGATAAAATTTTAGCCACATCTGTCGGAGCAAAAAATATTATAAGAACGAGTAAAAATTTTAATACTTTAGAGCCTGCTCTTAAAAACATTGATATTTTAATTGCTACATCTGCTAGATTTAGAAATAAAAATATTAAACATATTCAATTAGAAGATTTAAAAAAGATTAATTATAAAAAAAAAGTGGCATTTTTATTTGGATCTGAAGCCTCAGGGCTTTCAAATCACGAGATAAGTTATTCAAACTATACTCTTCAAATCCCAACACACCCAGATTTTAAATCTCTAAATTTATCTCATAGTTTAATTATAATTGCTCAATCAGTGCATAGCATCATTAATTCGAAAATTTCTAGTTTCAAAAAATCAAAAAAAGTTAAGGAAGCAACAAAAAAAGATATATTATCAATGACTAATTTATGCATTAAAAATTTAGAGGAAATAGATTTTTTCAGGCTTAAAGAAAAGAAACCTTTAATGCTTGAGAACTTGAGAAATATTTTTTATAGGATGGAATTATCATCTAAGGAAACACGGATTTTATCAAGTGTATTTGCTAGTTTAGGTAAAAAACGTCGATTGACAAAACAATGAGTAAGTTTATAAACCCCAATATTAAATGACAAAAAGATTAAACTCTAAACATAAAGTAGACAGACGATTAAAAGTCAATCTTTGGGGAAGACCAAAAAGTCCTTTTAATACTAGAGCATATGGACCTGGACAACATGGTCAAACTAGATCATCCAAACCATCTGATTATGGAATTCAATTGCAAGCCAAACAAAAGCTCAAAGCCTACTACGGTAACATTAATGAGAGACAATTTAGAAATATCTATAAAAAGGCTGTTATGCTCAAAGGTGATACTGGGGAAAATTTAATAGGTTTGCTAGAAAGAAGATTAGATTCAGTCGTTTACAGAGCAAAATTTTCGACAACAATCTTTTCAGCTAGACAATTAATAAATCATGGTCATGTTAAAGTTAATGGAAAAAAAGTTAATATTGGAAGTTATCTAGTAAAAGAAGAAGACTCCATTGAAATCAGAGATAAATCAAAAGAATTAGCATTTATTGACATTGCATTGGCAAATAAGGAGAGAGAAACTCCTGAGTATATTCAAATGGATGAAAAAAATAAAAAATTTAAATTTGTTAGAATTCCAAAATTTGAAGAGGTTCCTTACCCAATTGTTATGGAACCAAATTTAGTAATCGAGTATTACTCAAGATAAAATCTTGATAAAAAGATCATCAAAAAAATTCATAGACAACCTTTTGCAAAATAATGAGAATTGGAAAATTCTCGATATTGGTTGTGGTTATTCAGCTCATAAAAATGCATCTGTTATTTGTGACATTCAAGATTTGCAAGGTTTTTATAAAGATAAAAAATTTGTTAAATTATCAGAAAAAATCCTACCATTTAAAAATAAAGAGTTTGATTTTGTCATTGCGTCTCATGTTCTTGAGCATGTTGAGGATCCAGCTTTTTTTATAAAAGAGTTAGAGAGAGTATCCTCCCAAGGATATATTGAATTACCAACTATATTAGAAGATAATTTAGTATTTGAAAACAAAAAGGATCATCTATGGCATATGGAATTTGATGATGTGAAAAGTCAATTAATAATTTCAAAAAAAATACAATTTATGGAACCTGTTTTAACTGTATCGTCAATAAAAAAATTTTCTGAATATTTTAGGCAAAGTTTAATACTTGAGCTTTATTGGAAAGATGCAATAGATTATAAAATTGAAGAAAAAAATATATTTGGTAAATATAAAATTTCCAGACTAGTTCTTTTAAGAAAATTTTTGTCTAAATTAATTAGAAATGTAATTAAATAGTTTTTCTTGTTTTAATTCTTAGTCTTAAAACTTATATTTTTACTCTCTAATAGTTTTGCTAGCTCACCGCTTTCAAACATTTCTTTTATAATGTCACATCCACCCACAAATTCATTTTTAATATATAATTGTGGAATAGTAGGCCAATCGCTATAAACTTTAATACCTTCTCTGAGTTTTTGATCTGCTAAAACATTTACACCTTTAAAATTTACTTCCATTACTTTTAAAATGTTAGATGTGGCCATTGAGAAACCACATTGTGGTGCTTCTGGTGTACCTTTCATGAATAAGCAAACCTCGTTATTCTCAATTTCGTTTTTAATTAAATCATTTGTTTGTTGGTCCATATTAATTTTCCTTTGTTTTGATTGCTAAAGCGTGTAACTCATTGCCCATTCTACCTTTTAACGAGTTGTATACCATTTTATGTTGTTCAATTTTACTTTTGCCTGAAAATTGAGACGAAGTTATAGTTGCAGAGTAATGGTTTCCATCACCAGCTAAGTCTTGTATTTCAACAATAGCATCTGGCATTGCCTCTTTTATTAAGCTTTCAATTTCATTTAAATTCATTGCCATTAATTACTCATATATTCTTTAAGCCATCTTGTATTAAAACTTTTTAATTCGTCAATTGTAACTTTTGTCTTTTCATTTAAAAATAGCATATTTTGATTGATTGTTCCAAGCTCATCATAATGTACTGCGTTTTTATTTAGTATATCTAAGACTTTTTTTTGGTCTTTTTTTGTGATTTCAACAATATATCTACCTTGATCTTCTGCAAAGAAATATTCTATCTCATTGATTAAGAATTTTGGCTTTCTAAGATTAATACCTTTATTACCTTTAATACACATTTTTGAAACAGCAGTAATTATTCCACCTAAAGAAATATCATGGGCACTTTTAATTAAATTATTATCAATTAACTTTAAAAGTGTTTCTCCATTATTTTTCTCGTTAAATAGATTTACCTCTGGCGGAGGACCATTTTTTTCGTCCAATATAACTCTTGCAAATAGACTTTGATCAATATGACCTTCTGTTTTACCAATAACTAATACAACATTATTTATTTCTTTAAAATCCATAGTAATCATTTTAGTGTAATCTTTTATAAGTCCAACTCCGCCTATGGATGGAGTAGGCTTGATACCTTGATCTTTTGTTTGATTATAAAAAGAAACATTTCCGGACACGACAGGAAATTTCAAATAAGAACTTGCTTCTCCAATTCCCTGCACACATTCAACAAACTCTCCCATATTTTCCTCATTTTCAGGACTGCCAAAATTTAGACAATTAGTAATAGCAATCGGTTTTGCTCCAACAGATATTAAATTTCTAAAGCTTTCACATACTACCTGCTTTCCACCTGTAATAGGGTGAGCCCAACAATAAACTGCTGAAGAGTCTACTGATGCCGCAACAGCTTTATTGGTGCCATGAACTCTCACTACACCAGAAT
>CABXRS010000022.1 GCA_902514665.1 uncultured Pelagibacteraceae bacterium | reverse complement strand
TTTTCAACAAGAGTATTAACTGGAATATCAGCAACTTTTTCATTATCAAAATAAAGTTCAATCTTCTTTGATTTAGTTGTTTTTCCAATTACAGCAAAGTCTAAATTCCACTTATCAAATATTTTTTTAGCTTGCTCTTCTTTTCCATTTTCTAAAACAATTAACATTCTTTCCTGACTTTCAGAAAGCATGATTTCATAAGGAGTCATTTTTGTTTCCCTACATGGAACTTTATTTAAATTAATTTCTATTCCAAGGTTTCCTTTTGAAGCCATCTCAATACTTGAAGAAGTTAAACCCGCAGCCCCCATATCTTGAATAGCAATGATCGAGTCTCCTGCCATTAACTCTAAACATGCCTCGAGCAAAAGTTTTTCTGTAAATGGATCACCGACTTGTACTGTTGGTTTTTTCTCCTCAATTTTGTCGTCAAAACTAGCAGACGCCATACTCGCACCGTGAATACCATCACGACCCGTTTTAGATCCGACGTATATTACAGGTTTATTTAAACCAGCAGCTTTTGAGTAAAAAATCTTATCTTTTTTAACTAATCCTAACGTCATTGCGTTCACTAAGATGTTACCGTTGTAAGAGCTATCAAAACTTGTTTGTCCTGCAATCGTAGGCACTCCCATACAGTTTCCATAACCTCCTATTCCATGCACAACACCTCTTAATAGATTTTTAGTTTTTTTATGCTGTGATGAACCAAAGTGTATTGAATTTAAATTAGCTATCGGTCTAGCGCCCATTGTGAATACATCTCTCATTATTCCACCAACTCCAGTAGCAGCACCTTGATAAGGTTCTATAAATGAAGGGTGGTTATGACTTTCAATTTTAAAGACAATTGCATCATTATCACCAATATCGATCACCCCAGCATTTTCACCAGGTCCTTGAATAACTTGTTTTCCTTTAGTGGGTAATTTTTTTAAATGTAGTCTTGAAGATTTGTAGGAGCAGTGCTCATTCCACATTGCTGAAAAGATTCCTAATTCTGTAATGTTAGGGGTTCTTTTTAAGACTTTACAGATTTTTAAATACTCATCTTTTTTTAATCCATGATCAATAGCTATTTTTTCGTTTACAATCATTTTATATTATTAATCAAGTTTTTAAAAAATAGAGATCCATCTTCACCTGATAGAGAAGGGTCGATCATTCTTTCAGGATGTGGCATCATTCCTAGCACATTTTTTTCTTTATTAAAAATCCCAGCAATATTTTTTATGGATCCATTTGGATTGAATGATTTTTCAATTTTACCCTCATTATTACAATAGTTGATCGCAACCTGAGCATTGTCTTCAATTTCTTTTAATTGGTCATTTGTACAAAAATAGTTTCCTTCATTATGAGCAATGTGAAGCTCCAAAACGTCATTTTTAATGTTTTTAAAGTAAGCACTATCTTTATCATTAACTTTAACAAAAACATTTTTACAAATAAATTCTAAATATTTGTTTCTTAATAAAACTCCAGGCACTAATCCTGTTTCAACTAAAATTTGAAAACCATTACAAATACCCATCACCATTCCACCAGAATTAGCAAAATTAATTACAGATTGCATAATCTTAGATTTAGAGGCCATGCTTCCACATCTAAGATAATCACCATAAGAAAAACCACCTGGCAAAACTACCAAGTCACTTTTGGGTAGCTCAATATCTTGATGCCAAACCATTTTATTTTTAAAACCAAATTTTTTTAAAGCAACATCCATATCTCTATCACAATTAGAACCTGGAAATGTAATGACTGCTGATTTCATTAATTACTGTGCATTAATAATTTTATAATTTTCTATTACAAGATTAGCCAAAAGTTTTTTGCACATTTCTTCAACTTTATTTTTTGCTTTTTGAGGATCAGTTTCTTTAGTATCAATTTCAAAATATTTACCTTGCCTTACTTCATTGACATCATCAAATCCCATCCCGTCAAGAGCTTGATGAATAACTTTACCTTGAGGATCTAATACATCTTTTTTAAGTGTAATAATTACTGATATCTTCATTTACGCTTTTTTTTAATGGATGATAGTTTTGTTACATTTACTGCACTTAAGTTAGATTGTTCATGAAGGATACCAAGTCTTTTAGCAACTTCTGTGTAGGCAGGAATCAGATCTCCTAGATCTTTTCTAAACCTATCTTTATCTAATTTTTTATCAGTTAAACTGTCCCACAATCTGCAAGTATCAGGGCTTATTTCATCAGCTAAAATTACATCTTTCTTTCCATCAGTATCCATTCTTCCAAACTCTAATTTAAAGTCTATAAGTTTAATTCCTACACCCCGAAACATGCCGATCATAAAGTCATTAATTCTTAAAATCATTTTTTTTATTTTATCTATTTCTTTTTTTGATGCCCAATCAAAAGCAAGTATATGTTCTTCAGCAATTAATGGATCTCCAAGTTTGTCATCTTTTAAGCAATACTCAATTAAAGGCTCTTTTAAAATAGTTCCATCTTCAACTCCAAGTCGTTTTGTTAAAGATCCTGTAGCAACATTTCTTACAATAAATTCAATAGGAATTATCTCAACAAGTTTAACAACTTGCTCACGCATGTTTAATCTTTTAACTAAGTGATTTTTGATACCTATTTGTGATAGGCTTGAAAGTATATATTCAGAAATTCTGTTGTTTAAAACACCTTTTCCATCAATGGTAGATTTTTTTTGATTATTAAACGCTGTTGCATCATCTTTAAAATATTGAATTACTAAATCTTTATCTGTTGTAGCATAAATAATTTTAGCTTTTCCTTCGTATAATTTTTTCCCTTTTTTCATTATTTAAAAACTCTTCTAAATATTAAATTTACATTTTTAAAATGTTTAGAATAACTAAAGATGGATTTAAGTTTTTTTGGAGAAATTTTAGTCATGATCAATTTATCTTCTAAAAGAACATCATATAAGTTTAGATCTTCCGCAAAGCATTTTTTGGCATAGCTTTGGACCATTTTATAAGATTTTTCTCTGCTTAATCCAGATTTTGTTAATTCCAGCATTACTTCTTGAGAAAAAATTAAACCCTTGGTTATGTTTAAATTTTCAAGCATTTTTTTTGGATAAACAATCATTTTATCTAAGATATTTGTGAGTCTTACTAAAGCAAAATCTGTTGTTATATTAGCATTTGGACCAATATTTCTTTCCACACTTGAATGAGAAATGTCCCTTTCGTGCCAAAGTGCAATATTTTCTAACGCCGGCGTAACTACGCTTCTTACCATTCTTGCTAGTCCTGTTAAGTTTTCACTTAAAATTGGATTTTTTTTGTGAGGCATAGCAGATGAGCCCTTTTGTTTTTTTGAAAAAAATTCCTGTAACTCATAAACTTCAGTTCTCTGCAGGTGTCTAATTTCAATTGCAACTCTTTCTATTGAGCCTGCAATAATTCCTAATACTGAAAAATAGAATGCGTGTCTATCTCTTGGTATGACTTGTGTTGAAATTGGTTCAACTTTTAAACTTAACTTCTTTGCGACATATTTTTCAACATTAGGATTTATGTTAGCAAATGTTCCAACAGCTCCTGAAATTGCACAGGTTGATACCTCGTCTATTGCATCAGCTAATCTTTTTCTATTTCTCTTAAATTCTTCGTAAAATGAAGCTAATTTTAAACCAAAAGTAATTGGTTCTGCATGAATCCCGTGACTACGTCCTATGCAAGGAGTAAGTTTATATTTTTTAGACTGTCTTTTAAGCACTTTTAAAATTTGATCTATATCATTTAAAATAATCTTTCCTGATTGGACTAATTGAATATTAAAACTAGTATCTAAAACATCTGATGAAGTCATTCCTTGGTGAAGATATCTAGCTTTTATTCCAGCTTTTTCTGTAACAGATGTTAGAAAAGCTATCACATCGTGTTTAACTTCAGTTTCAATTTTATGAATTCTTTTAACATTAATTTTAGATTTTTTTCTAACAACTGAAGCAACACCTCTAGGGATTTGTCCAAGTTTTTCCATTGCTTCAGCTGCAGCAATCTCAACATCTAACCAGATTTTATATTTATTTTCCTCTGACCAAATGTCAGTTAATTGTTTACGCGAGTATCTTTCAATCATTAATTATAAGTATGGAGGCTTTGAATAACCTTTAGCAGATTCTGTAAAAATTTCATAACCATTTTCAGTAATTCCTAACGTATGTTCAAATTGAGCTGATAAAGATTTATCTTTTGTAACTGCTGTCCAACCATCATTCAACATTTTCACATCATATTTTCCTGAGTTTATCATAGGTTCAATAGTAAATGTCATTCCAGGGCTAAGTTCCATTCCCGTATTTTTCGTTCCATAATGTAAAATGTTAGGTGCTTCATGGAATGTAGTACTAATTCCATGACCGCAAAAATCTCTTACAACAGAAAAACCTTTTTCTTCAACAAATGATTGAATTTCATATCCTATGTCACCTAATTTAATTCCAGGTTTGAGAATTTTTATTGCTCTCATTAAAGACTCGTGAGTTGCATCGATTAGATTATTTAATTTAACAGAAGTATTACCAATACAAAACATCCTACTTGTATCACCATAATGCTCATCGATGATTGCAGTAATATCTACATTAACTGCATCACCATCTCTTAAAATTCTATCAGAAGGGACTCCATGACAAACTACATGATTTAAGGAAGTGCATAAAGATTTGGTAAAGCCTCTGTAAAAAAGTGGTGCTGAGTAACCACCGTTATCTCTTATAAATTCATAACCTAGCTTGTCGATGTAATCTGTGCTTACACCTTCTTTAATATTTTCTGTTAACATATCTAAAGTTCTTGCTGCAAGATTCCCTGCAACCTTCATTTTTTCGAATTTTTCTTTATAATCACTCATTATTTATTTTAAGTTTTTTATCTATAAAAATTTTTTTTGAACTTATCTTACATCTATATGCTAAAAAATTTACTCCTGCCTTTTTAGCTAGCAGATAATTTTTATAATACTGCTCATCTATATCTTTAGCTATTTTAAAATATTCCATATTCTGAATTTGAACTAAAAATAATAAATACGTTTTATAACCTTTTTTTATGGCATCAATAAGGGTAAGTAAATGTTTTGACCCTCTTGAAGTGATAGCATCAGGAAATTCGGCAGTATTTTTATCTCTAAATAAAGTAACATTTTTAACTTCTACAAAGCTTTTTTGACCGTTCTTTTCTAACAAAAAATCAAATCGGGTTTCTTTATTAAAAAATACTTCTGGTTTAATAAGTTCGTTATTTTTAAGTTCACCAATCAGGTTGTTTTCTAAGCCATGTTGCACAATTTTATTGGCCATATGTGTATTAACACCAACTAAATTTTTTCTTGATTTTATAATTTCTAGTCCGAATTTAAGTTTTCTTTTAGGATCGTTGTTTGGAAGTAAATAAACCTCATTGCCCTCATCTAATAAACCTTTCATAGAACCAGTATTAGGGCAATGCGCAGTTACTGTTTCTTTTTGCAATTTCACATCAGTAAAAAATCTTTTATATCGTTTGATTAATTTGCCTTTAATTAAAGACTTGGTAAATTCCATTTCTAAATTATACATATAAAATGACTAAAAAAACAAAAGTTAATGCTGCTATCTTAATTATAGGTAATGAGATTTTGTCAGGCAGAACACAAGATACAAATACATCTACGATAGCAGTTTGGCTAAGTTCAATTGGAGTAAGAGTTGAAGAAGTTAGGGTGATACCTGATATAGAAAAAACAATTATTGAAACACTAAATTTTCTAAGATCCACATATGATTATATTTTTACCTCTGGTGGGATCGGACCAACACATGACGATATTACTGCACAATCTGTATCAAAAGCATTTGGACTAAAATATGAAATACACAAACAAGCTTTTAAAATTTTAGAAGCATATTATAAGCCAGGCGAATTTAATGATGGTAGGCAGAAAATGGTCTGGATGCCTGAAAATGCAAATTTAATTTTAAACCCTACAAGTGGTGCTCCAGGATTTAATGTAGAAAATGTTTTTTGCTTACCTGGTGTCCCTTCTATCTTAAAATCTATGTTAGGAGGTTTAACGAATACTATTGTTGGGGGTGAACCAATCAAAAGTCATACAATCAGTTTAAGGACTGTCGAAAGTGAAATAGCTGACTCTTTAACAAAAGTTCAAGATGAAAACAAAGATGTTGAAATTGGAAGTTACCCTTTCTTTCAAGCAGGTAAATTAGGCGTTTCAATTGTTATTAGATCTGAGGATCAAAATAAAATAGATAATTGTAATTCACAAATTTTAAAATTTGTTAATGCAAAAAATATTGAAGTTGTTGAGAGGTAATGCTTTATTTTGCATACGGCAGTAATTTGCATCACTTTCAAATGAAAAGAAGATGTAAAGATAGTATTTTTTTAAAAAAAATTAATTTAAAAGATTTTAGATTAACTTTTAGAAGCAAATATAGAGCTGCAGACATCGAAACTAAGAAAAGTTCAATTGTTCCTGGAGGTCTTTTTGAAATTTCAAAAAGTGATGAAAAAAAATTGGATGTCTATGAGGATTATCCAATACTATACAAGAAACATTATTTTTATTATTATGGAAAAAAAGTAATGACTTATACAATGGTTAAAAAAACACCATTCAAGTTTCCAACTGAAAGGTATCTCAATATTGTTAAAAAAGGATATAGAGATTGTAAGCTTGATAAAAAATACCTAACAAGTGCTTTGAAATTATAAAATCTTAATATGTTTTTGTATACTAAATTAGAGAATCGAACAAAACCTATAAAAATTTGTTTTATTGGATGTGGTAAATTTGTGAGTATGTTCTTGGCTCAATACAATCATTTAAATAAAATTCAAATAGATACCATAGTTGATATTAATGAAGATCAAGCTAGAAAAAATTGTTTAAAAAGTGGATTAAATGAACAAACGATTAAAGATATAAACTTCTCAAATTCATTAGATAAAGTTCTTGATAGAGATATAGAAATTTTTATTGAGGCTACAGGTAATCCAATAGTCGGTACAGTGCATGCAGCTAAGATAATCAAAAATAAGAAACATGTAATATTAGTCAATGTTGAAGCAGATATAACTTGTGGGAAATATTTATCTGATCTTGCAAAAGACGAGGGTGTAATTTGCTCAATGGCTTATGGCGATCAACCATCTTTAATTCTGGAACAAATAGAATGGGCAAGATTGAATGGATTTTCAATAGTTTGTGCTGGTAAAGGAACTAAATATCATCCAACTTTTGAATATTCGACACCTGATACTGTTTGGGGTCATTATGGTTTAACCAAAGAGAGAGCAGAAAAAGAATCTGGTATGAATCCTAAAATGTTCAATAGTTTTTTATGTGGAGACAAATCTGCTATTGAAATGTGTGCTGTGAGTAATGCAGCTAATCTTAAGTGTCCTAGTAATGGATTAACATTTCCTCCTGTCGGTGTTTATGATATTGCAAAAAAAATGATACCAAAAAAAGATGGTGGGTTGATAGAGTTTGATGGGCAAGTAGAAGTTATTTCAAGTATAGATTCAGAAAAAAAAGATATTCCAAATGATTTAAGATGGGGTGTTTATATTGTTATCAAAGCACAAAACGAATATGTAAAAAATTGCTTTAAGGATTACGGCATGGTTACAGACAAGTCTGGAAACTATTCAGCAATCTGGAGACCTTATCATTATATTGGGTTAGAGTTGGCACAATCTGTTTATTCAATTGCACTAGATAATAGAGCGACAGGTTATACAAAAAATTATAATGCTGATGTCGCAAGTTTCGCCAAAAAAGATCTCAAAATAGGTCAAAAACTTGATGGTGAAGGAGGCTTTTGTGCAAGAGGACGATTAATAACGTCTAAAAAATCTAAAAAAGAAATGATTTTACCTCTAGGTCTTACTGATAATGCTGTATTAAAAAGAAATATAAGTAAGGATGAAGTAATTAAACTCGATGATGTTGAGTTAAATCTTCCATCTGAAGTGACTGAAGCAAGAAACTACCAATATAATTTATTAAATTAGTTATATTTTTTTTCCATTACCAAATCTAAAAATAAAGAAGCAGTCCAAGAAAAGTTACTAGCCCCAAATGCTTTTCCAGTTTTAAAACTGTAGTATTCAAAAAAGCCATTTTCTTTAATAAGATTTATTGTTTTTTCCTTAATTTTATTTGCAAAGTTTTTATCTTTATTTTTTAATCCTTGATAGATAATCCAATTACAATTTATCCAAACTGGACCTCTCCAGTAACGCTTTTCCTCAAATTTTTTATAATTAGGCTTAATACTAGAAAATATGTATTTTTTAGTTTGATTATGATTTTTTAAATTTTTAATTATTTTTTTATTAATAGTTTGATTTTTTAAGTCAGCAAATAAAATAAAATAATTTGTTATTGAGGGCACAATAATTTTTTTTTTATTTCTTATATCATAATTTGTAAAAACTCCCTTTTTTTCATTATATAATTTTTCGATCTTATTTTCTGACTTAAAAATAAATTTTTTTAATTTATTATGCTCTAAATTGAATAATTTAAGTAACTCTAATAAATCTTTATTTGCTCTTAAAAATATTGAATTAAAACCTACATCAACAACATTAAACATTGATTTTTTATAAAGTTTTTTTGGATTATATTTATTTATTCTTAGATGATTTTTAATAGTTACATATCTATCATAATCTGCATCTAAGGGTCTATATTCTGGATTTATAACTTTATTATCTCCTCGTTTATATTTTAAATTTTTTTCAACTTTAACCTCATTCATAGAATAATCCCAAAGTGGCGAGTTATCATATCCACTTTCCCAAGGATGTAAAATCGAAACTAGACCTGTATTTTTTGGGTCTCTATATTTAATTAACCACTCATGATATTTTTTTAATTTTTTAACTATTGACTTAATTTTTACTTTGTCTGAAATTTTGATTTTATTTTTATCTAAAATTTTCTTTAACATAATTGCAAGAACTGGTGGTTGAGTTATTCCTGATGAATGTATCTTGTTTCCACAATTCCATACTGAGTGGTTTGGATAATAATTTGTTTTTAAATCGTGGAATAAAATATGAGGTATCATACCATCTTTCCATTGACCCCTTAAAAGAGTTGTTATTTCATCAAGTGCATACTTAAGATTAAAGTGTGAGTAGCCTAATGAAATAAAGCCAGAGTCCCACTTCCATTGCGCAGGATACAATTTGTTATTTGTAGGCAGTGTATATCCTCTTTTTTTATTGCCTAATAAAACTTTTTTTGCTTCTTCTATAAATTTATTCTTCAACCTTTGACACTCCCTGCTGTAAGACCACTAACTAAATATTTCTCAAAATAAACAAAAATAAATAGAACAGGTAAGGTTACGATAACTGAGCCAGCCATCAAATATTGTCTTGGAGTTTCTGCGTCACCACTTAAATATTGTATAGCTCTTGAAAGAGTAAAAGAGTTAGGATTATCAAGAAACATTAAAGAAAATAAAAATTCATTCCAAGCTATCATAAATACGTATAAAGCCACAGAAGAAATTGCAGGAATACTTAATGGAATTATAATTTTATAAATTATTCCAAACCAACTAAGTTTGTCTAATATTGCTGCCTCTTCTAATTCCTTTGGGATACTTTTAAAGTATCCTTGAAGCATGTAGATCGCCACCGGAAGCGTTGTAGCTGTATAAACTATTAATAAACCTTCTATTGAGTTTCTAAGGCCTAATTGACTAAAAATTGTATATAAAGGAATTACTAAAACTATCGCTGGAAACATATAAATTATTAATATTGATGTTGACATAAATGTTTTCCCAAAAAAGTTCAATCGAGCAATTGCATATGCTGCTGGAATTGCAAAAAGAAGAGTTATGATCACGGTACCCACTGAGACAATAGTACTAGTCAAAATATATTTACCAAATTTGTAAGATTTAAAAATTACAAAATAGGAATTAAATAAGTCCTTTAAATCTTGACCAAAATTAATACTAAAATCAAGCGGGTTAACTAATAAAGCAATTTGAGTTTTAAAACTTGTTATTAACATCATGTAAAATGGGAAAAGAATAACAAATGAAAAAAATAAAATACCAAATAGGGTTAAAAAATCAAAAAAGATTACCTGTGTTGAGTGTTCTTGTTTTAAATCTTCAAAACTGTATTTATTTATTTTATTTACAAAAAAATATAAAACTAAAAAAATACCAATGTTGTACCATAATGGCAACTTTTGAATAATATAT
>CABXRS010000021.1 GCA_902514665.1 uncultured Pelagibacteraceae bacterium | reverse complement strand
ATTTACCAATTGAATCGAATGATAACCCTTTGTCTGGGTCTTTAATTTGAGTATAAGAATATCCTAAATCGAATAAAATACCTCTTACGTTTTCGTTTTTTAGCTTTAAATTTTTTAGTTGGCTAAATTTTATATTTTTAAATTTAAATCTGTCCTCAAATTTTTTTTCAAATTTAAATGCAACTTTTTTGCTCTTTGCGTCTCTATCTAAAGCTATTACTCTTGTTTTATCAAATTCTAGAATTTTTTTGGTATACCCCCCCTGACCAAAAGTGCAGTCAATAAATGTGCCGCCATATTGAGGGGAAATAATGCTAATAATTTCTTTTAGCAACACCGGATAATGCTTTTGCATTTTCGATGTTATGGCGGCGTCCATTTATTTCTTTGAAGACCATTAATTTTTTTGTCTTCTCAAGAATGCTGGTATTTCAAGATCATCCTCTTCTTCTCTTTCAGAAGACAATAAATCTTCTGGACTTGAATTTTCTGTCTCAGAGCTAAATAAATCAGGAGAGTCTGAATCTACTCCAAATTCTTTTAAATCGTTTGAAACATTTTCCTCGACATTTTCTGGCACATTAGTCTCATCTTTTGTCTCAAAAGCCTCTTGCGTAAAAGATTTCTCCATCTCATTTACCGATACGTCTTCGATAATGCTTTCTGTCTCAATCTGTGAGCTTTGCAGAACCTCTTCATTTGTAACATTTGTTTGAGCTGAGTCGCTTTGTTGCTCCTGAACTATTTCATTTTCAAGCTTCAAAGCATTTGCACCATGTGTAATTGGACTTGAAGATGTTGTGTTTGAAAAATTAAAAGATGCAGATGATCCAATATTAGAAAAATCTGAATAACCAGGATTTCGATTATGAATTCTATGGACCATATTTACAACTGATTTTGACTCTGGTTGTTGACCATCAAGTGAAGTTGCAACAATTGAAACCCTAATTTTACCTTCAAGCTCTGCATCTGTTATTGCTCCAATTATCACCTCTGCCTCAGTATCAACCTCAGATCTAATTTTATTCACCACTTCGTCAACTTCAAAAAGTTTTAGATCTTTACCACCTGTAATGTTTACTAATAAACCTCTAGCTCCCTTTAACGTATAATCATCTATTAAAGGATTATTAATTGCCATTTCTGTAGCTTGCATTGCTCGACCTTCACCTTCAGCTTCTCCTGTTCCCATCATTGCTTTACCCATTGAAGCCATAACAGTTTCAACATCAGCAAAATCTAAGTTAATTATACCAGGCCTTACCATCAAATCTGTAACACTTTGAACACCATGCATTAAAACGTTATTTGAAAGATTAAAAGACTCTTCAAATGTTGTTTGTTCGTTAGCTATTTTAAAAAGGTTTTGATTAGGAATAACAATAATCGTATCAACGTGTTTTCGTAATTCTTCTAAACCATGTTGTGCTCTTCTCATTCTAGAGGGGCCTTCATATAAAAATGGAAGAGTCACAACACCTACCGTTAAAATATTTAATTCTTTGGCAGCTCTTGCAATGACATGGGCTGCACCAGTGCCTGTTCCACCACCCATACCAGCAGCGATAAAAACCATATTTGCACCTTGTAGAGTGTTTACAATTTCATTTAAAGACTCGTCAGCAGCAGCTTGTCCAATATCAAGTTTTGCACCTGCACCCAAACCTTTTGTTAGATTTAAACCTATTTGAATTCTAGATTTTGCTTTACTTAGCTTTAAGTCTTGAGCATCAGTATTGACTGCAATAAACTCTACTCCTTGCATATTATTTTCAATCATTTCATTTATTGCATTTCCTCCAGCACCACCAACTCCTAAAACTAGTAATCGTGGCTGAAGTTCTTTTATCTCTGGTGCTTTAAAGTTAATTGTCATCTTTTATCCCCTATTGTTTGTTTTGTTGAAGCTCCCATTTAAGATTAGCTCGATTAATATTCGCTTTTTTTCTTGCATTTACCTTAAATTTTTCAAATGCTGTTGGTTCCCATATTTGAAAAGTTTGACCTTGTCCAACAAACAACATGCTATTTTTAATTTTGGCATGTTTTAATAATTTAGATGAAAGTGATATTCTGCCTTCACTATCAAATTGTAAATTAGTACTTTCAGCTAAAATAGATGTAGCAAAATAATCCCTTTTTTCCTCAAAAGGATTTAAAGAATCTATTACCGAAGAAATTTTTTCAATTCTGTCTTGGGAACATGCTTCTATTGAAGAATTATTAAAAGAGGGATAACAAATTACTCCGTTGTAACCTAGATTTGATAAGTGTGACCTAAAACTAGCAGGCACAGATACTCTCCCTTTTTTGTCTAATTTGTTTTCGTATGTTGATAAAAACATAAAACATAAATTCCTTTATTCCCATATAATGGGAATTTATGGGATATTATGGGTTTTACAACTCAACGTCAATACCTAATATTTTAGTGCTATTATTCTTTTATTAAGAAAGAAAATTGTCTCTAAATTATATAAATGAGAACAAACAAAGAAACTTATCCTATATAGTTTGGGAAACTTATTTTTTATTATTAATATTGAGCGCCAGATAAACTATAAGCCGGGTTCTGTCATTTAAACTTATCATTTGTCTAGGCTTAAGATCACTCTTAAGCTCAAGCAACTAACCCTGATGACTAGCCAAGGAAGGCTTTTAGTTATAAAACAATGTCATCTCTACTTAGTCTTGCTCCCAGTGGGGTTTTCCAGCGTTCATTGTTACCAATAGAACCGGTGTGCTCTTACCACACCTTTTCACCCTTGCCATGTTATGGCGGTTTATTTTCTGTGGCACTATCCCTAGGGTTGCCCCCGCCAGGTATTACCTGGCACTGTTTCCTTGTAGAGTCCGGACTTTCCTCTTTAACGTATTAAAGCGATAAGTCGTTTATCTGGCAGACATAACTTATAATTTAATTATAAAATATCAAGAGGTTATATTTTGGGTTTTTATTAAGTTTTTGCTTATGACTAAACATTCTTGGTCAATTATACCATTTGCAAGTTCTTGCCTAAATCTTCTCTGAAATGCAATTGTTAGTAATTTAAAATATTTATTTTTATTAAAAAATTTATTTTTTGGGTATCCTATTTTATGTAAATTTTTAATAAATTCAGTTTTGTTAGATTGATTAACTATTTGATTTCTATATTTAAATATTTTTTTTTCATTTAAATTATGCCAATATCCAATTTTATTTTTCGATAAATATTTCCAAGGAAACTTTTCGCCTGGATCTTTTTTCCGATCTGGAGCAATGTCAGAATGACCTAAGATTAAATTTGATTTAATTTTATATTTTTTTATTAAAAAAGTACTTAATTTTATAATTGATTTAATTTGTTTTTGTGAAAATTTTTTATAAGAATGCTCATGTCCAGGATTACTAATTTCGATACCTATTGAATATTTATTAATTGATTTATATTTTTTCCAGGAGGATACTCCTGCATGCCATGCAACATACAAATCAGGTACTAAAGATAATATTTCTCCATTATTTTTTATTAGATAGTGGCTGCTAACTTTTGATTTGCTTGTAGTTAATTGAGTGATTGCTTGATATTCTTTTTTCATCCCAGTGTAATGAAAAATAATAAATTTAATTTCTTTAAGTTTCCTTTTTTTTAAATCAAAATTTGGTGAATAATTCAGGGTTGTATCTACACTAGATTTAGACATAAATTTGGTCTATTTATAAACACTTTATAGACATTTTTTAAATTTAAATGCTATTTAATAATCTATTTTTTTATATAATATATAAGTTTATGTACAAAAAATTCGCAATAACATTATTTTCGTTTTTTTTACTATCTTTCAATGCCATTGCAGCATCTGATGGTGAGTTAGTTTTATCAAAAAATGAACAAAGTAAAAAAATAAAAGATTGTTCTGAAAAACTTAACAGAGTTACCTTTTCGTTTAATCAAGGTTTAGACAAAGCCATTATCAAACCAATAGCAAAAGGATATAGGAAACTACCTGATCCAATCCAAAAAGGTACTAGTAATGCTGTAAAAAACTTATCTACTTTAATCACAATCCCCAACAATGTTTTACAAGGAGATGTTAAAACTGCAATGATTAACACTGGAAGATTGGTTGTTAACACTACAGTTGGAATACTGGGAGTTATTGATGTAGCAAACAAAATGGGTTTCCCTAAATATGTTAAAGAAGATTATGGTCAAACTTTAGGAGCTTGGGGTGTAGGTCCAGGTTGTTATTTAGTTCTACCAGTTTTGGGACCGTCAACAATTAGGGATACTGCTGGATCTTTTGCTAATATATTAGGTGGAGATCCTTGGTATAATGCCTCAGCGCATGGTAATAATGAGTTTTTAAGTGAAAGTGTTTTTATGATGTCTAAAGCTTTAAGTGGCATTGAGTTTAGAGCAAATAATATTGAGTCCCTTGACAATCTTGAAAAAAATTCAGTAGATTTTTATGCTTCAGTAAAAAGTTTATATTTGCAAGATAGAGAAAATAAAATTGAAAATCAAAATAGAGGAAGTATTGAAGTAATATTTAGGAATGAAGAAGACTGGGAAGAAATAGACAGTCAATAATTAGAAAAATTTATTAATGAAAAAAGTTCTGATAATTATATTACTATTCAGTTTTAACTCTACTAATGTTCGTTCTATAGAAGCAGATGTATTTGTTCAATCTACCGTGAATAGAGCGTCTCAAATTTTATCTAAAAATATTTCAAAAGAAGAAAAAATAAATCAACTAAAATCTATTGCAAAAGAAACGGTAGATATAAGAGGAGTAGGTTTTTACTCTCTCGGATCAATAAGAAAAAATTTAAATGATAGTGAAAAAATTCAATACACAAAATTATTTGAAGATTATTTTTTAAAAAGTTTTTCTAGCAGACTAGCAGAATATACTAACCCTGAAATAGAAGTTAACGATAAAAAAGTTTTAAATAAAAACTACACTATTGTAAGTAGTTTACTAGTTGGAACATCAGAAAGACCTGAAGTAAGAATAGATTGGAGAGTTTACACAAAAGATCCTAAAAGTCCATTAATCAGAGATTTAATTATTGAGGGATTAAGTTTAGCAAGAACCCAAAAAGAGGAATTTTCATCAATATTAAATTCCAATGACGGTAATATTAATGCTCTTTTTAAAACTTTAGAAGAGTTTTCTCAAAATTAATTTTGTATTTGGTGGGCCCGCCAGGACTCGAACCTGGGACCAATACATTATGAGTGTACTGCTCTAACCAACTGAGCTACAGGCCCTATTGTTTTTCCAAGTTGATATACAATGTTTAACTAATACATTCCACACAAAAACAATGTTGATTGGTAAAAATAATTTTATCTTAAAACGTTAAGTAAATCAAAAATATTCATGCTAGTTATGAATTGATCAATTTATGATAAATTATGTAAGCTTTATTGAACATGTCACTTTTTTCTAAATTAACATAATCTAGGTTTTTATTAATGTATTTCTCAAAATCTATATTCGCCAAAAATTTTTTATTTATTTTGAGTTTAAGGTAGTCATTTTTATTCTTAGATAGATCCTCGTAAGAAATTAATTTTACATTTTCAAATGATTTAAAGTTTAAGACATATTCATAGTAGTTAATCCACTGTTCTATCCAAAAATTAATATTTAATGGATTATTTTCTTTTTTTTCACCTAAATCAAATATCTTTAAATTGTTTCCAAATTCAAAATGACCCACATAATTCATATAAGTTTCTATAAATTTATTTTTTTCTTGAAGATTTAAAAAATTTTTATGCTGATTAAGTAATGAATTACAATGATAAAGTGGGTCTCTAAAAAATATAAGTATATTACTCTTTGGAAAATTTTTAATGAATGAATTAATTCTTAAAACTAAATTATTATTTTTAGAAATAAATTTTTTTTTATTCTCTTTTTTTTTAATTAACGAAATTAATATTTTATATTGTTTAATGTATTCAATATTAATATCATTTTTATAAAGAATTTTTTCATCTATATAATTATCACTCAGAATTTGCTTCCAAAATATTTCATCGAATGCTTCTGGTGAGTTACCAGATATTAATATCCCATCATTATGTGCTCTAACATATTGTTTGGAAGCTTTAAATTTAAAAATTTTTTTAAATTTTAAATAAGTATTTGGAGATAAAATAAATGGAAAATCGTCGTAAGTAAAAGATGCAAATTCATTAGTATCATAGAAAATATTCAAAGCCATAGTTGTGCCTGATCTAGCTAATCCAGTTATAAAAAAATTATTTTCATCGTCATCTGTTAATTTTTCATCATAAAAATAAAATTTTTCAATATCAAAAAAAAGTTCTTTAATGCCTTCAAGTTTAAGAGTTGTATGAATTAAGATTTTCTCTAAAAAAGAATGCTTATGATTGATTATTTTTTTCAATATTTTTTTTAATTTTTAAAATAAATTTTTTAATTGGAATATATAAAATTGCAATCAAAGCAATTAAGATGCTTAAAATAAATATTAATAATATTCCTAATATCCCTAATCCAATTGCTGGTCCAAAATAAGCATATGCGTTAGTCTGAATCATAAAAAATGAAATAACTACAATTAAATTTAACTTAATCACAACGAACACTCTTCAAATTAAAATTGAAATAATCTTTATCAACCCAAACTGATTCCATAATTATACCATTAAATGTCTTATTATATTTATTAATAAATTCAATTTTTACATCGTTAAATTTATCCAAAATTAAAATTCTACCTTGGGAAGAAATAGTTGCTAATAAAAAACTATTTTTAATCAATTGATGATTGCCCCTAATTACAGAGTACGCGTTATGCTCTACCCCATCATACAAAATTTCACTTTTATTTGTCTCTAGGTTAATCTTTATTACCCTGCTCATATAATTTTTTTCAGATTTTATTTTATTATTTCTCATACTATTATCAAAAATAGTAATAAAACCATCATGCCAATCAGGATCGTGTTGCCTAATTGTATTGCCAATAGACCACCATTTGATTTTATAGGTATTTTGATCAACAACAAATACAAGATTTGAATTTCTAAAACTTAATAAAAGATCACCTTCATTAAAATTCTTTGTATCAAACTTTAATGGCTCCACATCATTTAAATGATATGGATCATTAACAATATTTTCATCCGATGGTAATTGAATATGAAAGTTAAATAATCCAAGATTTCTATTTTTTTTAAAAATATCTGTTAAAAAGATCTCTTTAATTACATTCCCATTATTTTTATCTAATAAAATCAAAGATTCCTCTGCATTAGAAGTCCATATATTTCCATTCTTATTCATTGAAATTGAATGATGAAAACTTCCTTTTTTTGTCCATATTAATTTTCCACAATATGACTGTTTAATAATTCGTTCACCCCATCTTTCGTCATTAATTGTATAAACAATTGATCCATCATCAAATATCACAACAGGGTGTGTACTAAAATTATTTTTAAGAGATTCTTTTTTATTACTAAGTTCAAATAAATTATACGACCATTTATTTATAACATTACCATCGAGATCAATTAATATAGAGCCATAAAGAGAACTTTCAAAGTCCATAAAACCCTGAATTAACAAGTAACCATTTAAAGAATTTTTAAGATCGTTATTATTTAAAAAATTTTTGATAACTGGTTTATTTGATCTTCTTTTATCAAATTTTAAATTAATTTGATTAGAGTTTGAAATATCAGAGTCAATTTCAACTATATGCTTACTTGGAAATAATCCAATATCATTTTTAATTCTGTCAGAAATTGAAATATCAAAATTTTCGTTTTCGTTTTTATAAATTTTAATAAATTCTTTTGATATAGACTTAATTATTTTATATGGAAAAATTTCATACTTTCCCACAACTAAACCCCAAGAGAAAATCAGCAAAAAAAATAGATATACCGCAGAATATTTGGCAAGTTTGTTCATTAAACTTTAATTTAGCATATTTATTGGTAAGCAGTCTAGGACTCAGACTAAAGAACAATACACTATTAGCTCACTGCTTTGACAAATTGAGCTAAAAACCAAAAACTAATTTTCATTTATATCATTTTTAAATAGTTATTAATTAAAGATAATTTTAAATGGTGGGCCGTGTTGGTTACGCTCCAACTACCCCTGCAATGTCAATGCAGTACTCTACTATTGAGCTAACGGCCCTAAAATAATTATCTAAATATTTTAATATTATATAGGTTTTTATAATAATTTGGAAATTTTTCCATTGCTCTATAAATTGGAAAAGAACCTAGATCCTCGTGATAAACTGCCTTTGGATTCCAACTTAAAGAAATAGCAGTGAATAGAAATAAGTATAAAAAATTATTTAATTTTTGATGTTTTAATTTAAATAAAAAAATATCGTTATCTAAAATTAAACCGTTGTATTTTAAAAGTCCAAAATAATATATAAATGAACAAGTAAAAGATATATGTATCCATCGACCGGTATCAACAGCAATTATAAACATCAAAAATGTTGGTAAAATTAAAATAGACAAATGAAAAATGAATGAATGATTGCAAAAGAAACTATTAATTTTTGAATTACTAAATTTTGATTTATAAGATAAATAAATTATTCCAACAAACCCAAATAAAAAAATAAAAAAATATCTTAAAATGTGTGTAATTTTCCAATCTAGTTCTGAATTATGAGAACCTATTGTTTTTGACAAAAATGTTGTGGCTAAACCACAAGGTTCTCCTATTGTATTTAATTCTTCACACATTTTAATTGTATCTTCAGGTGTGTGCGGGAAAAAATATATAGCAAAAATTGATATTAGAGATGGCAAACTAAATAAAAATAACTTTATAAAATAATTTAAATTAATTTTTTTTTTAGTTATAAAAATTAAAGAAATAAAAAAAAGACTGTAAAATACACTTCCTTCATGAGTTAACAGAAGCAGAGGAAAAATTACAGATATAAATAAAATAACTAAATTATTATTTAAATATTTAAAATATAAATTTATAGAAATTAACAATGATATAAAAATTAATATCTCTTTTCTACCTAATGCCTCTAATTCAGCTACTGGAAAAATAATAAAAATTGGGGAAAAAACTGCCAATATTATGAAAAAGTTTGGCTTTAAATTTTTAATTAAATCATAGATTAAATAATAGTAAATTAAATAAAGAAAAGATTGGAGCAATAAAAAACAAAATCTAAGGTTTAAGTTTAATATGTTACTAACTTGAAATATTAATTCTCCTATTAATCCTCTTCTAACAAATCCCCCTTGATAATTTATAACCCATTCTGTCATTGCATTATTAGTCAAATCATTATTTCTTACAGCCAGGTAATATAGAGATAATAAAAAAATCAAAAAAATATAAGACTTTACTAATAATTTATAATTTTTTAGTAAAAACATTATTTTGGTTAATTTATATAGGATGGATAGCTTTTAACTTTCAAGAAAACTTTTAAGTTGCTTAGATCTACTTGGATGTTTGAGTTTTCTCAAAGCCTTAGCTTCAATCTGTCTTATTCTCTCTCTTGTTACAGAAAACTGTAATCCAACTTCTTCTAAAGTATGATCAGTATTCATACCTACACCGAATCTCATTCTTAATACTCTTTCCTCTCTTGGTGTCAAAGTAGATAATATTTTAGTGGTTGCTTCACCAAGATTTGACTTGATTGCTTGTTCAAGAGGTGCAAGTGCTTTTGTATCTTCAATAAAATCCCCTAAACTGCTATCCTCTTCATCACCCACTGGTTTTTCCAAAGACACTGGTTCTTTTGAAATTTTTAAAACCTTTCTTACTTTGTCTAATGGCATTCTAAGTTTTTTAGCTAATTCTTCAGGAGTGGCCTCTCTTCCAAATTCACTTAAAATTAATCTTTGAGTTCTTACAATTTTATTAATTGTTTCAATCATGTGAACAGGGATACGAATTGTTCTTGCTTGATCAGCAATAGATCTTGTAATTGCTTGCCTAATCCACCAAGTAGCATAAGTTGAAAACTTATATCCTCTTCTATATTCAAACTTGTCAACAGCTTTCATTAATCCAATATTTCCCTCTTGAATTAAATCTAAAAATTGAAGGCCTCGGTTAGTATATTTTTTTGCAATTGATATAACTAACCTTAAATTAGCCTCAACCATTTCTTTTTTTGCAATTCTAGATTCTTTTTCACCCTTTTGAACTCTACTTACCAGTTTTTTGAAATCTGTTACTGATATTCCAAGCTTATAACTAATTTCAATTAATCTCTCTCTAATATTTTTAAATTCTTCTTTATTTTTTGAAAAGAATTGCTTCCATATATTATTTGTATCCAGGAATTTTTTTAAATTTGGGTTAATTTCATTTCCAATATAAAATTTAATAAATTCATTTCTTGGAATTTTGTGATCCAGTGCAAGCCGTAAAAGATTGCCTTCCAATGAAATAATTTTTTTATTTTCTACATAGTGTTTTTGTACAAGTTCTTCTAAAACTGATGGGGATAATTGAAGGGATTTAATATTTTCTAAAATATCGCTTACAATTTTATCGTATCCTTTTTCTTTTGCTGGAGAAAAGTTTTTTGAATTTAAAACACAATTTAATTTTTCATTTTGGTATTTTATTAATTTTGTATATTCTTTAGTTAGCGTGTAAACTGTCTTTAAAACTTTGGGCTTAATCTCAGTTTCCATTGCTGCAAGAGTAGGATTGAAATCATCATCCTCATCAGATGAATTTTCTTCCTTATCAGCCTCACCAGCATTTTTTTGTTTTGCACTTGGGCCAGTTGATTCATCTTCCATATAATTTGTATCAATGTCAATAATTTCTCTAACCAAAATTTCATCTTTTTGTAATTTTTCATTCCATTCAAAAAACTGTTGAGCTGTTATTGGACTTTGAGAGAGTGCAATTAACATCACATCTTTTCCAGCCTCAATTCTTTTCGCAATTGCAATCTCACCTTCTCTAGAAAGAAGTTCCACGCCACCCATCTCACGTAAATACATCCTAATAGGATCGTCACTTTTCTCGATTGTTTTTCCCTCATCCTTATTTGAATTTTCTTTTTTTCTTAAAACTTTAAAGTCTGATTTTTTTTCAACTAAAGAGACGTTTTCATCTAAGATATGTATGAACGCTTGCGCTAAGTTATCATCTGATAAATTTCTTTTTCCAAGAGATTTGCTTAACTCTTCATGGGTTATAAAACCTCTATGGGTCCCCCGACCCATTAATCTAGCAAATGATTTTGTTATAATTCTTTCCACAGCAATAAAAGTTTGGAAGTCTTATATAATGTCAAATCTGTAAAAATCCATTAATAATTTAGTTAGATTAATTGAGATTCTGCTTTTTTTTCAGCTCTTTTAGCTCATTAAATGTAGTCTCACTCATATCAACTGAGAATTTTGATTCTAATTCCTGAATTC
>CABXRS010000020.1 GCA_902514665.1 uncultured Pelagibacteraceae bacterium | reverse complement strand
AGGATTTAAAACTATTTTAGCAGGTGTATCTAATTGTTCAATTATACCATCCTTCATAATTGCTATTCGATCAGCTAGCTTTAAAGCTTCGTCAAAATCATGAGTGATGAACATTATAGTTTTTTGCAATTTATCTTGAAGTCTTAAAAACTCATCCTGCATTTCTTTTCGGATCAAAGGATCTAATGCTGAAAAAGGCTCATCTAAAAACCAAATATCTGGCTCTACAGCTAAGGATCTTGCAATACCTACTCTTTGCTGTTGTCCGCCTGAAAGTTCTCTTGGAAAATAGTTTTCTCTACCATCTAGTCCAACTAACTTAACCATATCCATTGCCTTACTAATGCTTTCATCAGTATTAATTCCCTTAATCTGTAATGGAAACGCTATATTTTCTACGACAGTTTTGTGTGGCAACAGTGCAAAGCTCTGAAAAACCATTCCCATTTTATTTCTTCTAAGATCAATAAGTTCTTTGTTGTTTAGCTGCAATAAATCTTGACCTTCTATAAAAATTTTTCCACCTGTTGCATCTGTTAGTCTTGAAATACATCTAAGCAATGTTGATTTACCTGATCCAGATAAACCCATCACAACCAACATTTCTCCTTTTGCTACTTCAAAGGAAGCATTGTTAACTCCAACTATACATCCATTTTCTTGAAAAGTTTTTGCATCTACGTTTCCATTAGCCTCTTGAAGCATTTTTTCAGCATTTTCGCCAAAAATTTTATAAACAGACTCACATTTAATAACTGCGTCAGACATAAATTATTATCAATTTATACGAAATTTAATTGAATTAATATCTATATAATACTTGTTTCTCCTTAATTAAAAATTTTTGATATAATAAATTCTAGTATCAATACCAGTACTTAAGAAACTTAATGCCTCCCCACTTACTTTAATTTTTTCATCAACACCAACATTATTTCCACTCACTGTAAAACCTGCAAAACATTTATTTTTTTCTTCATCCCACTCAACAAATGTCTCGTCAATTTTATTGCCATTAATTGTATAAATTTCATGTGCTCTAAAATTGAGGAAATTAGCTCCCATTATTGCTCTTTGAGGGATAAGTTTTGTAGCTTTGCAGACTTTCTCATAAACCTCGTCGGATAATCTATGATGATCAGTTCCTTCAAAAGTAACTAAAATTCCAGATGGCAGACTTGATATTAATTCATTTAATTTTCTTTCTTCTGCAATTCTTTCTTCTTCTATTTTCATCCTTTTTACTAAATCATCACCTTCTCCAAAAATGTTGTTTAAAATAACAAATGATAAAATGATGATTACAGTAATTATTATTAATCCACCAAACTGTCTAACCTGCTCTGGTAATTCTTTTAATTTGTTAAAATAATTTTCTTGAGACATTATTCTTGTAGTTTTCCATTTTTCCAAATTCCTGATTTTTGCTTTCCATCAGCCCAAGTGAATGTTCCTTGACCATTCATAAAACCATTAGCCCACTCACCATCATAAGTAGAACCATCTGGAAATGTTAATAGTCCTTGTCCACTCCATACACTATTTTTAAATTCACCTTTATAGATATATCCATTTGGCCAAGTTTCTACTCCCTGACCTTGTTTCTTAGTTTCAACCCACTCTCCTTCATAAGTAGTTTTATCAGTATAAACCCATTTTCCATATCCGTTTTCACAATTTCCCTCTTTACATCCAGTACTACGTGCAAAAACTGATGAACAAATTAAAAAAGTTAAAATTAAAAATAAAAAAATATTTTTCATTGGTTTATTTTATACAAAAATTAAATAAAAAAAAATCCCCCCCAACAAAGTTGGGAGAGATTTATAAGTTTTATATTTTTAACCTTAATGATCGTGTGTAAATTCTTCCCACACTTTCTTATTATCGGCTAACCATTTTTTAGCTGCATCTTCATGAGTCATCTTATCTAAATCAACTAAAGCTGCCATTGCTCCAATTTGACTTGTAGAAAATGACATTTTTTTAAACACTTTAGCTGCATTTGGATGAGTTTTTGGAAAATCTTCATGTGCTGCTTTTTTTAGATAGCCATCAGGAGAACCACATTTTCCATCTCCACCATCTTCTGGTCTGCAACCTGCTGTATATGGAGGAAAATCGATAAATGTAAAACCAGCACCATCAGTAAAATTTGGTGTCCAGTTAAAAATTATTGTTCCTCTTCCTTCTTTTTCAGCAGCTGCTAATTCAGCCCAAAGCGCATCTGCACTTCCAGCAAATTTCACCCACCAAAGATCACCTAAACCTAAAGCATCAACCCTCTGTGGAATTAAGTCACCGTGCCAAGTTTGTGGACCTTCCAACATTCTTCCTTTTCCATTTGGAGAATCAGGTGTTGTAAAGTTTTTAGCACAGTCAGGATTTTTTAAGGCAGTCCAGTCTGGTAAACCAGGACATAATCCTTTGTCTGTAACCCAGTTAGGATATCCCATATCTTCAAGTGTTCTTGCTTCATGATCACCCATATCTATTAATCCACCTTTATCTAAAGCAGTTGTGAAAGATTTACCAAAAGCAGACTCCCACACTTCGTGAGATATAGTTACATCTCCAATTCTAATTGACTCGTAGACTGCTTGTGAGTCAGCATTTACATATTTAACGTTGTTACCCATGCTTTCGAAAATTCCACCAATAACATAAGCCATTACAATTTGACTTGACCAGTTATGAGTTGGGATTACGATGGGTTTTTTGCTATCTGCAGCGTTAGAAATTCCTGCAAAACTTATCACAGAAATTAAAAGAGCAGACAATAATGATATTATTTTTTTCATTTTTTCCCCTCGATTATTAATATTAATTTTAAAGTATGTTCCGATTTAAAGGTATAGTCAACTCGTTTTCAGTATAATATGGTCACAATAAAAATAATAATAAAACAATGATCATGTTAGGAATTAGTAAAGAAATAAAATATCCAGGACTTAATATTTTACCACCAGGAGTTGAAAGACATATTGTTAATGGTGGTGGTCTTACTGCTTTTCATATTTTCCCTGATGATGAAATAGAGATTATCAATAACGAGGGAAATCAAATTTGTGAAATTATATGTTTTAATAAAGATGGAAAATCAGATGTAGGTATTTTAAATCTTAAAAGTAACAACAATAAAAATTTTATTAGAGACATCTTAAGTAAAAAAGATGAAAGTATTCTAGCAACCAATTATCAACTTAAAAAACTAAACTTAAATATTTCAGAATCAAAATCCTCAATAGTATTTGATATTGATACCCAAATTGGTGAAAAAATTAATTTAAAGTCTAGAGATAAATGTTTTGCAATATTTGCAGCCCCTGGACAAGATATGGATGTTACAAAGCAAAATCCTCCCACAGATTTAATTATTTATATTAAAAGAGCAAATATTATTGATGACAAAGAATTAAATGTTATTCCAAACCCTGTCTTTGAACCTTCGCACGAGGAGAATATAAATAAAGCAAGTAGTATATCTTATGAAGTTAAAGAAGGTGATTACATTCAAATAATAAGCCCTACTGGAAGACAATGTTCAGACTTTGTGGCATTTGATACAAGGAAATTAGAAAAAGGAGTTGAGAAAGGTTTGGATTGGCAAACAACTAGAACTTTCATGGGAAATACATTTCCAGGACCAGGATTATTTTCTAAATTTTATGATACTGACCACGAACCTTTGGTAGAAGTAATTAGAGATACTGTTGGTAAACATGATACTTTTAATCTTGCATGTACTTCAAAGTACTATGAAGATGCTGGTTATTTTGGACATGCAAATTGCTCTGACAATTTGACAGAAAGTATGTCTAAGTATGGTCTTCAAAAACAAAAGGGTTGGCACGCAATTAATTTATTTTTTAATACCTCTGAAGGTGGATTAAACTCAGTCATTTCAGATGAATCTTATTCTCGTCCTGGTGATTATGTTATGTTTAGAGCCTTAAAAGATTTAACTATTGGTACAACAGCATGTCCTAGTGATATAGATCCTTGTAACTCGTGGAATCCAACTAATATTTTTGTTAGAACATATGACAAGAAAAAAGAATTTACTAAATCATTTGCATTCAGGATGAAAACAGACTCTGAAAAAAAACTTACAAGAAATTCTGGCTTTTATGAGAGAACTGCAAAACTAACAAGAAACTTTATAGACGCTAGAGGTTTTTGGCTTCCAAATGATTACACAAAACATGGCCTTGTTAATGAGTACAACGCTTGTAGAAATGATGCAGTTTTAATTGATTTATCTTCGCTAAGAAAATTCGAAATTATTGGTCCTGATGCTGAAGAATTATTAAATTATACACTTACAAGAAACATTAAAAAATTATCGGTAGGTCAAGTTGTATATTCTGCAATGTGCTACGAAAATGGAATGATGTTTGACGACGGCACACTTTTAAGATTAAGTGAAACTGGTTTTAGATGGATCTGTGGAGATGAATATGGGGGTGAATGGTTAAAAGAAATTGCAAAAAAGAAAAATTTTAACGCAAACATTAAAAATTCAACAGACCAAATAAGTAACGTTTCATTACAAGGTCCAAAAAGCAGAGAAATTTTAAAAAAGATAATTTTTACACCTCCCACTCAACCTTCTATAGATGAACTTGGATGGTTTAGATTTACCATTTGCAGAATAGAAGATTTGCAAGGTATACCATTGATTATTTCTAGAACTGGTTATACTGGTGAACTCGGATATGAAATTTGGTGTCACCCTAAACATGCTCCTGAAGTCTGGGATAAATTAATGGAGGCGGGAGAAAAAGATGGTTTGATCCCTGCAGGATTTGGAGCTTTAGACAAACTTAGAATTGAGGCAGGATTAATTTTATTTGGAAATGAATTTGATGGTCAACAAGATCCTTTTGAAGCAGGCATTGGTTTTGCAGTTCCGTTAAAAACAAAAATGGAAGATTTTGTAGGTAAAGATGAATTAATAAAAAGAAAAAATAATCCTCAAAAAAAACTTGTTGGGCTTGAGTTAGATGGTAAAGAGATTGCAGGTCATGGTGATTGTGTTCATATTGGCAGATCTCAAATTGGAGTAATTACAAGTGGATGTTTATCCTCAACATTAAATAAAAATATAGCTTTGTGTAGAATGGATGTTCAATATTCAGAAATTGGAACAGAAGTTGAAGTTGGAAAAATTGACGGTCACCAAAAAAGAATAAGCGCAAAAGTAGTTGGATTTCCTTTTTATGATCCTACTAAGTCCAGAGTAAAATCGTAAAGTAAATGCCAAAAGATAAAAAAACTCTTTTAAATTTTTGGGAAGATCAAATGAGAGAATCTCATACTTCAAGTAATTATTTTTTTAGAAAATCACCTTCTCATTATCATATGATGTTATTAGTAATGTCTGCCTACAAAGAAAATAAGAAATTATCCGTTGAGCAGCTAAAAACTAAACTATTTAAAACATCCAGGCCAAAATCAGCTCTTATTATTAATGAAGCTTGTGAAAAAGGATTCTTTCATTTGGAGAAAACCTCAAAAGATCAAAGAATTAAGAATATTAAGCCAAGCGACTCTTTTATTAGAGAATTCAATGAATATTTAACGACTCTTAAAAATATAAGCTACTAAGCACTTATTTCTGCTAAGTTTAAAGTGTATATTTTATATATATACTTTTTAGTTCTAAAAATAATTATATCAATTATGATTTGTAAAAAATAAGGTTTTGATATGTCATTACCCACAAAAGCAAAAGTAGTCATTATAGGTGGTGGAATACACGGTTTAAGTACCGCATGGAAACTATCCGAAACATATAAAAATCCTGGAGACATAGTTGTTCTAGAAAAAAAAGATACTGCTGCAGGTGCAAGTGGCATTGCATGTGGTGTTGTAAGAAATAATTATTTTCAGCCAGCAATGAGAGAATTAATGGCACATTCAGTTTCTGTATGGGAAAGTGATCCAGATGCTTTCAAATATAATGCAGTTGGATATTTACAAATTTCGCCTGAAGTTATGCATGAAGACGTAGCTTCAATTTATGAGCAGCAAAAAGCAATTGGTTATGATTCAGAATTTATAGAAGGTGAAAAAGATTGTACGAATTATATGAAAGGTATGTTCGATGATTGGCAAGCTAAAGGCATAACGTCTATTTTACATGAAAAAAAAGGTGGTTACGCATTTAATGTAGACTCTATAAAAGCGCTTGAAAAAAAATCAACATCAAATGGTGTGAACGTATTTAAAGAAGTTAAAGTAACTGGATTTAAAAGAGGAAGTAACAGTAAAGCTGTAACCGGTGTAGAAACTGACAAAGGGACTATTGATTGCGAACAAGTAGTAGTTGGTGCAGGTCCTTGGGTAAGAGATTTCTGGAACATGTTAGAACTTCCAAAGACTGCAAATATAAAAGGTAAAGATGGTAAATTACATACAACTGATATGTGGAAATACTGGATGCTGCAAGAAGGTGTTCTAGGTGTTGAACCAGATTTTTTAAAAATGAATAATGGTAAACAACCCCCTGTTATTCACGTTGACTCCACCGCTCCATTATATTCTGATTCAACAAAAAAATTAATTACTGATAAAATTTGGGGAATATATTACAAGCCAGACATTGAAGGACTTGGTGTGCAAGGCGGAACATCTCCTTACATAGTTGATAAACATTTTGATCAAGTCAATGTTGACCCGTACGGAGTGGAGTCTCCTGAATACCAAACTACTGAAGCATTTAATGATATGTGGTGTTCAGCTTTAGCACATTGTCAAAAAAGATTTGAGGGAAAATCTGGTTTGTATAGGAAAGGACCATCAGGTGGTCTTGGATGTATGACACCAGACTCTTTCCCAATATTTGATAGATTTTTAGAAAATGTTTATATGATAGCAGACGCTAATCACGGCTATAAAATGATTGGTGTAGGAGAGCTTGTTGCAAAAGAAATTCTTGGTACTGAGAGTGATTTATTAAAACCGTTTAGATACAACCGTTACGAGAAGGGAGAACTTCACCCAACTTCGAACAGTCCGTTCCCTTGGAGTTAAACTTCAAGCCTAGACACAAATAAATTTTTCAGCTACGTTTTAGAAAATTTATAATTGATTAAGGGGAAAAATGACTGATCTAGAAAAACATGTGAACCAGCCAGGTAGAGCAAAATTAGTTAAAAATGTAAGAGAAAAAATTAATGAGTTAGGGATTACATATATTTATTATCAATTTATCTCTGTCACTGGAAGAGTTGTTGGAAAAGGTATACCTGCTGATCATTGGGAAAGGACTGCAGAAAAAGGTTTTCAATTAGTTTATGGAGCAACAGCAAATCTATTTTTAGATCGTCACAATAACTATATTGGATATGGACCTGAAGCAATGGAGCTGGTTGGAATTCCTGATCCAGAAACTTTTGTTCAATTACCATGGGATAAGAGAGTTGGAAGAGTATTTGTTACTTGTTTTAGAAATAGAGAAGAAAGAAAAAATCCTGGAGGTCATTTAACTTCTGACTGTAGAGGAAATTTACGAATATTTGCTGATGAGTTTAAAAAGAAACATGGTCTTGAGTTAAGAGTCGGTACTGAACCAGAAATGATGTGGTTGACAAAAAATGAAGACGGCACACCTACAGGAAAAGGGTTTTCAAAACCTTTCTGCTACCACATTGATCAGTTTGAGTCTTTAAGACCGGTATTTATGAAAGTAATCGAATATGCTAAGGCTATGGGTCTTGATATGATTCAAGGTGACCATGAAGATGCACCAGGTCAATTAGAGCTTAATTGGACATATGATAATGTTTTAAGAAATGCTGACAGGTTATCTACCTACAGGCAAATTTGTGCACAAGTTGCAAGAGAACATGGTTTAATAGCTTGTTTTATGACCAAACCGTTTATGGGAGTATCAGCAAGCGGATGCCATACAAATATGTCTCTTTGGAAAGGTGGAAAGATAAAGGTTAACAAACTCGGAAATAAAAAGTTACCAGGCGTCGAAGAAGTTTTTAGCTATGTAGAAGGTGGGACCAACACTTTCATGCCTGATACTAAAGATATGCAACTGCCAGGAAAAGTGGGATTGCAATCGATTGCTGGAATTATGAAACATTTGCCTGCCTTGACTGCTTTAGGATCTTCAACAGTAAATTCTTATCGAAGACTTTGGGACCAGGGATTTTGGGCACCTGTTTATGCTGATTGGGGTTACCAAAACAGAACTTGTGGTTTAAGAGTTTCTGCGCCTGGAAGATTTGAATATAGATCTGTGGACTCAATGCACAATCCTTACTTACTAGGAGCAGCATTATTGAAAGCTTGTGATGAAGGTATATCAAAAAAAATGAAGCCAGCTGCGCCAGAATCTAGAAACATTTACGAAGCACAAAAAGCTGGTAAAGATGTTAAAAAACTTCCTCTAAGTTTAGGGGAAGCTTTGAATAGATTGGCAGAGGATGAAGTAATTAAATCTGCAATGCCAGATGAAATGTATAAGGTTTTCCATTGGTATAAAAATGATGAATGGGAAAGATTTTTAGGTGCAACAACTCAATGGGATCTGGATACTTATCTTGATTGTCTTCCATAGGTCATAAATAAAAGAAGGGTAAAATATGTGTGGTATAGCAGGATTAATTCATAGAGGTAAATCCTCAAATGTTGGAAGTGAGCTCCAAGGCATGCTCCAAGCATTAAAACACAGAGGTGAAGACTCAACAGGTTATGCTTTATACGGAGATACGGATGGTAAAAATTTTATCATGCGTTTTAAAGTTGGAGAAAATGTTGGAGAAGGTAGTTCTTCAGTTATGGAAGATGTTTCTGTCTACGATGAAAGAAAAAAAATTGTTGATCAAACTTTAGCCGAGATGGGTGCAAAAATTGTCAAAGAAGAAAGAACTCTCCCTTACTCATTAAGATATGAAATTGATTTTGAAACAAAAGATTTATTAGATTTTTCTCAAAGAATTGAAAGTATTCCTGGAGTTGAAATATTATCAATGGGAAAATCTTTAGAAGTAATTAAAGATTTGGGAAACGCAAAAATGGTATGTGACAGATATAGTTTAGATAAACTTGTTGGAACACATGCTATTGGCCATGCAAGAATGGCAACGGAGTCCGGTGTAGATATTAAATCAGCCCACCCATTCTGGGGTTATCCTTTTAGTGATGTATCAGTTGTGCATAACGGACAACTTACAAATTATTGGAATAACAGAAGAGTTCTTGAGAATAAAGGAATGAGATTTATGTCAGAATGCGACTCGGAATTGATTGCGGTTTATATAGCACAAAAAATGAGAGAAGGAGCAAGCCTTGAGGAAGGAATGAAAGATTCTCTATCTGGGCTTGATGGTGTTTTTACCTATTTTGTTGCAACCAAAGACTCTTTAGGTATGGCAAAAGATACAATGGCAGCAAAACCATTAGTTCTTTATGAGTCAGATGATTTAGTTGTAATGGGATCAGAAGAGATTGCGATAAGATCAGTGTTACCACATGAAATTGACACTTACGATCCTTTTGATGGAGAGGTAAAAGTATGGCAAATATAAAAACTATCGATAAAAAGTCCAAAGCCCAATCAATGGGTATGCATACTGAGGTTCTTACAGGAAGAACTCAGCAAAAGTTTTTTAATCCAGACGAGGCTGAAAACTTTTATTACTTTGGAACATACGATGTTGATTTTAATAAAAGAACAGACTTAGATGTTATGAATATGTCTGCGCCTGAAGCTAATAAGGAAATAGATAACCTAATGAGCCAAGGATATGGAACAATTGTAATTAAAAATCCACAAGGGAAACATAGTTTAGGTGTTGGTATTTTGAATAAACTAAACTTAATTTTTGAGGGTAGTTTAGGGTATTTTGGAATGGGATCTTGTGATGGTCCAATTGTTAGAATTAATGGAAGAGTTGGTTGGTCATGTGCGGAAAATTTGATGGCTGGAAAAGTTGTTATTGAAAAAAATGCAGGTTCTTGTTTTGGAGCTGCTATCAGAGGTGGAGATTTAATCTGTAAGGGTAGTGTTGGTGCAAGAACCGGCATAGATATGAAAGGTGGCACTATTATTATTGGTGGTGATGCTGGTGCATTTACAGGCTTTATGATGCAAAGAGGTCGAATAATAATTCTTGGAGATGTTGGAATAAATTTAGGAGACTCTATGTATGATGGGACAATTTTCGTAGGTGGAGAAATTGGATCTTATGGTAGTGATGCTGTAGACTCAGAATTAACACTTAGTGATCAAGATTGGTTAAGAAGAAAACTCAAGGTTGCAGAAATAGGTGAAGATTTTGATGTTAGTAAAATGAAAAAAATTGTAGCTGGTAAAAAACTTTGGAATTATGACAATTTAGAACCTACAGAGAAGAAGGGAGCAATTTAATGCCTAAGAAAAAAACTAAAAAAGTTAAAAAGAACGGAAAAGGTGTTGGTGGAAAAGCTGATGTCCATGCACATGAAGAAGGAAAAAGAAATAAAAGTTTATTAGGACATAATGCAATCTTTACTCCTGAAGTAATAGACGACATTCATATAAAAGCTCAGTTAGGAAGATACAGAATGCGTGGAATGGCATTAATGAAAAAAATTCCAACATTCGATGATTTAGTTTTTCTACCAGGAACATTAACTAGATTTGTAATAGAAGGTTACAGAGAAAAGTGTGAGACTAAAACAGTTATTGGTCCAAGATGTGAAAACCCAATTGAATTAGATATTCCAGTTTATATTACAGGAATGAGTTTTGGTGCACTTTCTTATGAAGCAAAAACTGCTTTAGCAAGAGGAGCAACAATGGCTGGTAGTGCTACCTGCTCAGGTGAAGGTGGAATGATACCAGATGAAAGAAGATATTCAGAAAAATGGTACTATCAATGTATTCAATCAAGATATGGATTTAATCCTCACCATGCACAATTAGCTGATGGGATAGAAGTTTTTATTGGACAAGGTCAAAAAGTTGGAATGGGTGGTCACCTTATGGGGCAGAAAGTAACTGACCAAGTTGCTGAAATGAGATCATTACCCTCTGGTATTGACCAAAGATCTCCTGCGAGACATCCTGACTGGTTAGGTCCGGACGATTTAGCTTTGAAAGTTGAAGAATTAAGACAACTCACAAAAAATAAAGTTCCAATTCAATTAAAATTAGGAGCTTCAAAAGTTTACGATGATGTGCGTATGGCTGCAAAATGTGATCCTGATTCAATTTATCTAGATGGAATGGAAGGATCTACTGGAGCTGGTCCACACATCGCTGCTGCAAACACTGGAATACCTGGAATTGCTGCTATTAGAGAAGCAAGAAGAGCAATAGATGATGTTGGTAAAACTGGAAAAGTTACTCTCATTTATGCTGGTGGAGTAAGAGACGGTGCAGATATGGCAAAAGCTTTAGCTTTAGGAGCTGACGCGATTGCTATTGGCACTGGGTCAATGATTGCATTAAATTGTAACAAAGATATTCCTGAAGCTGATTTTGAAAAAGAAATGGGTGTAAAAGCTGGAGAATGTTACCACTGTCATACTGGTCGTTGTCCAGTTGGAGTGGCAACACAAGATCCAAAATTAAGAGCAAGATTAAACCCTGATGATGCTGCTTTAAGAGTTTATAATTATTTACATTCAATGACTTTAGAAGCTCAATTATTGGCTAGAGCTTGTGGTAAAACAAATATTCACTCTCTTGAGCCAGAAGATTTAGCAGCACTAACATCTGAGGCATCCGCTTTGGCAAAAGTTCCATTAGCTGGAACTAATTATACAGTTGGAGTTGACAATTATCATAAAATCTAAGTGTAAATATGGCTAAGAAAAAAAGGAAAAAAACATCTAGCAAAAAACAAGTAGTCGTACAGTTAGGTAAAAAAAAAGAAACTGCAAGAGAAAAGATGATTGGCCAGACAATTGGTTATCGATATGATGTTAATCTTTTACCTGATTACACAAAGATAACTCCTTTTTTGAAAAAATACATTGAGGCTATGGGATGGGATGATTTGAATTGGCTTGAGGATGTTCACATGGGTTATGAAGATGATAGACCTGCTGTATTTTGTAGAAATG
This sequence comes from uncultured Pelagibacteraceae bacterium, assembly GCA_902514665.1. Lineage (GTDB taxonomy): Bacteria > Pseudomonadota > Alphaproteobacteria > Pelagibacterales > Pelagibacteraceae > Pelagibacter. The sequence goes on along the minus strand of CABXRS010000020.1, from coordinate 4,998 downwards.
CTAACGGTTGGGTTACTATTCCAAAATCAATAAAGTTACCTAACAATCAACAAGATAGAGATATGATAGCTAGAGAACTGTTAGTTAAATTTCAAATGTCTCCTAAACATCCACTTGTTGATTTGAAAAAAGCCTATTTAAAATTTTAATATCACAATCAAGAGTTGATTTTATTTTAAAATCTATTGTCTACAGTAGGTTTTTAAAAGTTGTTTTGTTTGTCACAACTCTAAAAATTTCATAAGATTTCTTAAACAAATATGGGAGTAAAATATGACTGATCAGTTAGGTGCTCTTACTACTATATTTACAGAGTTTTACTACTGGGTAACGGTAGTACTGATGTTTTTAATTCACGTCGGTTTCTGTATGTATGAAGTTGGAGCGTCAAGATACAAACACCACCAACATACCTTAATGAAAAACACTATGCTTATACCTTTGGTAACAGTAACGTGGTTTTTGTTTGGTTGGTGGATTTATTGGGCTTTTCCAACAGGACCAGGACTAGCTCCATCAATAATGACAGAAAGTACTGGGCTCGTTTTAAGTGGTGGATTTGGAGGAAATGATCTTGCTAATCCAACTAATGCTCTTATGGCAGTAAATCTAAACGATCATATAATGGGTGTTTTCTGGGCAGCATTCTTACTATTTTCTTGGACAGCTGCTTCTATCGTTTCAGGGGCTATAATTGAAAGGATAACAACTTTCGCATTTGGAGTTTTAGCAATTGCGATTGGATCTGTTTTCTGGTCGATAGATGCTTCATGGGGATGGCACTTTGATGGATGGATGTTAAAACTTTTAGGATATCATGATGCTTATGCATCAGGTGTTATTCACGCAATAGCAGGAGGATTTGCACTGGGTGTTCTAATGGTTCTAGGACCAAGAATTGGGAAATTCTCATCAAGTGGTGAACCAAGAAATATAGGACCAAGAAATCCTTGGCTAGTTACTATTGGATTATTTCTAATTTACACTGGTTTCTGGGGATTTTATGCGGCATGTAATGTTCCAATATATGACCTTGGACCTGAGTATGGAATGGAAGGAGTAACATTCTGGACAGCGACTAACATCTATTTAACGCCTACTACATTAAGTGGAATTACTATGAATTTCTTAATGTCGTTATCAGGTGGATTGTTGGCTGGATATGTTATTGCAAAAGGTGATCCGTTCTGGACTTACTCAAGTGGACTAGCAGGTATAATATGTGCATCAGCTGGAAATGACTTATATCATCCAATTCAAGCTTTGATTATTGGTATGATTGGTGTTGTGATTTCCTACAAACTTCATTATTGGGTTGAACGAAAGTTCAAAATTGATGATGCGGTTGGCGCAGTAGCTGTACATGGTTATGCAGGCTTTATCGGGCTTGTAATCTGTGGATTTGTTTTGAATGGTTATCCTTCATCTGGATATAGCGTAGGAGCTATGTTTGATGGATCAACCTATGCAACAATTAATCCATTGGGTCAATTTATTGGAGCAATAATAATGTTTGTAGTTCTTGGGCTTGTTCCAGGGTATATAATTGCTAGAGTTCTTAACGGAATGGGTAAATTAAGAATTCCACGTGAAGTTGAGATAGCAGGACTAGACTACGAAATGATGGAGACTGCAAAAGATGACGAAAAAGCAGTTGTATCTGCAATTAGGTAAAGGAGAAAAATATGGCTACAGTATCAAACTGGGTAGATCATCTAAATAAACCTGCAGAAGAGGTTGCTGGATCGGTTTATCCTGGGGCAGGATCTAGTGAATTTATACTAGTCCTATTGTTAATTGCTGTGTGGATTGGATGGAGTGTGATCACAGATAAATCTGAGAGGGAAGAACTTGATAGATTATCTAGAAAAAGACACGGTGCAAACGATCATAAAAGCAATATTACCGATTGGTAATTAAAAGAAAATTTGGGCGCTACTTAAGTGTAGCGCCCTTTTTTTTAATAAAATTTTAGAATGAGTGAAGATAACAAAGAAGAGTTAAGACCCAGTAAGATGAGAGGAGTAGCTTTCCCAAAAGCTAAATATGGAGTTATTGTAGCTATAATCATCATTGTGATAGTTAATCTTATCTACTATAAAGATTTTCTTATTTCTTTAATTAAATAAACTAAAAAAAGACATGTGTGGAATAGTTGGCGTTTATCTTAAAACAAAAAAGTTTGAAAAAGATCTAGGAAAAATATTGTCAGGAATGCTGAATAATATGGAGTCTCGTGGCCCAGATAGTGCTGGATTTGCAGTTTATAAGACTGAAAATGAAAAAAACTATAAATATTCAATATGCATAAATAAATTAAACTTTGATGATTTTAAAAATGAAATTATTAAAAAAGTGAAAAAACCTACAATAAGTCAATTTTCTGATCATGTTATCCTAATAACTTCAGATGAACCAGAAAAAGTAATTAAAGTAATTAATTCGGAGTTTACTGATATATCTTTGGTTGGATATGGCAGATCAATAGAAATTTTTAAACAGGTGGGCAATCCAAAAGATGTTGTTAAAAAATTTAAATTAGAGACTTTTAGTGGTTCACATGGCATTGGTCATACTAGAATGGCAACAGAGAGTGCAATTACAACTGATGGTTCTCACCCATATTCAACAGGAGAAGATGAATGTCTTGTTCATAATGGATCATTGTCAAATCATAATAATTTAAGAAGAGAACTTAAAAAACAGGGTAATATCTTTAATTCAGAAAATGACACAGAAGTTGCAGCAGGCTATGTCTCTAATAGTTTATCAAATAATAAATCTTTAAAAGATACTCTTATATCTGGACTAAAAGATCTAGATGGTTTTTATACTTTTATAACAGGCACAAGAAAAGGTTTTGCAGTTGTAAGAGATGAAATAGCATGCAAACCAGCTGTTATCGCTGAAACAGATGATTACGTATCTATAGCATCTGAATTTCAAGCTATGGCTCATTTACCTAGTGTAAATAGTGCTAAAATTTTTGAGCCTGAGCCAGGCATAGTTTATTCTTGGGGAAATTAATGGAATTAGATTTAAAAAAATTAAAGTTAAGATCAATAAATGAAACACTTCAAAACTTAGATAGAAAGAAAAATGAAAGAGATTTTAAAGTAATTAACCCAGAAGGAAGTCACGCTCTTTGCGCGGGTCTTACAGAGGATATGAATATAAATATTAAAGGTCACGTAGGATATTACTGTGGTGGAATGAATCAAAAAGCTCACATTACGATTGAAGGAAATGCTGGAACTGGAGTTGGTGAAAATATGATGTCCGGAAAAATTCATGTAAAAGGTAATGCATCCCAATCAGCTGGAGCAACTGCCCATGGCGGACTATTAATTATAGATGGCGATGCGAGTTCAAGGTGTGGAATTTCGATGAAAGGGGTTGATATAGTTGTTAAGGGTTCTGTGGGCCACATGTCTGGATTTATGTCGCAATCAGGAAACCTAATAGTATGTGGAGATGCTGGTGAAGCGTTGGGTGATAGTTTATATGAGACAAATATATACATTAAAGGAAAAGTTAAATCCCTTGGTGCTGATTGTGTGGAAAAAAAGATGGACAATAAACACATCAAAAAATTAAAAAAATATTTGAAAGAAGCTAAAATAAAAAATCTTAAAGCTGAAAGCTTTAAACGATATGGTTCAGCCAGAGAATTATATAACTTTAAAATTGATAACTTATCTAGTTACTAAATATGAAAAAAAATAATAGAACACAGCCTAGACAATCTTGGACTTTTGATGAATATACAAACTCAGAAATTAGGAGAGCTGCAGAAACTGGCATCTATGATATTAGAGGCGGAGGATCAAAAAGAAAGCTTCCACATTTTGATGATTTATTATTTTTAGGTGCATCTATGTCTAGATATCCATTAGAAGGTTATAGAGAAAAATGTACAACCAACGTAACATTAGGAACTAAGTACGCAAAAAAACCTTTAGAACTTGATATACCAATAACGATTGCTGGCATGAGCTTTGGCGCTTTATCAGGTCCTGCAAAAGAAGCTTTAGGTAGAGGGGCAAGTGCTGCTGGTACATCAACTACTACTGGAGATGGAGGAATGACGCCAGAAGAAAGAGGTCAATCTAAACATTTGGTTTACCAGTTATTACCCTCTAGATACGGCATGAATCCTGACGATTTAAGAAAAGCAGACGCTATAGAAGTTGTTATTGGTCAAGGTGCAAAACCTGGAGGTGGTGGAATGTTATTAGGCCAGAAAATAAACGATCGAGTAGCAAAAATGAGAACTTTACCTAAAGGTGTCGATCAAAGATCTGCATGTAGGCATCCTGATTGGACAGGTCCTGATGACTTAAAAATAAAAATTTTAGAATTAAGGGAAATAACTAAGTGGAAAGTTCCAATCTTCATAAAAATTGCTGGGGCAAGACCATATTATGATACTGCTTTAGCTGTAAAAGCAGGAGCTGATGTTGTTGTACTTGATGGAATGCAAGGTGGAACTGCTGCAACTCAAGAAGTGTTTATTGAAAATGTTGGACAACCTACCCTAGCATGTATCAGACCAGCGGTAGATGCGTTACAAGATCTAGATTCTCATCGAAAGGTACAGCTTGTAATATCTGGAGGTATTAGAAACGGTGCAGACGTTGCAAAAGCACTTGCACTTGGCGCTGATGCTGTTTCAATTGGAAGTGCTGCAATGATAGCAATTGGAGATAACGATCCAAAATGGGAAAAAGAATATAACAAACTTGGTACAACATCTGGAGCATATGATGATTGGCATGAAGGGAACGACCCTGCAGGTATTTCAACTCAAAATCCAAAATTAATGAAGAGATTAAATCCTATTAAAGCAGGAAAAAAACTTACAAACTATTTAAAAGTCATGACTCTAGAGGCACAAACATTAGCTAGAGCATGTGGAAAAAATAGTTTACACAATCTAGAACCAGAAGACTTATGTGCTCTGACTGTAGAAGCAGCTGCGATGGCAAGAGTTCCTTT
>CABXRS010000019.1 GCA_902514665.1 uncultured Pelagibacteraceae bacterium | reverse complement strand
GGAATTGATAATACTTCATTTGATAAAGAAATTGATGGTGACAATATATGTGTTGAAGTAAATTTTATTTCTGCTCCAAACATTTTGGTAAAAGAAATCAGTAATGTTTTAGAAAAATATCAAATAAAAATAGATCGTTTATTTGAGAAGAGCTATATTAAAAATTTTTTTGAAGGCGGATCTTTGGATCTATCTATAATTGCTTTTAAAATACACAGTGGCCACAATCAGAATGAAATTGCTTTAGTGCCAAAAACCATAAAAAAGACTGGTTTTTTCGAAAAATTTTTTCAATTATTTAGTTAAAATCGTCTTATCTTGTAACATTAGTTGTTTTTAATTTTTAAAAAATACAAATTAAATACTATTCGTGTCTTATTTAACTCAAAAAACAGTAAAGCGTAATATTTCTTTTAGTGGTATAGCTTTACATAGTGGGCTTAATGTTAGTGTTTCTATTAAGCCGGCAGAACCTGACTTTGGGATTGTTTTTAAAAGAGTTGATTTAAAAATAAATAATATAATTTATCCAAATTTTAATAATGTTACAAACACATCACTAAACACAACTATTGAAAATGAATTTGGAGCAAAAGTCTCAACTATTGAGCATTTGATGGGCGCTTTATTTGGTTTGGGAATAGATAATGCATTAATCGAAATTGATAATGAGGAAGTTCCAATATTAGATGGTTCAGCGAAAGTTTTTATTGAAAAAATAATTGCTTCTGGATTAGATGTTAGTAATTCTCCAATTAAAGTTATTAAAATAAATAAAGAAATAACTTATTCTGAGGGTGAGAGGTTTATATCTATTAAACCTTCAACACTTAGCTTAGATATTGATTTCGAATTAAAGTATAAAAATCAAGTTATTGGAAATCAAAGAAATAGAATCAAAGTTTATGAAGATGATCTTAAAGATATTTATAATTCAAGAACTTACTGTTTATTTGAAGATATAGAAATGATTAAAAAAAATGGCTTAGCAAAAGGTGGTAGCTTAGAAAATGCAGTAGTTGTTAAAGATAACGAGATATTGAATCCAGAGGGTTTAAGAAATCAGAAAGAATTTGTAAATCATAAAATTCTAGATTGTATAGGAGATCTTTACACTACTGGATACAGAATAGTTGCAAGCATAAAATGTTCTCAGGGGGGACATTATTTAACAAATAAGTTGCTAAGAAAAATATTTGAAAATAATAACAATTTTTCCATTTTAGAAATAAAAGAAAAAAATTTACCACATACTCTACTTAATAAATCTTTTTTGAGATCAATAGCTTAAATTTAAAGATACCTTTAAAATCCCAATTTAAATCAGTATAAATTTATTATGAATTTTTTAAAATTTATTTTTTTAGGGATTTTAATTATCTTTAACGCTTCTTGTTCTAAAGATGTTGAAAAAGAGTCCTTAATCAAAGAAAAGAATTTAGAACTTCAGGTTATAGAAGCATACGAAGAGGGATTAAAATCTTTAAATCAGGGAGATGCATTATTTGCAGCAAAAAAATTTAGTGAGGCTGAAACTTTATTTCCGCAATCTTCTTCTGCACCAAAATCAGCTTTAATGGCATCATATTCTTATTACTCTCAAGATTATTATGAAGATGCTATTTTAGAACTTCAAAGATTTATAAAAGTTTATCCTTTTTATAAAAATATAGATTATGCTTACTACTTACTTGGACTTTGCTGGTATGAACAAATAATTGATGAAAAAAAAGATTTAGAAACAATTATCAAAGCCAAAGAAATTTTTTCTCTTTTAAAAACTAATTATCCAAATACAGAATATGCTTTAGATGCAGAGTTTAAAATTGACCTTATAAATGATACACTTGCTTCAAAAGAAATGTATATAGGGAGATTTTACTTTGATCAAAAAAAATGGATTCCAGCAATTAATAGATTTAAAACTGTAATTGATGATTATGAGACAACAATTTATACTCAAGAAGCCTTACATCGATTGGTAGAAGTCCATTATACTATAGGATTAGAAGTTGAGGCTAAAAAATATGCTAAACTATTAGGATATAATTATAAATCCTCTAAGTGGTATGAAAAATCTTATGTTTTATTTGATAAAGAATATGAAAAAAATAAAAAAAAAAGAATTAAAAAAAATAAAAAAAAAAGTTCGATTTTAAAAAAATTTAAATCTCTTTTAGATTGAGATGAAAAAAAGTGAAATTAACAAACAATATTTAAATAAAATAAAATTAATTAATAAATTTAATAAATTTTATTTTGATAAAAATAAACCTCTTGTTTCAGACCAAGTATATGATGATTTAAAAAAAGAAATTATAGAACTTGAAAATCGATACACATTTTTAAAATCTAAAAAATCGCCATCGCGTGTTGTAGGTCATAGGCCATCTAAAAGTTTTAAAAAATCATCACATAAGGTTCCAATGTTATCCTTATCTAATGCTTTTTCAGAAGAAGATTTATTAAATTTTGAAAAAAAAATTCTAAATTTTATTTCAAAGAAAGAAGACTTTAAAATTTCATATAGTGCCGAACCCAAAATTGACGGTATTTCAGCTTCATTAACTTATAAAAATGGAAATCTTGTTAGAGGTCTATCCAGAGGGGATGGAAAAGAAGGTGAAGATATAACTGATAATTTAAGTACCATTAAAGATATCCCAAAAAAAATATCATCAGAAGATTTTCCGGAGGAAATTGATATTAGAGGAGAAGTATTTATTCAAAATACTGATTTTGAATATTTGAAAGACAAGTTTGCAAACCCAAGAAATGCAGCTTCAGGAAGTTTGAGACAAAAGAATCCTGAAGATACTCAAAAAATACCTTTAAAATTCATTGCTTATACTTTTGGTTTTGATAGTGGTTTAAAAGTTAAAAATCAATCTGATTATCTTAAAAAGTTGAATGAATGGGGTTTTAAAATTAATCCTTTGAATAAATTAATTAGTGGAGTTAAGAATTTAATTGATAATTATAACGAGATTGAAAAAAAAAGAGCTGACTTAAACTTTGATATAGATGGAATTGTATACAAGGTTAATGATTTTGCACTTCAAAAAAGATTGGGTAATGTTGCTAATGCTCCAAGATGGGCCATTGCACATAAATTTTCATCAAATAAAGCAGTATCTCAAATCGAAGATATTGAAATCCAAATTGGAAGAACCGGCGCTTTAACCCCAGTTGCAAAAATCAAACCAATTAATATTGGTGGAGTACAAGTATCTAATGCAACCTTGCACAATGAAGATGAAATTATCAGAAAAGACATTAGGATTGGTGATACGGTAACAGTAGAAAGAGCTGGAGATGTGATACCACATATACTTTCTGTGGATTTAAAAAAAAGAAAAAAAAAAAATATAAAATTTATTTTTCCAGAAAAGTGCCCTTCTTGTGGTTCAAAAACAATAAAAGAATATAATTCAATAACTAAGAAAAATGATGCGGTTAGACGATGTACAAGTGAGGGTTATTTTTGTGAAAAAATATCTGTAGAAAAATTAAAACATTTTGTCTCGAAGGATGCTTTTAATATTGATGGTTTTGGAAAGAAAATAGTAGAAAGTTTTTGGAAACTAAAATTAATACAATTTCCACAAGATATCTTTAAATTAGATTATAATAGAATTGCAAATTTAGAAGGATGGGGAAAACTTTCTGTAGAGAATTTAAAATATTCTATTAATGAAAAAAAAAATATTTCATTAGAAAGATTAATATATGCATTAGGTATTAGACATATAGGTTTAGAAAATGCGAAATTACTTTCAAAATACTTTATCTCATTTACAAACTTTAAAAACTTATCAAAAACAAACAAATATGATGAATTATTAAATATCGATGGAATTGGAGAAACACAGATTAATTCGGTAAAAAATTTTTTTTCGGTATCAATTAATTTAAAAGTCTTAAATGAACTAGAAAAATTATTAGATATAAAAAAATCCAAAAATAATCAAAAAAATGGCATATTAAAAGATAAGTCTTTTTTAGTAACAGGTAAATTAGGTAGTATAAGTCGAGCAGAAGTAAAATCATTAATTGAAGAAAATTCTGGTACAACTTTGAGCAGCGTATCTAAAAAATTAAATTATTTAATTACTGGTGAAAAACCAACAAAGAAAAAAATTGAAAGCGCTAAAGCATTAAAGATTAAAATTATTGATCAAGATGAATTTCTAAAAATGTTAAATAAAACTAGCTAACCATTTTTTTTCATTCGGATTTAAATATTTTGATATTTTAGAATACACATTCAAATGATATTTAAATAAATAGTTTTTTTCAAATTTTGTTAGTAAATTGAAATTAATTAAATCTTTTTCAATAGGTGCCAATGTTAAATTTTCAAAAAATAATTTTTTATTCATCCGTTTGACGTAGACTAAATTTTCTATACGAATTCCAAATTTATTTTTTTTGTAAAAGCCTGGTTCATTACTTACAATCATGCCCTCTTTAATTTTTACGATGTTTAATCTAGATATTGATTGTGGACCTTCATGGACATTTAGGAAAAACCCAACTCCATGGCCAGTTCCGTGGGTATAATCTAAGTTACTCTTTTTAAGGAATTTTCTAGCTCTAATATCGATTTTTTTTCCAATATCGTCTTTTTTAAGATCTGAAGTAGCAACGGCTATGTGCCCTTTTAACACTTTTGTAAAAATATTTTTTATATTTGGGCTTTGTTTGGAAAAGCAAAGTGTTCTAGTAACGTCTGTTGTTCCATATTTATATTGTCCGCCAGAGTCACATAAAAATATATCTTTTTTTTTTATAACACTGCAGCTCTCAGGTTTAGCACGATAATGAACTATTGCTCCATTTTTTCCAGTACCTGCAATAGTATCAAAACTAGGATAAAGATAATTTCTATTTTGTTTTCTAAATTTCTCTAATTTGTTTTGTGCCTGCACTTCAGTGATTTTTTTTTTGTTAGTATTTTTTATCCAATATAAAAATTTAGTTAGAGCTGCTCCATCAGACACGTGTGATTTTATCATATGATTTATCTCAGTTCTATTTTTTATTGATTTAAAATAATAAATTGGATCTTCTTTTTTTTTTATTTGAAATTTTGACTTAATTAAATTTTCAAAATAAATAGAGCAAGTATTTTCATCAATAATAAAGCTATGATGTTTTAATTTTAATATTTCTTCTATATCAATAATTTGATTGGAATTTATAATTTTATGACTAATTAGTTTCTTACATTTTATTTTTTTAGCTATTAAATAAATTTTTTTTGTTCTACTAACTATTAATCTTGAATTTGGCATTGGAGTATTAGGACCATCCTTACCTCTGATGTTTAAAGTCCATGCTACATTTTCTGGCGCACTGATAAATAAATAATCAGACTTATTTTTTTTAAGGTATTTTGAAATTTTGTTTAACTTAGAATTTCTACTTTCTCCAACGATAGATTTACTTAAATGGAAGAATGAACTTGCATCATTGATTTTAAATTTCTCTATTTGATCTATTAAGTTTTTATTAATAAATTTTATATAATTAAATTTTAAGAAAAATTTTTTAATTTGTTTATAAGTAAACAGTTTTGGATCAATACCAAGAATAAGATTTTTAAATAATTTACAATTTATTAATTTTTCTGTACCTATTATTTTAAAATTTTTGCCAGACTCAATTTGGCTTTGAATTGTATATCTTCCATCTGTAAATAAATAATTTTTATTTTTTAAAATTATTGCAAGTCCGGCTGATCCACTGAAATTTGATATAACCTTAAGTCTGTTAACTTTTGAATATTCAGTAAAATAATCATCATTCTTTGGAACAATATATCCATCAATGCCATATTGTTTGAATTTATTTCTTAAAATTTTAATTTTATTTTTCACTTTATTCTTTTTTGGTACCTTATCCATCCAGGACTTCTGGTGCCTTCTTCTACTTCAAAATCTTGGTTAAATTCAAAATCCTCTTCATTGTTAACTTCATCATCAAAAAATGAATTTTTTTCTAAATTTTTTTCTGGTAACTCCTCTATAAACCTTGATGCCATACTATCTATCCAATCACCTTGATAGAACCTATTCATAGAGAATGAAATTATAGCCTTTTGTTTGGCTCTTGTTATACCTACATAAGCAAGTCTTCTCTCTTCTTCTAGGCCTTTTTGACCCTTTTCCTCAATAGATTTTTGATGTGGGAATAGTCCTTCTTCCCAACCTGGTAAAAAAACTACATCAAATTCTAAACCTTTTGCAGCATGCATTGTCATCATATTAACTTTTTCTCCATCCCACTCTTGATCTACAGATGTTGCAAGAGATACATGTTCTAAAAAACTTTCTAAAGTATCAAACTCTTTCATAGCACTTAGTAACTCTTTAATGTTTTCTAGTCTATTTTCGTTATCTAAATCTTTTTTATTTTTAAGCATTGCTGAATAACCTGATTCGTCTAAAACAATTTGTAATAATTTCACGTGACTTGATTTTTTAATTTTAAAATCATTTCTCCATTTATTCAAAGAATTAATAAATAGACTTAAACCAATTTTAGCTTTTGGTTTAATAAGATTTTGTTCTAGCATTTTGACAGATGCTCTTTCCAAATTTAAATGATTCTCTTTTGCAAATTCATGAATATTTTTTAATGTACTATCACCTATTGCTCTTTTGGGGTTATTTACAATTCTCTCAAAAGCTAGATCATCCTTTTCTTGTTGAATCAATCTAAGATAAGCAACGCAATCTTTAATTTCTGCTCTTTCATAAAATTTTGTTCCACCTAAAATTCTATATGGCATACCAATTTTAAGAAACCTTTCTTCAAATTCTCTCGTTTGGAAGATTGCTCTTACAAGAATTGCAACATTATTATATGAAAATCTTTTCTTAATATTTTTTTCTATCTCATCTGAAACTCCTGTAGCTTCATCTTTACCGTTTTTAAAACAGTTTAATTTTACTAAATCTCCATCCTCCATTGTTGTTGTTAGAGTTTTTCCAACTCGATTTTGATTATTAGCAATAAGATTAGATGCTACAGATAAAATATTTTGTGATGACCTATAATTTTGTTCAAGTCTTATGACTTTTGTGTTTTCATAAACTTGATCGAATTCCAAAAAATTTTTTATTTCAGCTCCACGCCAACTATATATGGATTGATCATCATCTCCAACGCAGCAAATATTTTTATTTTTTTCAGATAAAAGATTAAGCCATCTACTTTGGATAAAATTTGTATCTTGATATTCATCTACAAGAATATATTTAAAATTTTTTGAATATATTTCTCTTATATCTGAATAGTTCTCTAAGATTTTTACAGTATGTAGAATTAGATCACCAAAGTCGCATGAATTTAAATCAGTTAATTTTCGTTGATATATTTTGTATAGAGGCAATATAGTTTTTTCATAAATATCTTTTTTGTTAATGATTACCTCAGACGGATAATTACCTTTGTTTTTCCAACGATCTATAATCGCCAGTATAAATCTTGGTGATAATTGTTTAATATCTACGTTTTCAGCTTTACAAATATTTTTAATGAGTCTTATTTGATCATCTGTATCTATTATTGTAAAATTTGAGTTTAGGTTTGCAGCAGATGCATGCTTTCTAAGCAGCTTTGCACAAATTGAGTGAAAGGTTCCAAGCCAAGAAAGTCCAATTGCAGCGGAACCCAAAATATTGCTAACTCTATTTTGCATTTCTTTTGCTGCTTTATTTGTAAAAGTTACTGCTAAAATTTGATTAGGAAATGCCTTTTTTTCTTTAATAATATTGGCAATTCTAGATGTTAAAACTTTTGTTTTACCTGAACCAGCACCAGCAACAATTAAAAGTGGACCATCTAGGTGTAATACAGCCTCTTTTTGTGGTTCATTCAAATTTTCCAGATAATCTTTGTTTATCATTTAAAATAATACATTATAAGATTTCTTAATCGAAATGACCAAGTCAAACTCATTAGTTAAAAATTTTAAAAACATTAATAAATCAATTAATAGTCTATTAGAGAGAAATTTAAACAAGTTAAAGTTTGATAATTTAAAAATTATAGCAAGCAATAATAAAATTATTCTTACATTTGTCGCACTTTTTATTTTATTTGTTTCTTACCTCTTGGTACCAACATTTCATAAACAAATTGATATCTCAAAAGAATTAAAAAATGAATTGTTAAGTAAATTCAACTTAGACTTTACATTTAATCAAAAACTAGATTATAATCTTTTACCAAGACCTCACTTTATAAGCAAAAAATCATCTATTATTAAAAACGAGGAAAATATTGCTGAGATAACTCAAATAAAGATCTACGTTTCTCTAGATAGTTTATTTCTTATCAAAAATTTTAATGTTAATGAAGTTATTTTAGAGAGTGCAAATTTTGAACTAAATAACAAAAATTATAATTTTTTTACAAACATTTTAAATAATGATTTTTCAAATGCAGATTTAAAAATCAAAAATAGTAATATTTTTTTTAGAAATTCAAAGAATGAAGTCTTATTTATAAATAAGTTAAATAATCTGAAATACTATTATGATCCAAAAGAATCAAAAAATATTCTTCTCTCAGAAAATGAGATTTTTAATACTCCATATAGTTTAGAGGTAAAAAATCATGAAAAAGAAAAAAAATTATATACTAAATTAAATATGAATTTTATAAAATTGCAGGTCGAAAATATATATGAATATAAAAATAATATTAAGTCAGGTTCAGCTACTCTTCTTTTTAATAAAATAAAAAGCTCAACAAATTATAAAATTAACCAAAATCTTTTTGAGTTTAATTATTTTGATGACTCAGATAAAAAAAAATTTTTATACAATGGAAAATTTAATTTAAAACCTTTTTATTCCAGTCTTAAAGGAGATGCGAAAGAGATAAATGTTTCTTATTTATTTGGTACAAATGCAATTATTGCTGAATTACTTAAAACTGAAATTTTTAATAATAAAAATTTGGATTTTAGATTAAACATAAATGCAAATAGAATTAAGAATAGTCGAAATTTTATAAATCTTTCTCTAAAATCTAAAATTCAAGATGGACTAATTGATATAGACGATACCAGAGTCGAATGGAAAGATAATTCAATTATAACATTAATTAACACATTAATTTTTGTTAAGGATGGTAAACTTTTTTTAGATGGAAAATCAAAGATAAATATAACTAATGTTAAAAATATTTATAAATTTTTACTAACACCTAAAAATTTTAGAAAAAAAATAAAAACAATTGACTTTAGTTTTTCTTATTCTTTTGATGAAAAAGTAATTGTGTTAAGAGATATCATGATTGATGGTAAATATAACCAAGAAGTTAATAAACAATTAAACAATATTTATTTTCGTGAAAGTAATTTACAAAATAAAATATATTTTAAGAATATGGTGAATAATATAATTAAAGCTTATTCAGGATAGATCATCTTTTTAGGGTCAACAATTTTGTTATAATCTTTTTCAGCAATTAGCCCTGTCTTCAAAGCTTCATGTTTCAAAGTAGTATTATTTTTTAGTGCAGTCTTAGCAATTTTAGCTGCATTGTCGTAACCAATATTGGGTGCTAGCGCTGTAACAAGCATCAAAGAATTATCTAAATGCTCTTGTATTTTCTTCTTATTCGCTTTTATTCCTTTTACACAATAAAGAGCAAAATTTTTGGTACTGTCAGCTATTAAATCTATCGATTGCAAAATATTATGTGCAATCAAAGGTTTAAAAACATTTAATTCAAAATGTCCATGAGATCCAGCCATTGTTATTCCATTGTGATTTCCAATAACTTTTACACAGACCATTGTAACAGCTTCACATTGAGTGGGGTTAACTTTTCCTGGCATTATGGATGAACCGGGCTCATTTTCTGGTAGAATTAATTCTCCATAACCTGCCCTTGGACCTGAACCCAAAAATCTAATATCATTAGATATTTTCATTAAAGCGACAGCACAGGTATTTAAGGTTCCAGAAAAATTTACAATCGCATCATGAGCTGCAAGCTCTGCAAATTTATTTGGTGCAGGTTTAAATTTTAATTTTGTAAATTTTGCTATTTCTTTCACAATTTTTTTATCAAAGTTTTTTTTTGAATTTATCCCAGTTCCAACCGCTGTCCCACCTTGAGCAAGAAATAAGATTTCTTTTAAAGCGTAATCAATTCTTTCGATACTTTTCTTAACTTGTGCATGGTATCCTGAAAATTCTTGACCTAATGAAAGAGGAGTTGCATCCTGAAGATGTGTCCGTCCAATTTTTACTATATTTTTAAATTCTTTGGATTTTCTATTTAATTCTTTTTCTAAAATCTTTAAGTTTGGTAACAATTTACCCAACGTTTCTTTTGCAACGGAAATATGCATTGCTGTTGGAAAAACATCATTTGTAGATTGTGATTTATTTACATGATCATTTGGATGAACAGGTTTCTTCGAACCTTTTTTTCCACCCATTATTTCTATTGCCCGATTAGCGATAACTTCGTTAACATTCATATTTGTTTGTGTTCCAGAGCCTGTTTGCCAGACTTTAAGTGGGAAATTATGATCTAATCTCCCTTTAATTACTTCATCAGAAGCTCTTATAATTGCCTTCGATATTTTGTTATCAATTAATTTGTCTTTTGTATGTACTATTGCAGCAGATCTTTTAATAATTGCAATAGATTTGATAATGGAAATATTAACTAAAATTTTACCAATATTAAAAAACTTATTAGATCTTTGAGTAGATGCTCCCCATAATTTATCATTAGGAACATTAACACTTCCAATGCTATCGAATTCTTTTCTTAATTTCATTGATTAATTTCCAAGTTACAAATAATTATAATATACATTAATTTAATTAAAACATACAGGAGCAATATGTCGAATTTTAGCAAAGTAGGAACTTTCATGAAAACTTTTGGCCAAGATGTCAAAACTGAGCCTTCATTTAGCACAGATAAAATCAATAAATTAAGGATTGATCTTATTAAAGAGGAATTAGAAGAGCTAACTGACGCAATGAACAAAAAAGATTTATTAGAAGTGGCTGATGCTTTAACTGATATTTTGTATGTTACTTATGGGGCGGGGCACGCATTTGGAATTGATTTAGATAAGTGTTTCGAAGAGGTTCAAAATTCGAATATGAGTAAGTTAGATGAGGCAGGAAAACCTATATATAATGATGCAGGCAAAGTAATGAAAGGACCAAACTATTTCAAACCTGATCTTTCTAAATTTGTATCTTAAATTTCTAATTTTAGATCAACTGCTTGAGCGCTGTGAGTGATAGATCCTACAGAAATTCTATTAACACCAGTTGATGCAACAGATTTAACTTTTTTCAAACTTATATTTCCTGAAGCTTCAGTCTCGTAATGCTTGTTGGAGATTTTTACACCTTCTCTCAAACTTTTAATACTCATATTATCAAATAACACAGTATTAAACTTAAGCCCAATTATTGATTTAAGTTGATTGAGGTTGTCTACTTCGACTGTAATTTTTCTTCCTTTTCTATTTTTGATAGCTTTTGACACTAAAGTTTTTAGGTCTGAACTGGCTATATGATTGTCTTTAATTAAATATTCATCACTTAAATTAAACCGATGATTTGTTCCCCCTCCTAACTTAACCGCATATTTTTGCATTACTCTTAAATTTGGAATTGTTTTTCTTGTGCAACAAATTTTTGATCTTTTTCCAGCTAATTTAACAAATTCATTAGTTTTAGTAGCTATCCCTGAAATATGAGACAAAAAATTCAATGCAACTCTTTCAGCAATTAAAATGTTTTTCGCACTTCCTTTTATTATTGCAATTAATGATCCTTTTTTTACTTTTGAACCATCCTTTTTTTTTATTATAAATTTAATTTTATTATCAATTAGTGCAAAAGCTTGTTTAGCAAATAACAAACCTCCTATCACAGCATTTTGATTTGATAAAAGTTTAACTGTTACGATTTTATTATTTTTAATTAAACCTGAAGTAATATCTCCTGAAGGATAGAGATCTTCATTTAACGCTAGTTTAACAGTACTACGAATAAATTCTTTACTAAGTTTAATTTTTGACACTTATTTATCTGCCGATGGCTGCCATTTTCTCAACTGAAATTCTTGCTTTATCGATAGTCTCTTTGTCCATAATTATTTCACCAGTTTCATTCTCTAAACAGTCCAAAATTTTTGGAAGAGTAATCTTTTTCATGTGAGGACACATATTACATGGCTTGATAAATTCAACATTCGGATTTTCAACTTCTATATTGTCACTCATTGAGCACTCAGTGACCATCATTACTTTTTTGGGTTGTTTATCTTTAACATAATTGATCATACCTGATGTAGAGCCTGCAAAATCACTTGCTTTAATAACTTCAGGCGGGCATTCAGGGTGCGCAATTATTTTTATTCCAGGATTATTTTTTCTAATATCATGTATTTCTTGCTCGTTAAATTGATCATGAACAATGCAAATGCCTTTCCACGAAATAATTTCTACATCTGTTTGTGATGCAACATATTTTGCAAGATAATCATCAGGTAAAAATATTACTTTTTTAACTCCAAGTGATTTTACAATTTTAACAGCATTAGCAGATGTGCAACAAACATCAGTTTCGGCTTTTACTTCAGCAGAAGTATTTACATAAGAGACAACAGGGACACCTGGATACTTTTCTTTTAATAATCTCACATCTTTACCTGTTATCGATGAAGATAAAGAACATCCTGCATTCATGTCTGGTAAAATTACTTTTTTTTCAGGGCTCATCAATTTTGCAGTTTCTGCCATGAAATGAACTCCTGCCATCAAAATTATATCTGCAGAAGTTTTAGAGGCTTCAATTGCTAATGCCAAAGAGTCTGCAGAAAAATCAGCAACACCATGATATATTTCGGGCGTTTGATAATTATGAGCAAGAATAACAGCGTTTTTTTCTTTTTTTAATTTATTAATTTTATGAATGTAAGGTGCATGAACTGACCACTCAATTTCAGGCATTACCTTAGATATTTTTTGGTAAATTGGATCTGTTGCTTGCTTTACTTCTTGTGTAAATTCCATGCAGATTTTTACCAATTTGAAAGATAGTTGTCATTCATTTATTATGGGACATATTGCGGTCGTGCTGAAATTGGTAGACAGGCACGGTTGAGGGCCGTGTGGACCTAGTCCATGAGAGTTCGAGTCTCTCCGACCGCACCAAAATGAATTTTTATATAGGAGTTTTTGATGGATAAATTACTTTCAGTAATCTTAATGATTGGGGTTTTGCTTTTAGTTCTTCCAAGTTTTTTACAATCAAATTCTAAATTTAAGCAATTTTTTAAAAATCTCAGCATATGGATTATCGTGGTTTTTATAATCTTAACGATTATCTACTTACTTAAATGAATAATTAGCTTTTTATCCAATCAGGTTTTTTAATTCTTATTAAGGCATTCTTTGTATTAAAATTAACTTTTTCATTAAAATTATCATTTAAATATTTGACTAAAGCAAAAGGGTAATCGTTATCAATTAATACCTTACCTATTTCAATTTCATTGTTATAAATACTTTCTCCTTCATGTAATTTTCCATTTAAGACATTTATAGGTAATAATCTTTTTGAAAGCTTGTTCTTCAATTTAATTCGTGCAGTATTTTCTTGCCCAACATAACAACCTTTCTTGAAATCAATTCCATTTAATTCTTCAAAATTGCACTCAATACCAAACAATTTATCTTGTAGCTTATTTAAATCTTTTGGAACTATTCCAAGGCTATGACTTAAAGAATAATATTCTTTAAGGTCTGCATCATGAAGGTCTAGTTTTTTTAGTGACAGATAAAGTTTTTCTAAATTAATAATTAATCTAGCGCCTAATAGTTTGTTTCGAGGATCTAAAAATATTGGATCTTCTCTATATTTAATTGTAAATCCAGATTGATCCTTTGCTTCATCAAAAGTCAAAAATTTTTCACGAGAAAATCCTGCCACAACAAATTCGTTGCTAAGATTAAGAATTTCAACTTTTGATCTTAGTTTGTAAAGAGTAAACTGCTTAAATAATCCTTCTGCTTGAGTTTTTTCACAATCTATAAGATATCCCGATTTATGTTTTACTATTATAAATTCATATAAAAATTTACCTTGAGGAGTTAGTAATGATGTAAAGCAACTAGTCTCTTTATTTACTTTATTTATGTCGTTACTTATGAGATTTTGAAGAAATTCTTTTCCATCTTCTCCGTTTATATAAAGAATTGCTCTATCATCTAAAATGTAAACGTTTTTGATATTCATATTTGATTAATTATAAGATGTAATATAATAACATTTTCTTAAAATGTTAGATCTTATAATTAAAAACGGCAAATGTTATATTGACGGAGAGTTAAAGGATGTTGATGTTGCTATAAAAGATAAAAAAATTCAACAGATTGGTCAAATTTCAGAAGAAGCTAAAGAAACCATTGATGTAAGTGGCCAAACAGTTTTACCAGGATGCATAGATACTCAAACTCATTTTAGAGAACCTGGATCAACTGACACTGAAGATCTTCACTCTGGAAGTCGAGCAGCTATTGCAGGGGGTATAACCAGTGTTTTTGAAATGCCTAACACCAACCCACCAACTTCCAATAAAAAAGAATTTCAAAGAAAATTAGATCTCGCTAAAAACAGAATGTATTGTAATTATGCATTCTATTTTGGAGCAACTGCTGATAATGCTGATGATTTAGCAAGTTTAAAAAACTTAGAAGGCTGTTGTGGAATTAAACTTTTTGCAGGATCCTCAACTGGAAATTTATTAGTTGCTGAGGAAGATGATATCGATAAAGTTTTTCAAAATGCTTCAAAAGTTGTTGCAGTTCACTCAGAAGATGAAGCTATACTAAAAGTTAATAAAAAACTAATTATACAAGGAGATGTTCATACCCATCCTGTTTGGAGAAGTGCAGAGTGTGCAATTTCCTCTACAAGAAGAATAGTCAGGATTGCTGAAAAACATAATAAAAAAGCACATGTTCTTCACATAACTACAAAAGATGAAATTGACTTTTTATCTCAACATAAGGGAAAAATTACATTTGAGATTACCCCTCAGCATTTAACTTTATACGCACCTAATTGTTATGAAAAACTTGGTACTTATGCTCAAATGAACCCTCCTTTAAGAGATAAATCTCATTACGATCGATTATGGTATGCGGTTAGAAATAATTTTAATGACACAATTGGTTCAGATCATGCTCCTCATTTAAAAATAAATAAAGATAAAGAATATCCAAATACTCCATCAGGTATGCCAGGTGTTCAAACTTTAATGCCAGTAATGTTAAACCATGTAAATGAAGGGAAGTTATCTTTAACTCAATTAATAAATCTTGTTTGTGAAAACCCTGTTAAAATTTTTGGTATACAAAGCAAAGGATTTATCGAGGAAGGATATGATGCTGACTTTACAATAGTGGACATGAAGAAAACTATTGAAATTAAAAATGAAAATATTGAGAGTAAATGTGGATGGTCTCCATTTAATGGATATAAATTTAAAGGAACACCCACCCATACAATTATTGCTGGGAAAATTAAAATGCAGAATGGAAAAATATTAGGAGATCCTGATGGGACGCCTCTAAAATTTAGCTAATTTTTACAGTAAAACTATTTACAAGTATAACACCAATTACAATTAAAAATAATCCCACTATCGCTTGCCATGCCAAGGTTTGTTTAAAAAATAAATAGCCTAATATGGCAATAGTGAAAATTCCAAGACCACTCCATGTAGCGTAAACAATTGCAATTGGAAGTTTATTTACCACAAAAGTTAACAGGTAAAATGCACAAAGATAAAATATTGAAAGTGCAACAGTTGGTATTAGCTTTGTAAAGTTTTGTGATACTGGTAACAGCATAGTCCCAGCAACTTCGCAAAATATTGCTCCAACTAAAAAAATATAAGTTTTAACCATTAAGAATTTTATGTTTGATTAAATCCTCTTTAATCTCTGTTAATATTGCTGGATCATCGATTGTAGGAGGAACTTTATATTCAACATTATCAGCAATTTTTCTGATCGTTCCTCTTAAAATTTTTCCTGATCTTGTTTTAGGTAGTCTTTTAATAACTATTGCCACTTTAAATGCAGCAACAGGACCAATTTTTGCTCTTACCATTTGAATACATTCTTTTGAAATAGTTTCATCATCTTTATCTACCCCAGACTTAAGAACCACCAAACCAATTGGTAATTGACCTTTTAATTTATCTGCAATCCCTAACACCGCACATTCAGCAACCGATTGATGTTCAGATAAAACCTCTTCTATTGCTCCAGTAGATAATCTGTGACCAGCAACATTTATAATGTCATCTGTTCTAGACATAATCCAAATATAACCATCATCATCAATGTGACCTGCATCATAGGTTTGATAGTAGCCCTCATAATTTGACATGTAATTTTCTTTATATCTTTTGTCAGCATTCCATAGGGTAGGGAATGTTCCTGGAGGCAAAGGAAGTTTAACAACAATGTCTCCCATTTCATTTGGTTTTGCTAAAGATTGATCTGGTTTAATAATTTTTACATCATAGCCAGGAACTGCTTTACAAGCTGATCCATACTTAGTCTCCATCATTTCAATTCCAGTACAGTTTGAGCTAATAGCCCAACTGGTTTCTGTTTGCCACCAATGATCAATTACTGGAACCTTAAGTAAATTTTCAGCCCATTTAATAGTATCTGGGTCAGCTCTTTCACCAGCAAGAAACAAGCTTTCAAAACTACTTAGATCATACTTTGAAAAAAACTTACCATCAGGATCCTCTTTCTTGATGGCTCTAAATGCAGTTGGTGCAGTAAATAAAGATTTAACTTTATAATCTGAAATAATTTTCCAGAAGGCTCCAGCATCTGGCGTACCAACTGGTTTACCTTCAAATAAAACTGTTGTGCATCCTTTAAATAATGGAGCATAAACAATATAAGAGTGTCCAACTATCCAACCAATATCACTTGCTGACCACCAGACATCATTGGTATCAATATTATAAATATTTTTCATTGTCCATTTCAAAGCAACAATGTGACCTCCGACATCACGAACTATTCCTTTAGGAGTTCCAGTTGTTCCAGAGGTATATAAAATATATGCAAACTCATTGGAGTTCATATCAACACAATCAGCTGGTTCTGCTTTAGATACAACTTCATCCCAGTTAATTTCAACAGGAGCATTTAATTTTACCTCATGACCTGGTCTTTGAAATAAAATCATCTTTTCTATTTTATGATTTGCAATTTTGATCGCTTCATCAACTAAAGGTTTATATTCAACTGTTCTACCTGGCTCAAAACCACACGAGGATGTTACTAATAACTTTGCTTTACTATCATCAATTCTGCTTGCAAGTTCGTTAGATGCAAATCCACCAAATACAACA
>CABXRS010000018.1 GCA_902514665.1 uncultured Pelagibacteraceae bacterium | reverse complement strand
AAATCAACCAAGAGTTCAAGCTGAACGAAAAGGTCAAATTTCAGAAAATTTGAGAATTTCTGATAAGGAAAAAATTGATAACGAACTTATTATTGATGAAACTGATAAAAAAATCGAAAACTTAAGAAGTGAGTTAAATGAAATTCAAGAACAATCAATACAAATTAGAGAAAGAAAAGCTAGTTCAGGTGCAACTATTGATGGTCTTCAAAAAAGAAAAGGGGATTTATTAGACCGTATTAGTTCTGAACTAAACCTTAATGAAGAAAATATTTTAGAGAATTCAAATTTAAATGGCGTTGATGAGCTCCCGAACGCTGTTGATCAAGAAGACGCTTTGGATAAAAAAAAGCAAGAAAGAGAAAAGTTTGGCTCTGTAAACTTAAAAGCGGATGAAGAGACTAGTAAATACCAACAAGAGATCAAAAAAATGGAGCAAGATCGTGCAGATTTAGTAACAGCGATTGTTAAATTAAAAGAAAGTATAAATGAACTTAATCAAAAAGGACGTGAAAGATTAATAGAAGCTTTTGAGAAAGTTAATAGAAAGTTTAATGAGGTTTATACCAAATTGTTTAATGGAGGAAATGCAAAATTGGAATTGGTTGACTCTGATGATCCTCTAGAAGCTGGATTGGAAATGTTGGTAAGCCCTCCAGGAAAAAGATTACAATCAATAACTTTATTATCAGGAGGAGAACAAGCCCTTACAGCTCTTTCATTAATTTTTGCTGTATTTTTAACTAACCCATCTCCAATTTGTGTATTGGATGAAGTTGACGCTCCATTGGATGATGCGAATGTAACAAGATTTTGTAATCTACTTGAAGAATTAACTAAAATAACAAATACTAGATTTATTATTGTGACTCATCATGCATTAACCATGTCCAAAATGAATAGATTATACGGTGTAACTATGCCTCAAAAAGGCATTAGTCAGTTAGTTGCGGTTGATTTACAAAAAGCAGAGAGTATGGTTGCTTAGACTATACAAATGCCAAAAGATCCGCTCAAAACTCGCCTAGAGATTGCAAAAAACAAGGTTTCTAAAAAAAATCTTTTTGATAAAAAAAATAACGCCTCACCTATTGGGACAGCCTTTAAATTAAGCACTGAATTGGTCGCTGCAGTTGCTGTAGGGACAATTATTGGGTTTATTTTTGATAAGACCTTTGGTACTAAACCTTGGTTTATATTAATATTCTTTTTTGTGGGAGTAGTTGCTGGAATAACTAACGTAATTAGATCTGCAAAAAACATGCAAAAATAAATACTATGGCAGCAAATCCTATGTCTCAATTCGATGTTTATCGAATTGGACCTGAAATAAAAGTTGGAGCATTTGATATATCATTTACTAACTCCAGTTTATTTATGATTATTAGTACAGTTTCGATTTTACTTATATTTAACTTTGGCTCAAAAAGAAATTCCGTATTACCAAATAAAATGCAACTACTAGCAGAGCTTAGTTATACATTTGTTGCAAAAATGATAAGTGATACAGCTGGATCAAAAGCAAAACCTTATTTTGCATTTATATTTTCTTTATTCATGTTTGTTCTATTTTGTAACATGTTTGGTATGATCCCTTACACATTTACCGTAACCAGTCATATAATCGTGACATTTATTTTGGCGTCATTTATCTTTATTGGAGTGACAATTATTGGCTTTATCAAACATGGATTTGGTTATTTAAAATTATTTGTACCTAGTGGGGTGCCAGCAGTGCTACTACCCCTAATAATAGTAATTGAAATTATATCTTATTTAAGTAGACCAATAAGTTTATCAGTAAGATTATTTGCTAATATGATGGCAGGTCACACAATGATGAAAGTTTTCGGAGGCTTCGTGATAAGTCTTGGATTAGTCGGTGGTTGGCTTCCACTGAGTTTTTCGGTTGCACTAACAGGTTTAGAGATCTTAGTTGCTTTTCTTCAAGCTTATGTTTTTGCAATCTTAACCTGCATCTATTTAAATGATGCATTAAATTTACACCATTAATCAACCAAGGAGGAAATAATGGAATTAGAAGCAGCAAAAATGATCGGAGCTGGTTTAGCAGCGATTGCCTTAGCAGGTGCCGGAGTAGGTATAGGAATAATTTTTGGAAATTATTTGTCTGGAGCGATGAGAAATCCGTCTGCAGCACAAAAACAGTTTCCTAATTTGCTTTTAGGTTTCGCTCTAGCGGAAGCTACAGGATTATTCGGATTAGTAGTTGCATTAATCATTTTATTTGCGTTTTAAATTAATGATTAAAAAAATATATTATCAATCGATATTTTTTAGCTTCTTATTTTTTCAAGAGGCTTTTGCAGCTGGAAGCGGAGGTATGCCTCAATTAAATCCTGAGTTTTGGATTTCTCAAATTTTTTGGTTAATACTTACTTTTGGAACTATGTATGTTGTTTTGTCAAAATTCATACTGCCAAAAATTAGTAACAATTTAGAGTCGAGAAAATCTCAAATTTTAGAAAATATTGAGGCTGCAGAAAAACAAAGAGAATATAGTGAGGCTAAACTTAGGGAGTATGATGAAATTATACTAAAGAGCAAGGGTGAGGCTAAAACCATGTTTAATCAAACAAGAGAAAAAGTTGTAAAAGATATAGTGGCTAAAAAAGAAATTTTAGATCAGCAAATTGATGATGAAATTAATAAAGCTGAAAAAGAAATAGAAGTTTTAAGAGTTAGTGCTCCAGATAAAATAAATAAAATAGCAATTGAAACTTCCTCAGAACTACTAGAAAAGTTAATTGGTTCTGGAGTAAACAGTAGCAGCATATCTGCAATTGTTGATGATCTATCGAGAAGAAATGAGGATAAATACAATGGCAATTGACGCAACATTTTGGGTAGCTGTATCATTTGTAATCTTTTTTGGTGCTTTAGTTTATTTAAAAATTCCACAAAAAGTTTCTCAAATTTTAGATAAGATGATCTCTGATATTAAAAATGAAATTGATGAAAGTGAAAAATTAAGAACCGAAGCAAAAAATTTGCTAGATAATGCACAAAAAAAATTAGATACCGCTCAAACGGTAAGTAATGACATTTTAGATCAAGCAAAAAAAGAATCCGATAGATTGGTAATAGAATTGAACGATAAATTCCATAAATCATCTGAGATAAAAAAAAACCTTGCTGAAAATAAAATAAGTCAAATGAAAGAAGCAGCTATAAAAGAGATAAAAGATGCTTCAATTAAAATAGCCGTGGAATCAGTTAAAAAAATTATATCCACATCAGTAGATAAATCAAAACTCGATGCTGTATTTCAAAAAAATTTAGATGAGACTAAAGAGCAGTTAAAAAAAATTAGCTCATAATACGCTTACAATTTTCTAAAAAAACTATAAATTATTAATATGAATTCTATAGTGATTGGATCTGGGTTTGGGGGAATTGCTGCAGCTTTGCGCCTGAAGGCAAAAGGACATCAAGTTAAATTAATTGAAAAACATCCTGACCTTGGTGGAAGGGCCAGAGTGTTTAAGAAAAATGGTTTTGTATTTGATGGTGGCCCAACTGTAATTACTGCACCTTACTTAATTAATGAGTTGTTTGAATTATTTAAAAAGGATCCAAAAAACTACATTGAGTTATCTCCTCTTAAAATTTGGTACCAATTTATTTTTGATGATAAATCTAAATTCAACTATTCTGGTGATGAAGCTAATATGGTTAAACAAATAGAAAACATAAGCAAAGATGATGTTGAAGGGTATAAAAAATTAGTAAGTTTTACCAAAAAAATTTTTGATAAAGGGTTTATAGAGTTGGCAGATGTTCCTTTTGATAAACCTTTTGTAATGATGCAACAACTTCCAGCACTCCTTAAACTTAAAAGTTATAAATCAGTTTACTCACTAGTATCTTCATTCATAAAAAATGAGAAATTAAGAAGAATGCTCAGTATGCATCCACTGCTAGTAGGAGGCAATCCATTCACCACTACTTCAATTTATGGACTAATACTTTACTTAGAGAAAAAATGGGGAATCCATTATTCTATGGGGGGCACAGGAAATATTATTAAAGGTCTAGAAAAACTTATGTTTGAAGAGGGAATTGATATAATCAAAAATAGTGAAGTAACTGAGATCATTTCTAAAAGTAATAAAATTACTGGTATTAAATTAAATGACCAAGAAATCATTGAGGCTGAAAACGTTGTTTGTAATGCAGATCCACCGGCTTTTTACGAAAAAATGTTAAAAAAAAATGGTCAAGGCTCTTTTATTTTTAATTGGAAAAAGAAAAGAATGGAATATTCAATGGGTCTTTTCGTTTACTATTTTGGAACCAAAAAAATTTATCCAAATGTTGAACATCATACAATAAAGTTTGGAAACAAATATAAAGAACATCTGGAAGATATTTTTAATAATAAGAAATTAAACAATGATATTAGCTATTACCTTCATAGACCCTCGGCAACAGATAAAACAATGGCACCCGAAGGAAATGACTGTTTTTATGTTCTTGTTCCAGTCCCAAATAATCAATCTAAAATTAACTGGAAAAATGAAGGTGAAAATATGAAAAATTTAGTAATTGACAAAATGGAGAAGGATTTAATGCCCAATCTTAGAGAAAATATCGTGGCTGATTTTTATTTAACTCCAGATTATTTTGAAAAAGAATTAAACACAAAATTTGGATCTGGATTTTCAATTCAACCTAAATTCACTCAATCTGCATATTTTAGATTTCATAATAAATCTGAAATTTATGAAGGACTATATTTTGTAGGTGCTGGAACCCACCCAGGAGCTGGAGTGCCTGGTGTGCTGTCCTCAGCAAAAGTCTTGGATAAATTGCTTTAATGTCCGCTAAAAATTATCTAGCAAAATATGCAAAATCTTTTAACTGGGCTGGTTTTTTTTTACCAAAAAATACTTATAAAAAATGTTCAGACCTTTACGATTTTTGCAGAGTAGCTGATAATATTGCTGATGATGAAAATACTATTGAAGCTAAGATAGAGGAATTTAAAAAATTTAAAGATAATTTTGAAAATAAAAATCTCAACGATCCAATAATTAAAAATATATGGGATCTAATTTCTGAGTATAATATTTCAATTAAAATTATTCATGATTTGTTTGATGGTATCAATTCAGATATTAAAGAAAAAGTAAAGTTAAATAACAAAAAAGAATTATTAATTTATTCTTATCGAGTAGCAGGTACTGTAGGACTTATGATGGCTAAAATACTAAAAGTAAATAAAAAAAATTCTTTAAAATCCGCAATTGATCTTGGTATCGCTATGCAATTGACAAATATTTCAAGAGATGTAATTGAGGATTTTAGTAAAAATAGAATCTATATTGATCAAAATTTTGAGAATATAAAATCCACAATTGAATTATCAGAAAAATTTTATAAAAATTCTTTTTACTCAATTAAAGAAATACCCTTAAGTTTTAGATTTTCTATTTTGGTCGCTAGAAGAATTTATAGAAAAATTGGATATAAAATTTTAAACAAAAAAAATTTTGAAAATTATAAAAAATCAGGAAAAATTTATGTTAATAATGTAGAAAAAATAGTTGAGACATTACTTTCAATAGTTGATTTACTTAAACTTATACTAACTAATTATAATGATGATAATATTGAGCATGACCATTATTTAATTAGTGAAGAAATTAAATTAGATGAGAGAATTTGACTATGTTATTATAGGAGGTGGTTGCGCCGGATTATCTTTGGCATATGAATTAGAAATTCATGAAAAGTTTAAAGATAAAACTTTAGCAATTATTGAACCTAGAAACGATTATGTTAGAGATAAAACCTGGTCTTTTTGGAAAGTTGTGAATCATAATTTTGAGGACTGTGTAAAGAAAAGCTGGGATAATTTTTCAGTCAATATACCTGATCAAACTAAATACGTACAGTGTGATAACTCACCTTACCAATCTATTGATAGTGGTCTTTTTTACGAAAAGACAATCAACACTCTAAAAAAAAAATACTAATATTAATTTTTTTAAAAATATAAATGAAATCAGTACTAAAAATTCATTTATTTTTAATAGTGTTAGTGATGTTTCTGATAGTAAAAATGATTTATGGCAACATTTTTCAGGTATTGAAATTGAAACAAATAAAGATTTATTTGATGATCAAATATTTAATTTAATGGATTTTGATTGTGAACAAAGAGACAGTGTACACTTTTTTTATACTCTACCATTTTCAAAAAAAAATGCACTTATTGAGACAACATGGATCTCTGATTTAAGTAATCCATCAAATCAAGATTATTCTTTACAACTAGAAGATTATATTAAAAACAAATTAAAAATTAAAAATTATGAGATTAAATTTAAAGAAACTGGTGCTATCCCATTATTTTATCCAAAAAATATGAAAAAAATAAATCAGATGGAAATTGGTACAGCAGGAGGCATGACCAGATTAAGCACTGGATACACTTTCATGAATATTCAGAGCCAATGCAAATATATAAGAGAAAATTTTGAAAATATTCAAAAAGTAAATAATTTTACTCTAAATTCAAAGTATAAATTTTTAGATAATATATTTTTAAAGGTATTGAAAAAAAATTCAGAAAAAATGCCGCAAGTTTTTTTTAAAATGTTTAATTGTCCTCCAAATACAATTATCAATTTTTTATCAAATAAAAGTAATATCTTCGAAGATATCTCTGTAATTTTAAAAATGCCTAAATTGATATTTATAAAAGAATTATTCTGATATGAATTCTCAAATTAAAAAAATAAATCTAAATCATTCTTTTATTTTTTTTTTATTTTGTAATATATTTTCAATTATAATTTTTAAATTTAGTAATTTAAATATATCGTCGTTAATATGTTTGTTGCTTATATTAATAATAGGTGTTTCACATGGTGCACTCGACCATTTAAAAGGTAAAAAACTTCTAGTAATTTTAAATATTAAAAAATCTTATATATTTTATTTATTTTACATATTAATAGTTATCTCGGTAATATTGATATGGACTATTTTGCCAACTATTACCTTAATGATTTTTTTGGCAGTTGCCTCGTTTCATTTTGGTAAAGAAGATACCCAATTTTTAATAAATAAAAGTTCAATTTTAATTACAATACTTTATTTTTTCAGAGGCTT
Organism: uncultured Pelagibacteraceae bacterium; assembly: GCA_902514665.1. Classification (GTDB taxonomy): domain Bacteria; phylum Pseudomonadota; class Alphaproteobacteria; order Pelagibacterales; family Pelagibacteraceae; genus Pelagibacter. Next base: position 10,671 of record CABXRS010000018.1, on the reverse strand, counting down.
ATTGGTTATTATTGCTCCTTTGTACTTCAATTTTGATGAGACAGTGTCTATATTTAAAATGTTGCTGATTGATAATGAAAAATTTTACTCAAGTTTAAGCTTTATTGAAAATTATAAAATTATTGAAATAAGTATTTGTTTAAGTGCTTTAACGAGTATTATTTTATTTTTATCTAAGTTCAACTTTAATAAATTCGCAATTTTATTAGATTTCTTCTCAATTATAATTTTAAATTATTACTTATCTCCATTGGTTGCATTCACAGTTTACTTTTGTTTTTTACATTCTATTAGGCACACAATTTCACTTGCTGTTGAAATTGATAACACAAATCTAAAAAATGGTTTTAAATTATTTGTCAAAAAAGCTTTTCCATTAACAATTTTGACTGCTATTTTCTGTTTGGTTGGTCTTTATTTCCTAAATAATGTCTATGAACTAAATAGTGCGGTATTAAAAATAATTTTTATAGGTTTGGCGTCTTTGACCTTTCCACATATATTGCTTGAATATTTTTTAGAAAAAAATGAAAAATAAAGAATTAAAAATATTATTATCTGCACCACGTGGATTTTGCGCAGGTGTTGAAAGAGCAATTGAAATTGTTGAAAAATCAATTCAAAAATTTGGTGCTCCAGTTTATGTTCGACATGAAATTGTTCACAACAAACACGTGGTTGACGACCTTAAAAATAAAGGAGCAATATTTGTAGAAGAGCTCGAAGAAATTAAGGACAAAACTAGACCTGTTATTTTTTCTGCTCATGGTGTGCCAAAAAAAATACCAGAAGATGCAAAAAACTATAAAATGACATATGTTGATGCAACATGTCCTTTAGTTTCAAAAGTACATAGAGAAGCAGAAAATCTAAATAAAGCTGGATATCACATTATTTTAATTGGACACGAAAACCATCCAGAAGTTATTGGGACTATGGGGCAGCTCCCAGATGGTGCAGTAAAACTAATTCAGAGTGAGTATGAGGCTAAAAATTATTACACGAAAAAATTCGATAAAATTGCCTATATAACTCAAACGACATTATCAGTAGATGATACAAAAGAAATTATAAACATCTTAAAAAATAAGTATCCATCAATGAAAGAACCGATGAAGGAAGATATTTGTTATGCCACAACAAATAGACAGGCTGCAGTAAAGAATATTGCAAAACAATGTGGAATGTTTTTTGTTATTGGAAGTAGAAATTCCTCAAACTCTTTAAGATTAGTTGAGGTTGCGAAAAAATCAGGATGTGAGAATGCTCACTTAATTCACTCGGAAAGCGAAATTCCATATGAAGAAATAGAAAAGTTTAATACGATAGGCATTTCTTCAGGTGCATCTGCTCCTGAAATTTTAGTTGAAAATTTCATAACTGCATTAAAACAAAAATTCACTATAAATATAAATGAAGTTGAAATAATAAAAGAAAATGTGGTTTTTAAAGTCCCCAATAAATTAAATTAGATGGCTGTTTATACAAAAATAGATAAGAGTGATATTAGACTAATAAATAATAATTTTGATATTGAAAAAATTATAAACTTTCGAGGAATTAAACAAGGAATTGAGAATACAAATTATTTATTAAAATCAAAAAATAAAAAATTTATCTTAACAATTTTTGAAAAAAGAGTTTCAAAAAAAGAAGTACCCTTTTTTATGAAACTCATGGATAATTTAAATAGCTCTAGAATAAACTGTCCAAAACCTTTAAGAACAAAAAAAAACAGTTATCTTATAAAATTAAAAAAAAAGACTGCTTGCATTGTCTCTTTTTTAGATGGAAAAGATAAAAAAAAACTGAACATAAAAGATTGTTACACTGTTGGAAAAATTACTGCACGAATGCATTTAGTAACAAAAAAACTTAAACTTTACCGAAAAAATTCAATGGGTATTAAAAATCTTAATCCTTTGCTAAAAAGTATTAAATTTAAAAGTAATAGATTTTCAAAATTAGAATTTTTTTTGAAAAATAATTTAAAGTATATTATTAGATATTGGCCAAAAAAATTACCGAATGGTATCATTCATGGAGATTTGTTTATTGATAATATATTTTTTAAAAAAAATAAACTTTCTGGAATTATAGATTTCTACTTTGCTGGAAACGATTATTTTATGTATGAAATTGCAATTTGTATTAATGCTCTGTGTTTTGATTTAAAGGGTAATAAATTTATAATTAATAAACAAAAAATAAAAAGTTTAATAAGAGGATATGAGAGTATTAAGAAAATTTCTCCCAGAGAAAAAAGTGCCATTAATGTTCTGTGTAGAGGAGCTGCTTTACGTTATTTGTTAACTAGACTCTATGATTATTCTAATACTCCTAAAACTGCCTTGATAAAAATAAAAAATCCTAACGAGTATTATCAAAAACTCCTTACTCATAATAGCTTACATTCTCATAAAGATTATTTCCCAAGATGATAAAAATTTATACAGATGGTTCGTGCCTATCAAATCCAGGAAATGGTGGATGGGCTGCAATAATTAACATTAACGGAGAAATCAAAAAAATCAGTGGTAATGAAAAAAATACAACAAATAATAGAATGGAACTTATAGCTCCTATTAATGCCTTAAAAAATATAAACTCAAAAGACTTAATAGAGATATATACAGACTCTAAATATGTGAAAAATGGGATAACCGAATGGATTAATACTTGGGTATTAAATAACTGGAAAACATCAAAAAAAGAAGATGTTAAGAACAAAGATTTGTGGATGGATTTATATGAATTAAATAAATCTCTAAATGTAAAGTGGAATTGGGTTAAGGCACATGCGGGTGAACCTTTAAATGAAGAAGTAGATATGTTGGCTAAAGAAGCAGCTAATTTAAATTGAGTCTAAAAAATTCTCTGCTGCTGACATCTCACAAGTCGCTGTATCTTCCTCAGCTTTTATCTTGGTTGCAATATTATTTTCGACAAGCATAGTATACCTTGCTGATCTAATACCTTGACCTCTATCAAATCTATCAATATCAGCACCAATTAATTTAGTAAATTCACAGTATGGGTCTGCAGCCATAAAAATTTTCTCCTCTACTTTTTGACTATCCCCCCAAGCTTTCATTACATTTGGATCATTAACTGATACACAAATAATTTTTGTAATCCCTTTTTTTTGGGCAGCTTCAAAATTGTTTACATAACCTGGTAAATGTTTGACTGAACAAACTTTAGTAAAAGCTCCAGGAACACCAATAACTATTGTTTTATTTTTATCAAATAACTCAGAAGTAGATATTTTTTTTAGCGAACCAGTTTCATCTAAATAATAAAATTCCGAATTTGGTAATTTATCTCCTTCTTTAATTTTCATTTAACTTTTTCCTAAAATATATTGTTTAATTTTTTTGAGATTGTTTGCAATTATAGCATAATTTTCTTTCTCGTCCAAAATAAACCGAAGTTCCTCTGGTAAATCAGATTTCAAATTTATAGCCTTTAAAATTGCATCTGGAAACTTACATGGATGAGCTGTTGCAAGAACAATATTATTACCATTTAAATTAAGTTTATCAAAAGCACCAAATCCAATTGCTGTATGTGGATCTAAAACTATATTAAATTTTTCATAAGTATTTTTTATTACATTTAGTGTCTCCTGCTCACTCATTCTAGCTGATAGAAAATCTCTATTAATTTTTTTTAATTTTTCATCGTTAATTATATATTGGCCATTTTGTTTAATATTTTTCATATCATCTAAAGTTTGTGAACTATCATGCTCGTTTAAGTCATAAATTAATCTCTCAAAATTACTTGCAATTTGTATATCCATACTTGGTGAAATAGTTTCTAAAACATTTGTGGCCTCATATTTGCCCTCTGATATAGCTCTATGTAAAATGTCATTTTGGTTTGTGGCTACTATTAATTTATTAATTGGAAGACCTAATTTTTTTGCCAAATAACCAGCATAAATATCTCCAAAATTTCCAGTTGGTACTGAAAAATTGACAGGTTGCTTTTGATCCTCAACTAAAAAATAACAATAAAAATAATATACACTTTGAGCAATAATTCGGGCCCAATTTATTGAATTAACCCCAGACATGTTTATCTGATTAGAAAATTCTTTATCAGAAAACATAGATTTAACCAAATTTTGACAGTCGTCAAAGTTGCCTTTAACAGCAATATTAAATACATTTTCATCTTTTCCAGTAGTCATTAATTTTCTTTGAATTCGTGAAATACGATTATGTGGATGAAGAACAAATATATTTAAATTTTTTTTACCTCTAATTGCATCGATGGCTGCTGCACCGGTATCTCCAGATGTTGCAACTACAATATTAATTTTTTTATTTGAGTTGTTTAAATAATGTTCATAAAAGTTGCCTAACAATTGCATCGCGATATCTTTAAAAGCTAAAGTTGGACCATGAAATAATTCAAGTACAGAGCGGTCACCCACTTTAATAAGCTCAACAACATTATCTTTTCTAAAAACTGAATAAGATTTTTCTATAATTTTGCTTAACTCGTCTTCAGAGGTAAAATTGCCAATAAACGGATGAATAATTTTTTTTGCTAGCTGTGAATAGCTAAGTTCTTTAAAATCATCTATTTCAGACTTTGTATATTTGTGTAATGTTTCTGAAATAAAAAGTCCACCGTCATCAGCTAGACCTTTAATAAAAACATCTTTAAATTCAAAATTCTTTGATTTATCTCTTGTGCTTATATACTTCATCTAATAATTTTTTTTTCTAAAATATAGATATATCAAAAGAATTGAAATCGCCATTGAAAACCAAGTTATTGCATATTTTTTATGATTGTTTGAAATTTTGGCAGTAATCACTCTTGGTATAGGAACTTTATAATTTCCATTTAAATAGATAATATAATTTGAAAATTTTCTTCCAGTGTGATTAAAAATATCATCTCTATTAAGTGTAAACCAATAATTTTTTTTAATATCATTTTTGGGCTTAAAAACACTTGACTTACTTTGTAACATTAAAGTTCCTACTATTTCATTTTGATTAACTTCATTAATTTCTGGGAGATTTTTTTTATCAAAAGGTATCCAGCCTCTATTAATTAAATAGTTCTCATTCTCAATCAATATCGGATTAACTACTTCAAAACCAGGTTTTCCTTCTTTATTCAAATTATATAAATAAATTTGATTATCAAAATCAATTTGACCTGAGGTTTTTATTCTTAAATAGTTTTTTTTATTTGTTTGGGTTAATTCTACAGGATCATTTTTTAAAGAATTTTCGATTTGATTTATTAATTCTAGTTTCCAATTTAATCTATATATTTGCCAGAAACCTAATGAGAGAAGAACAAAGATTATAAACCAAACGAAAACAGAAAATAAAAATTTATTCTTCAAGAATTGTAAATTAACTCCCCCAAATATAAATAGCAGCAAATAAGAATAACCAAACTACGTCAACAAAATGCCAATACCAAGCAGCTGCTTCAAATCCAAAATGATGGTCTTTAGTAAAGTGACCCAGTTTTCCTCGCCATAAGCAAACTGCTAGAAATATTGTTCCAACTATTACGTGAAATCCATGAAAGCCTGTGGCCATATAGAAAACAGCTCCATAAATGTGACCAGAATAATCAAAAGTAGCATGGTGATACTCGTATGCTTGCAGTAATGTAAAAAAGAAACCAAGTGCAACAGTTGCAGTTAATCCTTGAATAAATCCTTTTCTATCACCTTCTAGCAATGAATGGTGGGACCATGTAACTGTAGTTCCAGATAAAAGTAATACCAAAGTATTGATTAGAGGAATATCCCATGGATCAAATGTTTCTATATCTTTTGGAGGCCAAACATTTCCAACAAACTCATTTGGAAATAAACTAATATCAAAATATGCCCAGAACCATGCAACAAAGAACATTACTTCTGATGCAATAAATAATGTCATTCCATAACGATGATGAATTTGTACAACAGGTGTATGATGACCTTGATGTTCTGCCTCTATTACAACGTCTCTAAACCACATATAAGCTCCATAAATTAGCAATGCTAATCCAAGATACATTCCCCAAGAAACATCATTATGCATATAAAAAATTGTACCTATTGCTAATACTAAACAAGCAAAAGAAGTATAAATTGGCCAAGGACTTGGATCTACTAAGTGATAATCGTGTTTTTTTCCAGATGACATTTTTGTGATTATGATTGTTTATAGTAATCTGTCGAGAAAAAAGTATACGACATAGTTACATCCTGTAAATTTTTTACTGTTGGATCATTTACAAGTTCGGGATCTAAATAAAAAGTCATAACGTAAGTTGCTTTTTCTCCAGCTTTTAGCTCCTGCTTTTCAAAACAAAAACACCCTAACTTACTATAGTACTTTCCAAAACTTGAAGGTGAAACATTAAAAGTAGCAACACCATAAGTTGTTTCATCACCATAATTTTCTACTTCAAATTCTATTTTGTTAACTTGACCAATCTTGACATCCATTACATTAGATTTCGCTTTAAAATCCCACGTAAGGTTGTTTACATTAGTATCAAATCTAACACTTACAATTTTATCTAAAACCATTTTTGGTGGTTCTTTAGAAACTTGAGTTGTTCCCCCAAAACCAGTGACTCTACAAAATAAATCATAAAGTGGTACTGCAGCAAAAGACAGACCAAGCATTAAGCAGAATATACCAGCAAGTAGAATTGGTGTTAATGTTTTTTTCTTAATCATATCTGTCTATCAAAAACTCCAACGTTGTATAAAGTAAATACAAACAAGAAAACCATAAAAGCTAAAATTGCTATAGCAGTTAAAATATTTTTTTTTTTAGTTTTTTTGTCAGGTGTTATCATAAAATTTTATCAATCAAAAAAAGAACAAATATCAAAAATAAATATAAAATTGAATATCCAAAAATAGTTTTTGCTTGCTTTGAGTTAAATTTATTTTTCTTAAATTTGTAAAGTTCCAAACATAGAAAGTTATAGTAAAGTGTTAAAATTATAGATGGTAGTAAAAAAAACATTCCAACAAAGCCAATAGCGTACGGTAAGATAATTACTGGTAACATTAATAATGAATAAATTAATATATTTAATTTTGTACTCTCTACCCCATTTGTTAATGGTAGCATTGGAATTTTTGCTCTTTTATAATCATCAGATTTATATAGGCTTAAAGCCCAAAAATGCGATGGAGTCCAAAAAAATATTATTAGAAAAAATGTTATTGGCTCCAGTGAAATTGAATTAGTAGCAATTGTCCAACCGATTACTGGTGGTAACGCGCCAGCTGCGCCCCCTATCACTATGTTTTGAGGAGTTTTTCTCTTCAGCCAAATTGTATAGACAAAAACATAAAATAATATCGTAGATAACAATAAAACAGCTGATATTCTATTCGCAAAATAATCTAACGCTATTACTGAAAAGATTGATAAGGTTATACCAAAGACTAATGCCTGATTTTTGTTTATTTTGCCAGTTGGAATTGGTCTTAAACAAGTTCTAGACATTAATGCATCTAAATCAGACTCATACCACATGTTAAGTGCTCCTGCTGCCCCTGCACCTATTGAAACTAAAATTATACTAATAATTGCATCTTTTGTAGGAACAATATTTGGTGCCATCAACAATCCTACAGCACAAGTAAAGATAACTAATGACATTACTCTTGGCTTCATTAGTTTAAACAATTCAGATAAATTAAAAACGTCTTCCTGACTTAAATTTCTGTTTTTTAGTTTAGACTTAATCATTAATTTCTCGTTTAAAAATCTAGGTTAATAATTAACTTGTAGACTTTTCAATACTTTCGTCGTCTTCAAATTTTGGCAATTCCTCAAAAGTATGAAAATTTGGTGGTGATGGTACAGTCCACTCTAAAGTTGTTGCTCCTTCTCCCCAAGGGTTTTGAGCTGCAGCTTTTTTCTTTGAAAATGCATAAATTAAATTAACAAAAAATACCACTAATCCTAGAACTGAAATATATGATCCTATCGATGATATGTAATTCCATCCTGCAAAAGCATCTGGATAGTCAGCATATCTTCTTGGCATTCCAGCAAGACCTAAAAAGTGCTGCGGGAAAAACACTAAATTGACACCAATAAATGTTAACCAGAAATGTAATTGACCCATCCATTCTGAATATTCATATCCAGACATCTTTCCAAACCAATAATAAAAACCTGCAAATATTGCAAAAACTGCCCCTAAAGATAAAACATAGTGAAAATGTGCAACTACATAGTAAGTGTCATGCATTGCTGTATCAACACCTGCATTAGCTAGTACAACTCCTGTAACTCCACCTACTGTAAATAAAAATATAAATCCTAATGCCCATACCATTGGTGTTTTAAATGAGATAGATCCACCCCACATCGTTGCAATCCATGAAAATATTTTAATCCCTGTAGGAACTGCAATAATCATTGTTGCTGCTAAAAAGTATGCTTTTGTGTCTGTGCTTAGACCAACTGTATACATATGGTGAGCCCATACAACAAAACCAACAATTCCAATTGCAACCATAGCATAAGCCATTCCCAAATATCCAAATACAGGTTTTTTGGAAAACGTCGAAACAATATGACTTATCATTCCAAAACCAGGCAAAATTAAAATATAGACTTCAGGATGACCAAAAAACCAAAATAAATGTTGGAATAAAACTGGGTCTCCACCAGTTTGTGCATCAAAAAAAGCTGTTCCAAAATTTCTATCAGTTAGAAGCATTGTAATTGCTCCAGCTAAAACAGGTAAAGACAATAAAAGTAAAAACGCTGTAACCAGAATTGACCAAGCAAATAAAGGCATTTTATGTAAAGTCATACCTGGAGTTCTCATGTTTAAAATAGTTGTAATAAAATTTACTGCTCCTAAAATTGATGAAGCGCCCGCTAGGTGTAAACTTAAAATAGCAAAATCCATTGCAGGACCAGGTTGTCCAGCGGAAGATGATAAAGGAGGATAAATAGTCCATCCACCTCCAACTCCTGTTTGACCTGGAGGCCCATCCATGAAGATAGACATAATTAACAAAATAAATGATGTGGGTAATAACCAAAATGAAATGTTATTCATTCTTGGAAACGCCATATCTGGGGCACCAATCATAATTGGTACAAACCAATTACCGAAACCACCAATCATAGCTGGCATCACCATGAAAAAAATCATTATCAAACCATGACCAGTTACTAAAACATTATATAAATGATAATTGCCTCCTAATATACCATCTCCTGGATGCATTAATTCCATTCTCATTAAAACAGAAAATGCTGTTCCAATTACACCTGCAATAATTGCAAATATCAAATACATTGTTCCAATATCTTTGTGATTTGTTGAATAAGCCCAACGCTTCCAACCAGTAGGTGTATGATCGTCGTGTGATGCGGTCTGTGTATACATAATTATTTGCTCGCTAGTTTTTTAAATTCATCTTGTCCGGTTACTTCTTTTGCAAATTTTACTTTGGCTTGTGTTAGCCACTCTTTGTACTCTTTTTCTGAAACAACTCTTACTGTTATAGGCATAAATGCATGTTTTATTCCACAAAGCTCAGAACATTGACCATAGTAAGTTCCAACCTTTTCTGCTTTAAACCAAGTTTCATTAATTCTACCAGGCACAGCATCTCTTTTTACTCCGAAAGCTGGTAAAGCCCAGGCATGTAATACATCGTTTGCAGTAATTAGCACTTTAATTACTTTATTTACGGGCACTACAAGTTCATTATCCACTGCTAATAATCTGGGTTGGTTCTCTTTTAAATCTTTATCTTCAATCATGTAGGACTCGAAAATTATATTTTCATCTGGATATTCATAACCCCAATACCACTGATACCCAACTGCCTTAACTGTAACTTCTGCTTTTGGAATAGTGTCTTGTTTATATAAAATTTTAAATGAAGGTACAGCCATGACAATTAAAATTAAGCATGGAATTAATGTCCATAAAACTTCAACTGCAACATTATGAGTTCTTTTTGAAGGAACTGGATTTGCTGATGCTCTAAATCTTATACAAGCATAAACCATTAAGAATAAAACAAATACACTTATTGCAATAATTATTGGAAGCAAGAGGTTGTTATGAAAATTTACAATATCTCTCATCGTATCAGATGCTGCATTTTGAAAACCTAATTGCCAGTCTTTTGGTTGATCAGCTAACGCATGAGAAGTTATTAAAACTGTTAAGATTATAAATAAAAATTTATTCATTTTTAAACACTATATAAATCCTCTTTAGAAAAATTACACTTTACTTTTCGCGACAAAATATCAATTAATGGCGTAATTTATGATCGATATGGCAGAAATTACAGCAGTTTCAGATCTTAGGATGTTTTCATTAATTTTTATAGCCTGAACACCTTTGTATGAGAGAATCTCGCGTCTTTCACTCTCAGAAAAGTCTCCTTCAGGACCTACAACGATACAGGTTGGCTTGCTAGTAAGTTTTTTTATATCTACTTGATTATTTTTTGAATTAAGATCTGTGAAAATCAAATCGACATCACTTTTATCCAGAAAATCTCTAAGATTTTGCGGGTCTTCAATATTAGGAACCTGAATTCTATTCGATTGTTCGGCTGCTTCAATAATAACTTTTTCTAATCTTTCTTTATTTATCTTCCTAACAATTGTTCGATCAAAAATAATA
>CABXRS010000017.1 GCA_902514665.1 uncultured Pelagibacteraceae bacterium | reverse complement strand
TTGAATTTTTTCATCAAATATTGGAAATTCTTTTTTTATATTTTCTATTTTCATTCTTTTATTCCAATCATATTTTTAATTAGGTTTTTAATTTCTGAGTCTGTAATTTTTTCAACTACATCAAGTAAAAAACCATTTATTAAAAGTTCTCTTGCTTGCTGATAATTTAACCCCCTGGACATTAGATAAAATATAGAGTCTTCATTTAGACTTCCTGATGCTGAACCGTGTGAACATTTGACATCATCTGCATAAATTTCTAATTCAGGCTTGGCATTAAATTCAGAGTCTTTATTTAGCAATATTGCTTTGCTAAGCTGGTATCCATCAGTTTTTTGTGCTTCAGAATTTACAAATATTTTTCCCTGATATGCTGCTTTAGAACTATCCTCTAAAACACTCTTAATTAATTGATAGCTTTTTGTATTCTCTGTTAAATGATTTACAATTGTTCTTATTTCGTGATGTTTATTATTATTAAGAGAAAAAATTCCATTGACGAAAGCTGATGAAAGTTCTCCTTTCAAATTACAATTAATTTCACTTTTAAAAAAATTTGATCCTGATGATAAAATAAATGACTCTGAAATAGTATTTTTACTCTGTTCAATATTATTAAAAGAATATTTAATATTTTTATTTTCTATTTTATCTACTTTATAATTTTTGAGAATAGCGTTTTCTTTTAAATTAAAATTATAAAAAATATTTAAAAAATTTTTTTCTGATGTATCATTAAATAAGTCAATCAATCTTAAGCTACTGTCTTCTTGCAGCTCAAAATCTAATCTTAAATTAATATTTTTAGACCAAATTTTAGAATTAGTCGTATGGTAAATAATAAGCGGTTTTAATAACTCATAGCCTTTTTTAATGACTATTTTAAAGGATTTATTAGTAAGAGCATTATTTAAATCAGATAAAGAATTATTGTTATCAAATTTATTGGGAGTTTCTGACTGATCAATTATTTCGATTTGATCTTTTTTTTCATATTCAAAATCAATCTTTTCAATTCTACCGTTTATAAAGACTATTTTATTGTGTTCTAATCCATCTACAAATACGGAAGTATCAACTTTATTGGTAGATGTATAATCATTATAAAAACTTAATTCCCCAATATTTTTTTTAATTATTTGGTTTAGATCTGAGAATTTCCAATCTTCTTCTTTTCTATTTGGAAAACCTTTGGTTATAAAACTATCTAAAGAAAATTTTTTTATTTCTATGTCTTTTTGAGATAAACCCAAATTTTTAGTTATATTGTCAAAATCTTTTTGTAATTGTTCTTTCATCTAATTAAAATTTTCATATCCTTTTTTTTCTAATTCTAATGCTAGATCTGGACCTCCAGATTTAATAATCTTTCCATTCATTAAAACATGGACAAAGTCAGGCTTAATATATTCAAGTAATCTTTGATAGTGTGTAATTATTAAAAACGAGTTTTTATTATTTCTCAAAGTATTAACTCCATCTGCAACAATTTTTAAAGCATCTATGTCTAGTCCTGAGTCTGTTTCATCAAGAATTGAAAGTTTTGGAGATAACATTGACATTTGTAAAATTTCATTTTTCTTTTTTTCTCCTCCAGAAAAACCTACATTTAATTGTCTATTTAACTTTTCCTCATCAAATTTAAGTTCTTTAGACTTCTCTCTAACTAATTTAAGAAATTCTATTGCATCGAGTTCTTTTTCACCTCTTGCTTTTCTCACTGCGTTTAATGATGTTTTTAAAAATATATTTGTATTTACTCCAGGTATCTCTAATGGATATTGAAAAGCTAAAAAAATACCTTTATGAGCTCTTTCCTCTGTTTCAAGTTCAAATAAATCTTTTTCCTCAAAAAGGACTTCACCAGAAACCTCATACCCTTTTTTTCCTGATAAAATATTTGACAAAGTACTTTTGCCTGATCCGTTTGGACCCATTATAGCATGAACTTCACCAGGATTAACATTAAGTGAAAATCCTTTTAAAATTTCTTTATTATCTATTTTAGCATTTAATTTGTTTATTTTTAACATTAGCCTACGCTTCCCTCTAAACTGATCCCTACTAGTTTTTGTGCTTCCACAGCAAATTCCATTGGCAATTGTTGCAATACTTCTTTACAAAATCCATTTACAATTAAACCAACTGCCTCCTCTGCACTAAGGCCTCTTTGCTGACAATAATGTAGTTGTTCCTCACTTATTTTAGAAGTGGTTGCTTCATGAGCAATATTTGACTCTGAATTTTTGTTTTTAATATAAGGAACTGTATGAGCACCACATTTATTACCCATCAATAAAGAATCACACTGTGTGTAATTATTTGAATTTGATGCCTTCGGGGAAATATCAACTAAGCCTCGATAAGTCATATCAGAAAAGCCAGCACTAATTCCCTTTGATATAATTTTACTTTTTGTATTTTTCCCTAAATGAATCATTTTAGTGCCTGTATCAGCTTTTTGGTGATTATTTGTAATAGCAATTGAATAAAATTCCCCAACAGAATTATCGCCTTTTAAAATACAACTAGGATATTTCCAAGTAATTGCGGATCCGGTTTCAACTTGTGTCCAGGATATTTTAGAATTCTTACCTTTGCACAAACCTCTTTTAGTTACAAAGTTGTATATACCACCTTTTCCATCTTTATCGCCTGGATACCAATTTTGAACTGTTGAATATTTTATTTCAGCATCATCAAGAGCAACTAATTCAACATTTGCAGCATGCAATTGATTTTCATCTCTCATTGGTGCAGTACAACCTTCAAGGTAACTAACGTAGCTTCCTTTATCTGCAATAATTAAAGTTCTCTCAAACTGACCTGTATTAGACGCGTTTATTCTAAAGTATGTAGAAAGTTCCATTGGACATCTAACTCCTTCTGGAATGTATACAAATGAACCATCGGTGAAAACTGCTGAATTTAAAGTTGCAAAAAAATGATCTGTTATAGGAATTACAGATCCTAAATATTTTTTAACTAGGTCTGGATGTTTTTGGATGGCCTCCGACATTGAACAAAAAATAATACCTTGTTTTATTAATTCTTCTCTAAAAGTTGTTGCAACAGAAACAGAATCAAAAACTGCATCTACGGCAATACCATTTAATCTTGCTTGTTCTTGAAGAGGTATTCCTAATTTTTTGTAAGTTTCCAAAAGTTTAGGATCTAATTCATCTAAACTTTTTGGTTTATCATCCATGCTTTTAGGTGCAGAATAATAATATAAATCTTGATAATCTATATTTGGATATTTTGGTTTTTGCCAATTAGGCTCTTTTAATTGCTTAAATCTTTCATAAGCCTTTAATCTAAATTCAAGCATCCATTTTGGTTCTTTTTTAATGTTTGAAATAAATTTAATTACAGCTTCATTCAATCCCTTTGGTGCTCTCGTATTTTCTATGTCAGTTGAGAAGCCATATTTATAATCTTTTAACTTATCTATTTCTTTTTGTCTATTTTCCATCTTAATTAATCCGTTCTGAATTATTTTTTAATAAATCCTCTAAGCTTTTTTTTTCAAAAAAACTATTAATATGAGTTTCTAATTCATCCCAAAGGTTATGGGTTACACATTTAGTTGCTTTTCCATTACAGCCCTTTTTTGACTCTTTTTTGCACTGAACAGTTTTAACTTTTTCATCTACAGCATTTAAAATATTAGTAAGTTTTATTTCATTTGGTTTTTTTGATAAAACATATCCACCTTGTGTTCCTCTAGTACTTTTCACAATTTGATTTTTTTTTAGTTTTGAAAAAATTTGCTCCAGATAATCCAAGGAAATTCCTTGTCTTAATGAAATATCTCTCAAAGACACTGGATTAATAGTATCGAACCTTGCAAGATCAACTAATGCCATGACGGCGTATCTACCTTTAGATGTTAATTTCATATTACCCTTTTAAATTGTGGGCTTTTTATACATACCTGACTAAAATGGTCAAGTTTAGACTTAAAAAAAAAACTAACATTTTGTCGCTCAGTTATGATAAACGTAACTTTTTTTTGAGAATAATAATCAATTGCGCTTATGGATAATAAAATTTTAGAAATATTTATTCCAGGACCTGCTGGACGACTTGAAGCTAAATATTTTAAAAGTAAAAAAAACACATCTCCTGTAGCACTAGTATTGCAACCTCATCCACAATATGGGGGAACCATGAATAACAAAGTTGTAGTAGATACATTCCATACTTTTATGGACAATAATTTTTCAGTTTGTAGAGTTAACTTTAGAGGAGTTGGAAAAAGTGATGGAGAATTTGATAATGGTCAAGGAGAACTAGCAGATGCAGCTGCAGCACTGGATTGGTTAGAAAGAGAAAATTTTGATAATTCACAATGTTGGGTATCTGGTTTTTCTTTTGGATCACTGATAGCTATGCAGCTATTAATGAGAAGACCTGAAATCAATAGATTTATAGCTATTTCTCCTCAACCTAATGTTTACGATTTTTCTTTTTTATCTCCATGCCCAACTTCTGGAATGGTTGTTTATGGCAAAAAAGATGAATTGGTTCCAGTAGAGTATATTTCTGAATTGGATAAAAGACTAAGCACACAAAAAGGTATAAAAGTTGAATTCAATTCTGTCGCTGATGCAAATCATTTTTTTTCTAAAACTGATAATGTGTTAATTAAAACTCTTGATAAATACATTAAAAAAGAAACAGCTCTGTATTAAAAATTTTTTACTAGTCTACCACATAGTGTTGGTTCTTTGCATCCTGTTGTGTTCGGAAATGAAATAGGTAAATTTAAAAAAGATCTAATAGCCAAATATCCAAATGCCTGTGATTCAATATAATCACCATTGAAACCATATTTATCTATATTTTCTAAAATATAATTATTTTTATTGTTCAGGTTTTCTTTGATAAAATCTATTAAAGCGATATTTTTTCTTCCTCCACCTGAAATTAAATAATTAATTTTATTATTTGTACCTGTGTTTTCTATTCCTTTTGCTATTAGATAGCCTGTAAAGTTAGTTATTGTTGAGCAACCGTTTTCAAATGAAAGACCTCTAGCAAAAGAATTATCAAAGTCTTTCACATCTAAAGATTTAGAGTAAGAGTCTATAGTAAAATTATCAATAATTTGGTTAGTAATTAATTGATCAATTTTACCAGCTTTAGAAATATTACCATCTTCATCAAATTTTTTATTTGAATTTGTTCTAACCCAGTCATCTATCAAGCAGTTTCCTGGACCTATATCAAAAGCGGTTATACTGTCACCTAGTTTGTTCGATATACTTTTGGTAATTGTGAGGTTTGTTATTCCTCCAATATTTATAAATCCAATCGGAAATCCTGTCTTAAATTTTTCATTTATAATTTTGGATAAAACATAGTGAAATATTGGTGTTAAAGGAGCTCCTTGTCCTCCATTTTCTATATCATTTTGTCTAAAGTCATAAACTACCTTTTTTTTTAATAATTGAGACAGCATCTTTCCATCTCCAAGTTGTTTAGTAATTTTTTTTTGTGGGTCATGAAATATTGTTTGGCCATGAAAACCAATTAAATCAATTTCATTTTTATATTCTAACAATATATTTTTAATTTTTTCAGCGTGAAAAACTGTAATTTTTCTCTCCAAATCTTCTAGTTCCTTTGAATTTTTTAATAAATCATTTTGATTTAATACTATGTTTCTTAATTTAATTAATTCTTCTTGAAGATCGACATCATACTCAAAATACTCATCTAAAATGTTGTAAAATTGATATTGTCCATCAGATTTTATTATTGATATATCCACTCCATCCATTGAAGTTCCGCTCATTAATCCGATAGAGGTATATAATTTTTGCTTCATTAATATTCTTTTTATTAAAAATTTGTATATTGTAACTATAGACTTATGAATAAATTTTTAAAAGAATTTAAAGATCGTGGATATTTCTACCAATGCACTAATGAAGATGAATTATCAAATTTACTAAACAAAAAAAAAATCAAAGCTTATATTGGTTTTGATTGTACCGCAGAAAGTTTACATGTTGGTAGCTTACTACAAATAATGTGTTTGAGATTACTTCAAAAAAATGGACATCGTCCTATAGTTTTGCTTGGTGGTGGAACTACTAGAATTGGCGATCCTTCAGGAAAAGATAAAACTAGAAAAATTTTAAGCGAAGAAGAAATTGAGGTAAATATTCAAAATATTAAAAATATTCTTAAAAAATTTTTAGACAATAACGACCCAAGCACAAAACCAATATTTGTAAATAATTTTACTTGGTTAAAAAATTTGAATTACATATCTTTCCTAAGAGATATTGGAAAACATTTTACAATCAATAGGATGTTAACATTTGATAGCGTCAAATTAAGATTGGATAGAGAACAATCACTTAGTTATATGGAATTTAATTATATGATTTTACAAGCATATGATTTTTTAGAATTAAATAAAAAAGAAAATTGTGTTTTACAAATTGGTGGTTCTGATCAGTGGGGGAATATTGTTAATGGAGTTGAGCTTATTAAAAGATACTCAAATAATCAAACTTTTGGTTTAACTACTCCACTAATTACTTTAGCTACAGGTGTAAAAATGGGTAAGAGTGAAAATGGTGCAGTCTGGTTAGATGAAAAATTTTTATCAGCTTATGATTACTGGCAATTTTGGAGAAATATTGATGACAGAGATGTGATTAAATTTTTAAAAATGTTTTCCGATCTTGATATTAGCGAGATAGAAAAATTAAAAAAAAATAATATAAATGAATTAAAAATATTACTTGCAAATAAAACTACATCTTTACTTCATGGCGAAAAGGCAGCGAAGAACTCAGAACAGGCTGCTAAAGAGGCATTTTCTGGTAATTCACTTGGTTTAAATTTACCTTCTGTAAACATTTCGTCAGAAAATATTGATAAAAAAATTAATGTTTTAGATCTTATTTTACTATCTAAATTAGAAAATTCTAAAAGTGAAATTAGAAGACTTATAAAAGGAAACGCAATAAAAATTAATGATAATACTATTTCTGACGAAAAATTTATTGTTGATCACAAACTTTTTAAAGAAAATTACCTCAAGTTATCTATAGGAAAAAAAAGGCACATTAAAATTGAGCTAAATTAATTTTTTTTAATTTTTTCTAAAGTACGAGTTATAAATCTTGGAGTTAATGTCTTAATTGGATTTACAATAGTTTCTAACTTCTTTGGTGGCCCTTTAATCTTAAAACTTACTCCAAAAACTCCCTCTCCAGTTTTGTCTCCAACCAAAATTTTCCCAAGTACTGGTATCGAACTTATTGATTTGTTTATAGTAGTTGCTGGAACAAGCGTTCCTCTAAGACTAATAAGTTTATCTTGCTCAACATATCCACTCATTAATATTGAAATTGCAGGACCAATTGCGTAAATTTCATCAATTGTCATCAGATCTCCCTGATTTTTGAAATTCATTTCAAATTCATCAAATCTTATTCCCTCACCTGATAAGATGTCTGCTATACCTTGTAAAGAGGCAAGAGTAAGGATTTTTGTTAAAACTGGTAATTCTTTTAGTTTAAAATCATAAACATTAAGTTTAGATTTAGAGATATTATCTTTTTTAAATGAATAGAAATCTAGATATCCTTCATCAAATCCTTTTATAAATTTATATCTTTTAACTAATGGTTTAGCTTTTGAAGAATATAATGTAGTTATTTTATTATTTTCAGCATTACTATTAATTGTAAATGATATATTTTTTTTATCATCAAATAATGCAGATAAATTAGCATCTACAACACTATTATCTTTAATAAATAAATTTCCTTTTAAATCTGAAATATAATTAATTTCATCTAAAGCAACTTCATCTAAATTTATGTTTAAAATAATATTATTTTGAAAAATATTATTTCTTTTTTTATCATTACCTTTTAAAAGTTTTGTAATTAAGGTGTTTGCATTAAAATTCAAACCAAAAAGTTTATAATTATTTTTTTTTATTTTTTTAATAGAATATTTATTTAACTTATTCTCAGTATCTAAATAATTAAACTCAATTTGGTCAACACTAATAATTGAATTATTCTTATTTAAGATAAGTTTACTTACTTCAATTTTATTTTTGTCTTCTGATATAGATAGATTATTTAAAAAAAGATTTTTATTCTGGTCATAATAACCATCAATTTTTAATTGTGTGTCTATTTTATCGTTTTTTTTATAATTAAAAAAATTAACTTCAAAATTAGTTTTGTCTAAATTCAAATCTAAATCAAAATTAATTTTTTTATCTTTTGATGATATAAAATATTTTATACTTTCAAATTCATCATCAACTTTTATCTTTCCCTCACCTGATAAAGACAATTTTTCGTTATTATATTTAATATTTAATTTTTGGTTTTTAAAATTAATATTTTCATTAACAGTTGGAAAATAAGTACCAATAAAATCTTGATTTTTTAAACTAATTGCATCTAAAGTTAAATTTGATTGAATATTAAAACTTTGATCATTATTTTCTAAAATATAATCAATTTTATTAAAATTTTCTTCTAATTTTATTTCTGCTTCTCCAATAATTGATAATAAATTTTTACTATACTTTAATTTTAACTTATGATTTTTTAAAACAATTTCCTCATTTATTTTTGGGAAATAGTCTAAGATATAACTTTCTGCCTTATATTTAAGGTAATCTAAGTCAATATCCGACTTAAGAAATATATTTTTTAATTTAAAATTTTTATTAATCTCAAAACTAAAATTATTGGTTGAGCTAAAAATTGTGTTATCCAAATTTAAATTTTTGAAATTAAAGTTTAATATTTGTAAAAAATTCTTGGATAGGGAAGTATTTTTATTTTTAACAATTCCATCAATGTAAAAAATATCTTTTTTTTGCTTAACGTTTAAATTGTCAGAAAAAAAATCTATCTTATTTGTCGCAAATTTTATTTCTTGCAATTTAAATTCTTGTTTCTTTAGATTGAATATGAAATTAATTTTTTCGTAAATATAATTATTTAATAATTGAATTTTTCCGTCTTTTATTATGCCATTTATTTCATAGTCATCTTTAATTTTCCCGTTTTCATCATAATTAATTTTTAAATCAAATATTACGTGACCTTTTTTTATAATTTTTTCTAAAATAAATAATTCTGGACCTTTGTATGCTGCTCTAGCAAATTTAATTAAATCACGTAATGGCAATGATTTTGATGCTATTTCAAAATTTGATGAAACAAATCTATTTTTGATTATTGACGCTAGTGAAACTTGGGTACTAATATATTCTAATTCAAGCGGTTTATCATAATAATAAACAGTAGCACCAACAGTTTTAGCATTAAATTTTAATCTGAGTGGATCTAATTTAATTTTTATTTTTTTAAGATTAAATTTTAAATTTTTATTACTTTTATCAACCTTATTTTTTATTTGTTCATTAAAACTTTCTGTTTCAATTCCAATTGTACTTAAATAAATTAATAGTAAAGAAAATATAATTATGATTACTACAAAAAATTTTAATAAAAATTTTCTCATTTAATTTTATAGAGTGATTGTTCCAAAAATTCATCCAGATCACCATCTAAAATTTTATCCGGACTAGTACTTTCAAAATTTGTTCGATTATCTTTAACTAATCTGTAAGGTTGTAGCACATAAGATCTTATTTGGTGGCCCCATCCGATTTCGGATTTAAAATTTTCGATATTTTGATTTTCCTCCTCTCTTTTCTTAATTTCATAATCATACAATCTGGCTTTCAACATATTCATACATGTCTCTTTATTTTTATGTTGAGACCTCTCATTTTGACACTGAACAACAATTTTGGATGGTAAATGGGTAATTCTTACTGCACTATCAGTAGTATTAACATGTTGACCACCTGCTCCACTTGATCGATAAGTATCTATTCTTAAATCTTTTTCTAAAATTTCTATATTAATATTTTCGTCAACAACTGGATATATCCAAATACTTGCAAAACTTGTATGCCTTCTTGCACCCGAGTCGAATGGAGATATTCTAACCAAACGATGAATACCAGACTCTTTTTTAAGCCAACCAAAAACATAATCGCCTTCTATCTTTATTGTTGCTGATTTAATTCCAGCCTCATCTCCTCTATGTTCACTTATTAAGTTAGATTTAAAATTTTTTTTATCAGACCATTTTAAGTACATTCGTCTTAACATGTCAGCCCAATCTTGACTCTCGGTACCTCCAGCACCTGCATGTATCTCTATATAGCAATCTAATGGATCAGCTTCGCTTGATAAAAAACATTTGATTTCACTTTTTTTTATTTCCGACCTTAGTTGTTTAATATTTTGTATAATTTCACCTTGAACGTCTGAATTATTTTCCTCCAAAGCTAATTGATTTAAATCTTCAAAATCATTTAATTTTTCAACAGATGAATTTAAAGAATTTATTAAATCCTCAAAAAATTTCTTTTCTTTAACTACTTTTTGAGAATTACTTTTATCCTGCCAGAAATTGGCTTCTAGCATTTTTGTATTTAGAGATTGAAGTTTTGAATAAATATTATTATTTTCAAAGATACTCCTTAATTCTTTGATTTATTTTATTTATTTCTTCTTTATAATTTTGAAAATTATCAATCATTAATAAAACTTTAGTATATTATTACTATCTAATCTATCTGTATTTGAGTAAAGAACTTTTCCATCAACTACATTTTCTTTTTTAAAGACTTCTATAATTGTATTTTTTGAGGAAAATTTAGCTTTTTGGCCTGTTTTAGGATCTACCACCATCATAATTGTATCTTCGGCTGCCTTGAATGGTCTTGCATCTGATTTTTTTACAGCTTCTTTAATAAAATCTTTAAAAATTGGTAGAGCAGTTTTTGAGCCAGTTTCATATTTTCCAAGAGGTAAAGGGTTATCTGAACCCACATAAACCCCCACCAACAAGTTTGAGGTAAATCCAATAAACCAAGTATCTGTATTTTTGTTTGTTGTTCCGGTTTTACCAGCAATATTAAGGTTCAGATCTTTAAGTTTTTTTCCTGTGCCTCTTTGAACTACACCTTCGAGAATAGAAGTCATTTGATATGCAGTTTTGGGTGAAAAAATTTGCTTGTAGTTATTTTTAATTTTTGGATAGTCGTTACTCAAGTAAGAAATTTGATTACAATCTATACACTGTCTCAAGCTGTTATTGTATATAGTGTTACCTTCACTGTCTTGAATTCTATCAATTAATATTGGTTCAACAAGTTTTCCACCATTTACAAAAGCTGAATAAGCTGACGTTAAATTTATAAGTGTAGTCTCAGCAGAACCTAATGATATAGATAATAATTCTTCTGGATTTTCATAAATTTTGAGATCTTTTGAGAAATTTACAATTCTTTCTATGCCAAGGTTCTGAGCAATTCGTACAGTCATTAAATTTCTAGATTTTTCCAATCCAGTCCTAAGTGTAGATGGTCCGTAAAATTTTTTTCCATAATTTTCAGGTTTCCACATTTTTAAATCATCTCCTTGATCTAAAACTAATGGTGCGTCTAATACTAATGATGTTGGAGTATAATTATTTTCTAATGCTAATGCATAAACAAATGGTTTAAAAGCGGATCCTGGCTGTCTATTTGCTTGAGTTGCTCTATTAAATTCACTTTTTTTAAAACTAAATCCACCACTAAGTGCCAATATCCTACCAGTATAAGGATCCATAACAACTATTCCTCCGTTGATTTTAGGTAATTGTTGTAAACTAAATTTATTATCACTTATTTTTTTCACATACATAATGTCTCCTGTATGCAATAAATTTTTAAATTCTTTTTTGGTCCAAGAAATATCCTTGTACTCAATAACTCCTTGAATTTTGTCCTCTGTTTCGATTTCTACTGAGAATTTATTTATTTTTTTTACTATTGCTAAAGACCAATCAATTGATTTTTCTAAGTGAAACTTTTTTAAATCTTTATTCCAATTTTTGTTGTAAATCTTATTAGTTAATGGTCCTCTCCAACCTTTTCTTTGATCATATGAAATTAGTCCGCGTCTTAATGAGTTTGTAGCAATTGTTTGGAGCTCTAAATTGATGGGTGTATTTATATTGAATCCTTGTTTATATACTTTATCATAAGTAAAATTTTCAATTACATTTTTTCTTACATCCTCAATAAAATACTGTGCATCTTCTAAATAAATTTTCTTATTTTTATTTAATATAATTTCTTTAGTTTTCAATTTCTCATACCACTCAGAGGTAATATAATTATTGTCTAATAAATTTTTTAAAACTAGATTTCTTCTAAATTTTGCAACTTCAATATCTCTATATGGATTGTACCTACTTGGTGCTTTGGGTAAGGCAGCTAATAATGCAGCTTCTGAATAGTTTAAATCTCGAATTGACTTATCAAAATATTCTAGACTAGCAGCTGCTACTCCATAAGCTCCACTTCCTAAGTAGATTTGATTTAAGTATAATTCTAATATTCTTTCTTTAGAAAGTGCTCTTTCAATCCTGAATGCCAAAATTGCCTCTTTTATTTTTCTATTAATGCTAACTTCATTTGTTAGTAAAAAATTTTTAGCGACTTGTTGGGTTATTGTTGAAGCACCCTCTAATCGCTTTGAAGAAATAATGTTAGATATATTATTAACGACTGCTCTCAATACTCCTTTAGCATCAACACCTGGATGTGAAAAAAAATTCTTATCCTCAGCAGATAAAAATGAATCTATTACGTTTTTGGGAATTGAACTGTAAGGCACAAACACTCTTTTTTCCTTAGAAAAATCTGCAACTAGTTCTCCTTCCCCTGAGTAAACTTTACTTGAAACAGGTGGTTTATAATTTTTCAAAAATTTATAATCAGGTATATCATTTGAATAAGTCCACAAAAGACCGACTACAAAAACACCTGTTAAAAGAACTACTGATGTCGTAATAATAAGAATATTCTTAAAAAACCTAAGCATTTTAATTCCATTATAACTTGGAATTTGTTAAAGATAAGGCACAAGAATTAAACAAAATTTATTTAAACTTAGAAAATTTAATGAAATCAACAATTATAATATTATGGAAAAAAATTTATATATCGATGCTTCGCATCCGAATGAAACAAGAGTGGTTCTTAAATCTGGTGAAAATATTGAAGACTACGAATACGAAGGTTTAAAGAATAACCTAATTAAAAATAATATTTATTTAGGTAAAGTAAGTAGAATTGAGCCATCTCTTCAGGCAGCTTTTGTTGACTTTGGAAGAGAAAGACATGGCTTTCTTTCTTTTAATGACATTCAATCAGATTATTATCAAATACCCAAAGCTGATTTAGATAAAATAAAAGAAGAAGAAGAAAAAGCTAGAGAGGAACTATCTAAACAAGTTGAAGCTAAAGAAGAAGAAAATATTGCGGAAGGAAAATTAGAAATTGATGATCCAATTGAAAAAGAAATAGAAAACCAGACAGAAGATAAAGAAATTGAAAACGATAAAAATAATCCTTATGAGGAAAAAGAAAAAAAAAAAGAAAATAAGTTCAAATTTAAAAGATATAAAATCCAGGAAGTTATAAAACCAAATCAGGTGATACTCGTTCAGGTTATAAAGGATGAGAGAGGTCAAAAAGGTGCAGCTTTAAGTACTTTCATTTCTATTGCTGGAAAATATATTGTTCTAATGCCTAACACACCAAAAGGTGGGGGTATTTCTAGAAAAATTTTTAATCCTGCTGATAGAAAAAAAATAAGAACAATTTTAAACGAAATTGATATTCCTAAAGAGATGGGATTAATAGTTAGAACAGCAGGAAGCAATAAAACTAAAAATGAAATAAACAATGATTTAATAACTCTAATAAAGAACTGGAGTCAAATTAAAGATAACGCAATTAATTCCATCGCACCATCACTTATTCATCAAGAAAGTGAAATTATTAAAAGAACCTTAAGAGATATGTTTGATGACAATACTCAAAATATTATCGTAGAAGGTACAGATGGTTATAAAAAGGCGCAGTCGTTTATGAAAACAATGATGCCATCTAGTGTTAAAAAAGTAAAAAAATATAGAGGTAAAGTACCTTTATTCATTGAAGAAAACATTGAGCAAAAACTCAATCAAATTTTTGACTCTGAAATCAAACTTAAATCAGGAGGTTATTTAGTTATTAACCCTACAGAAGCATTGGTCTCCATAGATATAAACTCTGGGAGCTCAATAAAAGGTAGAAATGTTGAAAGCACAGCGTTAGACACAAACATTGAAGCAGCTGAGGAAATTGCAAGACAAATTAAAGTAAGAGATCTATCAGGTTTAATTATAATAGATTTTATTGATATGCTCAGTTATGGAAACAGAAGATTAGTTGAAAGAAAACTTAAAGAAAAATGTAGATCAGATAGAGCTAGGATACAGATAGGCAGGATAAGTAACTTTGGACTTTTAGAGATGTCTAGACAAAGATTAAGAGAGAGTGCAATTAAATGGAAAGTTACACTAACAGACGAGTCGTTTGCACAGAAATTACTCAAAATAGTTGAATTAAAAGCAGTTTTAAACAAAGCAAAATATGTAGAATTAAAAGTTTGTAAAAAAATTTCTGACTTTTTAAAGGAAAACTTTGTTAATGATTTAACTTACTTTGAAAAAAAAAATAAGATAAAACTGGATATAATCAGTGACAATTCATTAATTATTCCTGAATATATAATTAATATTCAAAATAAGTCTAAAAAAACTATAGAACTAGTTGAGTATTATGAAAAGCTAAAAAATTTAGAACTCCAAAATAAAAAAGATAAAATAACACAAAATAAAGTAAAAAAAACTTATAAAAAAACTTATAAAAAAAAAAGATTTTATAAAAAAACTTAAATAATTCCCTCGATCGGAGACGAAGGATTTCCCATAAGGGTTTTGCTTATTCTACCTGAATTGTAAGATTGTCTTCCTGCTACAACTGCATTTTTAAAAGCTAAAGCCATTTCAAATGGTTTTTTTGCTTTAGCTATTGCTGTATTCACTAAAACACCGTCACAACCAAGTTCCATTGCAATTGTTGCATCTGATGCTTGACCTAAGCCTGCATCAATAATAACAGGAAGCTTGGTTTGCTTTCGAATGATTTGAATATTAATTTTATTTAATATTCCTAAGCCAGATCCAATCGGAGCCGCTAAAGGCATAATTGCATCTGCTCCCGAGTTTTCTAAATGTTTTGCCATTAATGGATCATCATTACAATAAACCATAACTTTAAATCCTTCATTAGCAAGAACCTCCGTTGTTTTTAAAGTTTCAATCATGTCTGGAAATAGATTTGTTTTATCTCCTAAAACTTCAAGTTTGACCAACTTCCATCCTCCTATTTCTCTAGCTAATCTTAAAGTTCTTAAAGCATCTTTTGAGTTGAAACACCCAGCTGTATTCGGGAGATAAGTAATTTTTTTTGGATCAATATAATCCATCAACAGTGGTTTATTTTTATTTGAAATATTCACACGTCTTACAGCAACTGTTACAATTTCTGCACCTGATAGTTTGATCGCCTTTGCACATTCTGACATACTTTTGTATTTTCCAGTTCCAACTATTAATCTTGAGTCAAATTTTTTGTTTGCAATTATTAACTTATCTTTTTTCAAATTATCCTCCTCCTATAAAATGGACTATTTCAATTTTATCGTTTTTTTTTAATTTTATATTACTGGTTTTTTTTTTATCAATAATTTCTTGATTTAATTCAATAGCCACTTTTTTTATTGGAATATTAAGATTATTTAGAAGATTAGACAATTTAGAGTTATTCAAAACCGTTTTAACTTTACCATTTACTTTAATTTTTATTTTTTTCATCGTATATAAGTGCTGAATGACTAATAAAATAATTATTATTAATGGTCCAAATCTTAATCTATTAGGTGAAAGAGAACAATCACAATATGGTTATGTTACATTCAAGGAATTAGAAGAGAAATGCTTAAAAAAATCAAAAGAAATTGGTTTAGAAGTAAACTTCACTCAATCAAATTTAGAGGGTGAGATTGTAAACATCATTCAAGAAGCTAGAAAAGAATACAAAGGAATGATAATTAATGCTGCAGGTTTCACTCATACGTCTGTAGCGATTAGAGATGCTCTTAGCCTATTCAAAAAACCAATAATTGAATTACATATATCTAATATTTATAAAAGAGAGGAGTTTAGACACAAATCTTTAATAAGTGACATAGCAACTGGTGGTATTTTTGGTTTAGGCACTGAAGGATATATTTTAGCCATAATTTCTATGCAAAAGATCCTAGAGAATGAAAATCGATAAAAAAATTATTAAAGAGTTGAATGAATATTTAGAAGAGTTCAATCTTACTGAAATAGAAATTACAGAGAAAGACACTAAAATTAAGGTATCAAAAAATTTTGGATCTAATATTAATCAGCCATCTATAGCCAGCAATAATTCACAAATTGAAGAAGGTGTTTCAAAAAGTAATCAAATAGTTAAAAATGGTATTGAAGTTACATCTCCAATAATTGGTACTGCTTATCATGCGCCTGAACCGGGTGCAAAAAAATTTATTGAAGTAGGTAAAAAAATTAAAAAAGGTGATACAATAATGATAGTTGAAGCAATGAAAACAATGAATCATGTGCCCTCCTCATCCGATGGAGTTGTTAAAGAAATTTGTATCGACGATGGCCAACCCGTTGAATTTGGTCAAACTCTGATCGTCTTAGAATAAATAATGTTTAAAAAAATTTTAATTGCTAACCGTGGGGAAATTGCGGTTAGAATTATTAGAGCTTGTAAAGAATGGGGAATATCAACTGTTGCTATCCATTCTGATGTTGATAGAGATAGTATGCACGTTAGACTTGCTGATGAGAGTGTGTGTATTGGCTCTCATCAACCTCAAAACAGTTACTTAAATATACCTGCATTGATGTCAGCAATAGAATTAACTAATGCTGAAGCCGTTCATCCTGGTTATGGTTTTCTTTCAGAGAATGCAAGTTTTGCAAAAATATTAGAGGAAAATAAAATTAAATTTATAGGAGCGTCCTCTAAAATAATTGCAATGATGGGAGATAAAATTCAAGCAAAAAAAATTGCAAAAGAAAATGGATTACCTGTTATTGAAGGTTCTGAAGGTGGTGTAAAAAATATATCTCAAGCTAAGGAGCTTTGTAAAAAAATTGGTTTTCCTGTTTTAATTAAAGCCTCAGGTGGTGGAGGTGGAAAAGGTATGAAAATTGTTTACAAAGAGGAGGAATTTGAAACATTATTTTCGACAGCAAAATCAGAAGCACAAAAATATTTTGGAAATGATGAGGTTTATATTGAAAAATTTTTTCAAAATCCTAGACATATTGAAGTACAAATTCTTGCTGGTAAGAATAGAGTTGTGCATCTTCATGAAAGAGATTGTTCAGTACAAAGAAGGCATCAAAAACTTATTGAGGAGACACCTAGTCCGGTTTTAAATGACGAAATTAGAAAAGATCTTTTTGAAAAAACAGTAAATATGGTCAAAAAAATTGGATACATGGGTGCAGGTACAGTCGAATTTATATATGAAGAAGGTAATTTCTATTTTCTTGAGATGAATACTAGAGTTCAGGTAGAGCACCCAGTGACGGAGATGGTAACAGGAATTGATATTATCAAAGAACAAATTTGGATTGCATTTTCAGGAGAAACAGCTTTAGAGCAAAGTGATATCAATCCAAGAGGTCACGCAATTGAATGTAGAATTAATGCAGAAGATGCTAGTAAAAATTTTCAACCTTCACCTGGAACTATTGGTATGTGTCATCAGCCTTCTGGGTTTAGAACAAGAGTAGATGGAGCCATATACCAGGGTTATAAAGTAACACCCTATTACGATAGTTTGATCTGTAAATTAATTTGTCATGGTCGAAATAGATCGGAAGCAATTCAAAGAATGAACAGGTCTCTTGATGAATTTGTAATTGAAGGAATTACAACAACTATTCCATTACATAAAAAATTACTAAATCATAAAAAATTTATTGAATCTGACTTTAATGTTGGATGGATAGATAAAGAAAAAATTATTTAATAGCAGCTTACAAGCCAAATATCGTACACTGGATGGTCAAAAGGAGTTATAGATGGGCTTGAGGAAAACATCCATCCATTAAAAACAAAAACTTCATTATTATTTGAATTATTAAGATCTGTAACTTGCACATAAGCAGTAATTTCTGGGTTATCGTCAAATTCTGAATTTTTACACTTTAAACTTTTTATAGATAAGTCTTTAAATAATACTAAATCTCCATTCTTTAATTTCAAAAGTGTATTTTTGGAGCTTATTTTATCCAAAATTTTAATGTTTGTATAAGTGCCTTCCAAATTACTTTGCGAAAATGCAATCGAAAATAAAGAAAAATAAACAATAAGTATTAAATTTAATTTAATGCTATTCTTTCCAGCTTTTATATTTTTTTTTAACTCCATCTCTATTTTTATTTGGGTAGTATGCTTGATCAGTACCTGTCAAATTTGATTGATGAGGCTTTTGCCATTCATATTTTTCAAGAGTATGTTTTTTCT
>CABXRS010000016.1 GCA_902514665.1 uncultured Pelagibacteraceae bacterium | reverse complement strand
ATTTTATGCTGTGATGTTTGTGTCTACAATCTTTGCTGCAGCAACCGGTATTGTTGGAGCTTCAGTTACAATTTTAGGAATTATGGCAGGTAAAACTATGATTAGATCTGGTTATGATACAAGATTATCAGCTGGGCTGATTTGTGCGGGTGGAACACTCGGTATACTAATTCCTCCAAGTATCATGCTAGTAGTCATGGGTCCAGTTTTAGAAATTCCAGTAACAGATTTGTTTGCTGCAGCTATTATTCCAGGAATTATGTTAGCATGTTTATACGCTGGGTACACTACACTAAGATGTTTTCTAAATCCTAAATTAGGACCAGTGCTACCAGCTAGTGAAAGACCTACTAATATGGGTAAAGTATGGATTGAGTTTTTTATGGGCTTAGTTCCACCAGCAGCATTAGTATTTTTTGCTTTAGGAAGTATTTTATTTGGTCTAGCAACTCCAACAGAAGGAGCAGGGATGGGTGCATTTGGATCTATTGTTTTGGCATTAGCATATAAAAAATTCACTTACAGAGGTTTAAAAGAAGCTTTAATCAAAACACTAGAAATTACAGCATTAATTATGTTTTTAGTTGCAGCTTCAAATTTCTTTGGTGCTGTTTTCTCTAAGTTGGGAACCCCATCTCTTTTGACTGATTATTTACTAAACTTGGAAGTTAATAAATATTGGATTTTGGCAATAATGATGGCAGCAATCTTTTTATTAGGATGGCCATTAGAGTGGGTCCCTATTGTGTTAATTGTGTTACCTATATTATTACCTTTAGTTCAAGAACTAGGATTTAATTTAACTTGGTTTGCAATTCTAGTGGCAGTTAATTTACAAACCGCATGGCTCTCTCCGCCTGTTGCTTTATCAGCATATTTTTTAAAAGGGGTTGTTCCTGATTGGGATTTAAAAGATATATATCTAGGAATGATGCAATTTATGGTGATACAAGTAATCGGATTAGTATTAATAATAATATTTCCTCAAATTGCACTTTGGTTACCTGAAGTAATGTATCCCTCTCCTTAGTTAAGATTTTTTATTGATATATGGTATTATTGTACCAATTAAAATTATTATAAGTGATAAAAATATTTTAAAATTAATTTCAGCATCAACTACTATCCATGCTGAAGTTGCCCCGATTGGACCTGTTAGGGGATACATTAAACTAATACGACCTAAAGGAAGTCTTCTTAGAGCGAAGTTGTAAAATAAATATGAGGCAAAAGTAATAAAAGATAAAGTTAAAGCAGCCATTACTGAAGGCGTAAAGTCTAAATGAAAAGTGTATTGAAAACTAGAGTTTGGCCAAATAATAAAAAGAATTAAAAAAGAAAGCACAAATCCTGTAAAATATTGGAAAGTATTTACAGATAGCTGATTAACTTTTGTTTGCATAAACTTTCTTCCAATAACTTCATTTATTGAAGCGCATAGCATTCCTAAAAAAATAACTAAGTCACCAAGATAATTCCCTGCACCTGAATTGAATTGATTTGTAAGTAATAAATAGGTTCCAACAAGAGTTATCAATACTCCTATAATTACTTTAATCTCTATTTTTTCTTTTAAAAATATTTTTGCAACAAATGGCTGTATAAGTGGAAGTGTGCTTATTATAGCAACCCCATTAATTGGACTTGTCAATAATAACCCTACGTGAAAAGATAATGTTACAAGAAATGGGTTAAGTAATCCCATTAAAAAAGGTTTTAGACCTACTTGTTTTATAGAAATATCAACCCTCATCAAAATACAAAATAAAAGCATGAGTACAAATGCGATTAAAAATCTTACAGCTAATAGATCTATTATAAAAAATTCTTTTAAGGCTAAAGTTACAAATGGTGGGCCTGAGCCAAAACCAATTACTGCCATTAACATTGCAAAATAACCAATGTTATTTCTAATAAAATGTTTCATATGTAAAAATTTAAATATCTAAAAAAAGATATAGTATCACAATTAATTAGTTTATTATTTAATTATGAGTCGTGAAAAAGTTAAATACTCGCTATCTAACTGGGATCTTGTTAGTGTAAATCCTAATTACAAAGTTTGGAATTGGAAAGATTTATTTTGTTATTGGGCAGTAAACATTCAAAGTGTAATAGCATTTTCGTTGATAGCTTCCTTATACATTGTTTATGATTTAAATACTTTTGTTGTTTTTTTTGGGACTCTTATTGGTTCTTTGTTGGTATATTTTCTCTCAAATTTAATTGGAAAACCTTCTCAAAAATATGGTTTGCCATTCACTGTTTTTCTTAGATCATCTTTAGGTTTTAGAGGAGCGAAGTATTTTGGTTTTTTAAGATGTTTAGTTGGTATCTTTATGTTTGGAGTTCAAACATATTTTTTATCGAAAGCTTTTACCTATTTAATTAGAATTTTTTTATTTAGCATAGACACTTCAATACTTGAGAATGATATATTTTTAACTTTTATATTAGGTTTAAATATAATTGACTGGACATCAATAATTATTGCTATTTCGTTTCAAAGTTTCTTATTTAGTGTAGGAATAAACTTTAATAAAAAAATTATTAATTATTCAGCAATAATAGTTTATTCTGGTATATTATTATTTTTTTTCATTATACTACTCAATGATGTAAAAACTACATCCCAAGCATTTTTTGAAGTTTTTAGTTATAATAATTTAATTGATAAAAATAATATTTGGCCTCTGATTTCAATTGCTGGAACTATATTTGCTTATTTCTCAATTCTACTAGTAAATTTTGGGGATTTTTCAAGATACGTCAAGAGCGAAAAAGAACTAAAAAAAGGAAATTTAAGTTTAATATTTAATTTAATTATTTTTTCTTTTTTTTCAGTTTTTATAGTAATCGGCTCCGATGTTATGCTAAATTTAAAATTCTTAGATTTAAATTCAATTTTAACCAGTCCAAATGATATAATAGGTAAGTTTGATAATTTGGCTATTACAATAACAGCTTTAATTTTTATAATCGTAGCTTCTATTTCTACTAATTTAGTTTCGAATTTTATTCCATCACAATATTCTCTAATCAACTTTGTTCCTAGTAAATTAAATTTAAAATTATCGAGTTTAATTATTGGGCTTTTAGGATTTATTGTATCAATATTTTGGTTTTCAGTGCTAAGCCAGATTGGTATTTTAGCATTTGTTGACACCTTCGCTTCTTTTTTTGGTCCTTTGTTTGGTGTTATGATTGCAGATTACTATTTAATTAAAAATAAAGAATTGAGTAATAAAGATATTTATTCTTTAGATGGTGAGGGATTGTATTTTTATTCAGGAGGATGGCATTTAAAAGGAATTTATTCTTTATTTTTGGGTTTTATTTTTTCATCATCAACTATTTGGAATGTAAATTTAATGTTTTTAAAGCCATACGGTTGGATAATTGGTGCAATTTTTTCATGTATAATTTATTATTTGCTAGTAAAAAAATAACATGAAAGCTTTAGTGTATACTGGTACTCAGGAAATGGTTTTTAGAGATGAACCAAACCCCGTAGAAAAAACAGGTGAAAGTATTCTAAAAATTCATGCATCAGGTATTTGTGGTTCTGATATGCATGCTTATCATGGACATGATGAAAGAAGAGTACCTCCATTAATATTAGGACATGAAGTCAGTGGAGAAGTGCAAAATGGAAAATTTAAAGGTAAAGATGTCGTTTTAAATCCTTTGATCACTTGTGGTAAATGCGAATATTGTACAAGTGGAAGAGAACATCTTTGTCCAAAAAGAATTATTTTAGGTATGAATAAACCAATTGAAAGACAAGGAGTTTTTGCAGAATTTGTTTCAACTCCTGATCAAAACATTTATGAAATTCCAGATGGTCTAGAAAAAAATGCAGCACCAGTTGCAGAACCAACTGCTGTTTCTTTGCATGCAGTATTGATGGGAGAACAAGCTTTAAGCAAACCTTTGTCTGAGTGTAAAACTTTAATTCAAGGTGGTGGTGCGATTGGTTTGTTATGTGGTCTAATATTATCAAAAATTAAAGGTAATAAAAATATTATTCTTTCTGATCCAAATAATCTAAGGCTAAAAGAATGCTCTAAATATTTGGATGCCAAATATGTAGGGCCAAACGATAAAGAAATAGTCAGTAATAATTTTGATATTGTTTTTGATTCTGTTGGTCTAGAAATCTCAAGACAACAAGCAATTGAAGTAGTAAAACCAGGTGGCACCATTATTCATATAGGTTTAACTCAGCCTGCAGGCACCTTTAATTTTAGAAAAATGACTTTACAAGAAGTGACAGTTATAGGTACTTATTGTTATACAAACAAAGATTTTGAACAAACTTTAAAGATTTTAGCAAACAAAGATATTGGATCATTAGATTGGATTGAATTTAGAGATTTAAAAAATGGGGGAGATGCCTTTAAACAAATACATGATGGAACATGCGTTGCCCCGAAAATTATCCTTTTACCTTAGAAATTAAGACTATTTTTTGAATTAATAATCCTTGAGCCGCTTGTCTTAAGCTCTTTAGATACGACAGGAGCAGATATCATAAATGACCAATAAATCAAAAGTAAAAAAATAAATATAATTTTCATATTATTCTTTTTGCAATCAATTTTGATTTTAGAATGTTTAAATTGTGACTGAATATTGAATTTATATATAATTTATCTATAAGAAAGTTATGTTTAAATTTTTTTATATTTTTATTATATCATTAATTTTTCTTAATTCTGCATTTGCTGAAAATGTAAATATTTTTAAATTTACAGAGCAAGAGCTTTCAGAACTAGATGTTCGTAAAGTGAGGGGAGCGGACAACAAAACGGTTTATTCTGTTGGATCAAATGAAAATGGTAATTTTTTAAAAGCGGTAGCTGATAACGCTGCTTCCGGTCTTGGAAAAGAGGTTAAAATTGACCTAAACAAAACCCCATTTATCAACATAACATGGAAAATAGAAAAAGATTTACAGGGCATTAATGAGAATTCAAAAAAGGGTCATGATTTTGCAGCTAGAGTTTTTGCAGTAAAAAAAACTGGAGCAACACCACTTTCAAATAGAGCAATTAATTACGTTTTTTCAAGTAATAGTAAAGTTGGCCAGAGTTGGGCAAGCCCTTATACAAAAAAATCAATAGATAATGTGCTATCAACTACAAAAGATAATCTGAATGAATGGGTAACAGTAAAAGCTAATGTTAAGAAAGATTTTAAAAAATTTCATGATCTTGATTTGAATGAACTAGATGGTTTAGCGATAATGGCTGATACTGATAATTCAAAAATGAAATCAATTTCTTATTTTCAGAATATTTATTTTTCATCAAATTAATTACAATTTTAAATACTTTTTTAATCCAATGCTTAAAAATGATAATAAAATTGCAGCGATAACATCAGCGATTGGAATTGCATTTGGAAATCCAAAGTTCCACAAAATTACACCAATTAACCAAATTATGTAAATTTTCATTTCAAATATTATATCGTAGTTTCTATTAAATTTTTATTTGTTTGATATTATTTACTTATGCATAAAAACTTTACTCATACTGTTAAGGTATATTATGAAGATACAGATGCTGGTGGAGTTGTGTATTATGCAAATTATTTAAAATATTTAGAAAGAGCCAGAACTGAAGCGTTATCAAACATTGGATTAAGTAATACAAAAATAAAAAATGATTTTGGTGCTCTTATAATCGTGAAATCATGCAATATTGAATACAAAAAATCTGCACATTTAGAAGATGATTTACAAATCAAATCTTTTGTTGCATCTACATCAAAAACTTCTTTTTTAATGAATCAATCAATATTTAAAGATAAGGAATTAATAGTGGTAGCTAAAATTCATCTGGTATTTATAAATGAAATATTCAAGCCAGTTAAAATTCCAGAAAAAATCTTATCAGAATTTAAACCCTATACTTCTAACTCATAGATATTTTTCTAGCTTTTTTAAATAAATCTACAATCATTCTTTCACTTATAAGTTTTGTATTTACATTTCTGGGGCTAGGATGATAACAAGCAATTAGTTTAATATTTCCTGGGAGTAAATAGTATTTTCCATGAATAAATTTTATCTTTTCATTAAAACTGTATTTTTTTTTATAAAATTTAACACAGTTATCGAATGCCACTTTTCCTAACGCAATAATAGTTTTTAATTTTCTTAAATTATAAATCTCATTATCAAAGTATTTTGAGCAATTATTTAGCTCTTTTATTTTAGGTTTGTCTCCTGGAGGAACACATTTTAAAATATTAGTAATGTATGTTGATTTTAATTTAAGACCATCATTTAAATTTTCTGAATAAGGCTGGTTTGAGATTTTAGATTTAAAAAGACACCTAAATAAAAAATCTCCAGATTTATCTCCTGTGAAAGCTCTACCTGTTCGTGTTCCACCATGGGCTGCTGGCGCCAATCCAATTATTAAAATTTTTGCATCAATCGCACCAAAACCTGTAACTGGTTTTCCCCAATAGTTTTCATTTATATTTTGTTTTCTTTTTTCTGTTGAAATTTTTTTTATAAAATTAACAAGTCTTGGACATTTTTTGCATTTAAGAATTGTTTTATTTAATTTATCTATTTTAATAGTCATTAATGAAAATTTTAAATTATTTAATTATAACATTTATATGTATTAATTCTTCAGTTAAAGCAGATTCAAAACAAAATATAATTAATGAATTAAAAAAAGGTGGAAAATTAATTTTCATAAGACATGCTTATGCTCCTGGTAGTGGTGATCCAGATAATTTTGATATTAATGATTGTACAACTCAAAGAAATTTAAGTGAGAGTGGTAGAAATCAAGCAAAAAAAATTGGTAATTTTTTTGAGAGAAATAAAATTTTAATTGGAAAAGTTTATTCTAGTGAATGGTGTCGATGTAGAGAAACAGCATCTATTGCTTTCAAAAAATACGAAACTAAAAACTTTTTAAACTCTTTTTTTAGCGCAAAATTTGTTGAAAATAAAAAAAAACAAATAATTAATTTTCAAAAATTTATTAGTAGTTGGGATAAAGATCGAAATTTAGTTTTTGTCACACATTATGTGGTCATTTCTGAAATTTTAAATTATGCACCTTCATCTGGAGAGATTGTTATTTCAGACAAGAGCTTAAAAGTTATTGATACTTTAGAAATTGAATACTAAATTAAATAATCATGTCATCAAAAAAAGCTATGAGACAAGCACAAAAGCAAGCATATGCAAGGCATCGTTCAAATATTACAAAGAGCAGATTTGAACTTAAGAAAAAATTTTTAACAAAAAAAAACGAAGAAAAAAAAATAAAAACCAACTTTGTTGATTGAGTTATTCTATTTTCTTTCGTTTTTATCCACAAAAAATAAAGTAATAATAAAAATTACTGTCCAGCCAAAAACAGACATAGTTTTTAAAGAAGTTGTATTTACGCCCCAAACGTCAAAGAATAAAGCACCAATTATTATTCCTATAGCATAAATAATACTAATTAATTTTACTTTACTCATATAGACCTTTATTCTTTAATTTGATTTTTTTTGAATAAGGACATTCCATTATTTATTTTGTATTCATAAGACTCATTGAAACTCTCAAGCTGCCAGCCAGATAATCTCTTTTTTATTGACTCTAGATTATTTTTTTTCCAATCATCAGATGTATCCCCTTTTTTCCATATTTGTTTTTCTTCATTTGTTCTTCCGCATCCATAGCAATAGCCTGTAGATGGATCTGTTTTACAAATACTTATACAAGGTGAAATAATCATTTTTAAAAGTAATATAAAATTATTTATATAAATAGTTAATTTTTTAATATTTGTCATTGGACAAATAGTTTCAATAATATATAAAATCTCGTAATTTGTGGGGCGATGGCGGAATTGGTAGACGCGTTGGTCTTAGGAACCAATATGGTAACATGTGAAGGTTCGAGTCCTTTTCGCCCTACCATTAAAATATTATGAAAGTCACAATAGAAAATAAAAAAGGTCTCAATAAAGATCTCAAAATTTTAATCGATAAAGAGACCATGAATTCTTACGTGGATCAAAAGTACGAAGAGATTAAAGGGACTGTAAATCTAAAAGGATTTCGACCAGGAAAAGTTCCAAAAGAAGTTTTAAAAAGACAATTTGGTAAGGCTGTATTTGGAGAAGTTTTAGATAAAGTTTTAAAAGATACTTCAACAAAAGCTTTAGAGGAAAATAAAATAAAACCAGCCGGTCAACCTAAATTGGATTTAAAAACTTATGGAGAAGATAAGGAACTAGAATATGTATTATCAGTTACAGAATTACCTAAAGTTGATATTAAATCATTAGAAAATATAAAATTTGATCAATACACAGTCAAGATTGACGATAGTGAAACTGATAAACGAATAAAAGAAATAGCAAAAAACCAACCAAATTTTAAAGACACAAAACCTGAAATAAAAGCCAAAGAGGGCGATTTAGTCATTTTAGATTACAAAGCAACAGTAGATGGTAAAGAATTTAAGGGAAATGAGGGAAAAAATACTCAATTAACTCTAGGAAAAGATTTATTTTTAAAAGGATTTGATAAACAGTTAATTGGATTAAAGAAAGATGATGAAAAAATAGTTGAAGCTATATTACCGGAGAACTTTCCTGAAAAAGAATTAGTTAATAAAAAAGCTAAGTTTAATTGTAAAATTTTAAATGTAAAACAGCCAGAGGAAGTTAAAATTGACGACAATTTTGCAAAAAATTTAGGTGCTAAAGATTTAAAAGACTTAAAAACATTAATCTCGAAACAAATTAATGATGAATATAAAAACTCACTAGATCAATTATCAAAAAACCAGATTTTAAAAGAAATAGAAAAAATTAAAATTGATGAAGTTCCTGAAAATCTAATCGAGGAAGAAGTAAAAATCCTCTCACAAGGAATGCCAGAAGATGAAATAAAAAAAAACAAGAAATCTTTAGAGAAAAAAGCTATTACACGTATTAAAACTGGATTAATTTTAAATGAATTTGGAGAAAAAAATCAAATTAAAGTAAGTGAAGTTGAAATTCAGAATGAAGTACAAAAACAGCTTAGGATGATGCCAGGTCAAGAAAAAATGGTAATGGATTTTTACCAAAAAAATCCGTCAGCTGTTGCCAGCTTAAGAGGAACAGTATATGAGGAAAAAATTTTAAATTTAATAAAGGAAAAAGGAAAAGCAAATAAAAAGGAAATAACTAAATCTGAAGCTGAAAAAATTTTAAAAGAAGCACATGACCATAATCATGATCACGATCATAAAAAAAAAGACACAAAGAAAAAATCAGTTGTAAAAATAGCTAAAGAAAAAAAACCTTCACCAAAAACAGCAAAATCAAAGCCAGTTGCCAAAAAAACAAAAAAAGTTAGCAAAAAGTAATCTCAAGTTGTATAAGTGAATTCGAATCAATTATGACAACAAAATTATTTGAACACATGAGTAACTTAGTCCCAATGGTTGTTGAACAATCTAATAAGGGTGAGAGAGCATATGATATCTATTCAAGACTTTTAAAAGAAAGAATAATTTTTCTAACAGGTCAAATTAACGATAATGTAGCATCACTCGTTACAGCTCAATTATTATTTTTAGAGGCCGAGGATCCTAAAAAAGAAATTTATTTATATATCAATAGTCCTGGTGGATTAGTAACTGCTGGTCTTGGAATTTATGATACTATGCAATATGTTAAACCTGATATCTCAACTTTATGCATAGGACAGGCCGCTTCGATGGGTTCATTCTTACTAGCTGCTGGAACTAAAGGAAAAAGATTTTCATTACCAAACTCAAGAATAATGGTTCATCAACCCTCGGCAGGTTTTCAAGGTCAAGCAACTGATATAGAGATCCACGCAAATGAAGTTTTATCATTAAAAAAAAGATTAAATGAAATTTACTCAAAACACACAGGTAAGAGTGTGGATGAAGTAAAATCAGCTCTTGAAAGAGATAATTTTATGACAGCAGACGTAGCAAAGTCATTTGGACTTATTGACGAAGTTGTAGAAAAAAGATCTTAATATACAACATATTGAATTATATTAATCCAAACTTGATTATTAGGAGTCATTTATAATAAAGTGTTAAAATTGATTCGTTTAAAAAATTATGACAACAAATAATAAAAATATTCTTTATTGTTCTTTTTGCGGGAAAAGCCAACACGAAGTTAGAAAATTAATTGCTGGACCAACTGTTTTCATTTGTGACGAGTGTGTCGAGTTGTGTATGGACATTATCAAAGAAGAGAGCAAAGATACTTTTGTTAAACATCAAGACGGTCTTCCTTCACCTAAAGAAATTTGCACAGTATTAGATGATTATGTAATCGGTCAAGCTCATGCGAAAAAAGTATTATCAGTAGCAGTTCACAATCATTATAAAAGATTAAATTATGAGAGCAAGACAAGTAAAAATGTTGAGCTTTCAAAATCAAATATACTTTTAGTAGGCCCTACAGGTTGTGGTAAAACTTTATTAGCACAAACGCTTGCAAGAATTTTAGATGTTCCATTCACTATGGCAGATGCAACTACATTGACCGAAGCCGGTTATGTTGGTGAAGATGTTGAAAATATTATTTTAAAGTTGCTACAAGCCTCTGATTACAATGTTGAAAAAGCTCAAAGAGGAATTGTATATATTGATGAAGTTGACAAAATAAGTAGAAAATCTGAAAATCCATCAATCACAAGAGATGTTTCAGGTGAAGGTGTGCAACAAGCATTATTGAAGATTATGGAGGGGACTGTTGCAAGTGTACCTCCTCAAGGTGGAAGAAAGCATCCACAACAAGAATTTTTACAAGTTGATACAACAAATATTTTGTTTATTTGTGGAGGTGCTTTTGCAGGATTAGATAAAATAATTTCTCAAAGGGACAAAGGAACCTCAATTGGATTTGGTGCTGATGTAAAAAATACTCAAGATAAGAAAACTGGTGAATGGATGAAAGGACTTGAGCCTGAAGATTTATTAAAATTTGGATTAATTCCAGAATTTATAGGTAGACTACCAATGATAGCTACGCTTGAAGATTTAGATGAAAAATCTCTAATAAAAATATTACAAGAGCCAAAAAATTCTTTGACCAAACAATACCAAGAGTTATTTAAATTAGACGGAGCTAAATTAATATTTAAAGAAAATGCTTTGAGAGAAATAGCAAAAAAAGCTATTAATAAAAAAACAGGTGCAAGAGGACTAAGATCAATCCTAGAAAATATATTATTAAAAACAATGTATGACTTACCAAGCCAAGAAAATATTGATGAAGTAATTATTGATGCAGGCGCTGCAAAAGGTCAGTCACAACCTATATTGGTTCATTCAAAAAGTGACATTAAGTCTAAGTCAAATAAGACTACAGCGGCTTAATATCCTTAATAACTGGCAAAAACCTATTGCAAAATAAAATTTAATATCCATATTATGATTATGGACGTTAAAATTTCATTGCCGTTACTTCCTTTAAGAGACATCGTGGTCTTCCCTAGCATGGTTATCCCTTTATTCGTTGGAAGAGATAAATCCATTTCTGCATTAAATGAAGTTATGAAAAAGGATAAAAAGATTATCCTAGTCACACAAAAAAACTCTGAGATTGATGACCCAGGTAAAACAGATATTTTTATGTATGGTTGTGAGGGTAATATTCTACAATTACTAAAATTACCAGATGGTACAGTCAAGGTTTTGGTAGAGGGAATAAAAAGAGTTAAAATTTTAGATTTTAAAGATAATGAAAAATTTATTACTTGTGACTATACATATTTCAACGATATTGTAGCTAAGGATGAGGATTTATTTCCTTTAGCATCTACCGCTTTAAGAAGACTAGAGAAATTAACGTCGGTAAATAAAAAAATTTCCAATGAAACAATAAATACTATAAAGCAATTAAAAGACCCATCTCAAATAGCAGATAATATAGCATCGCACATATCAGCTTCAATTTCTGAAAAACAACAAATTTTTGAAACTAATGATGTTAAAAAAAGATTGAATTCAATAATTAAAATTATGGAGAATGAAACTAGTATAATTGGTGTTGAGAAGAGAATTAGAGGAAGAGTTAAAACACAAATGGAAAAGACCCAAAGAGAGTATTATTTAAATGAGCAATTAAAAGCTATTCAAAAAGAACTTGGTGAAATTGAAGAGGGTAAAGACGAAACTTCTAGCCTAAATAAAGCTATTACTAAAGCTAAGATGCCGAAAGATGTAGAAAAAAAATGTCTTCAGGAATTAAAAAAATTAAAAAATATGAGCCCAATGTCAGCAGAGGCGACTGTTGTAAGAAATTATTTAGATTGGATGACAGAACTTCCATGGCATAAAAAGAGTGAAGTTGATATTGATTTGGCCAAGGCACAAAATACTCTAGACAAAGACCATTTTGGTTTAGAAAAAATTAAAGAAAGAATAGTAGAGTTTCTTGCAGTTCAAAAAAGAATGGAAAAGCTTAAAGGACCAATTTTATGTTTAGTTGGACCTCCAGGAGTAGGTAAAACTTCGTTAGGGAAATCTATTGCTAAAGCTACAAATAGAGAATTTGTAAGAATGTCTGTTGGAGGTATGAGAGATGAGGCTGAAATTAGAGGTCACAGAAGAACATACATTGGTTCACTTCCTGGAAAAATAATTCAGATGATGAAAAAAGCTGGAACTAAAAACCCTTTAATCCTATTAGATGAAATTGACAAAATAGGAAACGATTACAGAGGTGACCCTTCCTCTGCTTTATTGGAGGCTTTAGATCCAGAGCAAAACACAACTTTTAATGATCATTATTTAGAGGTAGATTACGATCTTTCAGATGTAATGTTTGTTACAACTGCAAATACATTAAATATACTCCCACCATTACTAGATAGAATGGAAGTCATTAGACTTGCTGGATATACTGAGGATGAAAAAATAAATATTGCTAATAAATATTTGTTACCTAAACAAATCAAAGACAATGGTGTTAAAGAGAAAGAAATGAATCTAAGTGATGATATTATTAAAGAAGTAATAAGAGGTTACACCAAAGAGTCAGGAGTAAGAAATTTAGAGCGAGAAATTTCAAAAATAGCACGAAAAGTAGTAAAGAAAATTGTTGCTGGAGAAGAAAAAGAAGTCAATGTTAATAACAAAAACTTGTCTGATTTCCTTGGAGTTGCAAAATTTAATTTTGGTGAGCTTGAAGCTGATCATAAAGTTGGTATTGTTGTTGGACTTGCTTGGACAGAGTATGGTGGAGAGATCCTTAAAATTGAAACAGTTACTATGCCTGGTAAAGGAAGAATGCAAATTACAGGCAAGCTGGGTGATGTTATGCAAGAATCAGTTAAAGCTGCAAAATCTTTTATCAGATCTAAATGTTTACAATATGGTATTGTTCCGCCTTTATTTGAAAAAAAAGATTTTCATATTCATGTGCCAGAGGGTGCCACTCCTAAAGATGGTCCATCTGCTGGAGTTGGTATGGTAACATCTATTGTATCGTCGATTACAAATATTCCAGTGAGAAAAGACTTAGCAATGACAGGTGAAGTTACTCTGACTGGCCAAGTCTTACAAATAGGTGGGTTGAAAGAAAAATTATTAGCAGCGCACAGAGCAGGCATTAAAGAAGTTTTAATACCAAAAGAAAATGAAAAAGATCTTGTGGATATGCCAAAAAAAATAATGGATGATATAAAAATTACCCCTGTTGAACATGCTGATCAAGTAATCAAGATTGCGCTAACAAAAGAGTTAAAACCTACAGAATGGGTTGAAGTTGATATCTCTAAAAAAGATGACAAATCTCAAGCCAGTATTCAG
Source organism: uncultured Pelagibacteraceae bacterium (assembly GCA_902514665.1). Lineage (GTDB taxonomy): Bacteria > Pseudomonadota > Alphaproteobacteria > Pelagibacterales > Pelagibacteraceae > Pelagibacter. The sequence goes on along the minus strand of CABXRS010000016.1, from coordinate 6,317 downwards.
TAACAGTTATTAAAAGTAAAATTTTAAATATTTCTAGATTTAAGTTAATCTTACTTATATTTTCAAATTATGAATTTCATTAAAAAATTTATTTTAGTAACTGTAATTACATTAATTTTTTTTGAATTGTCAGTAAAAATATTCTATACACAAGATCTACAAGGGACTTTTTTTGAACAAATTGACAGAGGTCTTGTTGTAAATAAAAAAAATTATATTCATAAAATTCACAGGTTTAAAAATATAACAACAAAATATAAATTTGGAGAGTTTCACAATAGAATTACAATAAATAATATTGATAACAAAAAAGATAAAATTCTTGTTTTAGGAGACTCTTGGACATTGGGTTATTTGCTTGAAGACAAAAATACTTTCGTTCACAAATTACAAAATAAATTTAATGAATTTTACTTTGTAAACTCTGGGACAGGCGGCATGGGGGTAGCAAGATATACCACATTTTGTGATTTATTCTGTAAAAAAATTAAACCAAAGTACGTAATTGTATTTTTAAACTCGGGTGACGTTGGTAGAGCTTTGTCAACTAATTTATTTACTTTAGAAGATAATGAACTTAAAAAAGGAAGTGATAAAATTTATATCAAAGATCAAACTAAGTTTGATAAGATACCTTTTTATAAATTTCTTAAAAATAATAGTCATAGTTTTCGATTTTTAAGAAATACGGTTTATGATTTAATTTATCCTGTAAAATTAAATAATGAAAATTCAATGAAAGATTTAAGTATAGACGGTTGTTATTATCCACAACATAGTTTTGATAAAGAAAAAAGAGAATTAGCAATAAAGAAAAGTAAATTATTATTTATACATTTGAATCAAACTTTAAAAAATATTAATTCAAAATTAATTGTTATAAACATAGGCTGGTATGATTACAAACTAATGAGAAATGAAAATCCATCTAAAGAATTTTTTAAAGAAGCAAGTTCATTTTTTAATAAAAATAAAATTATTTATTTTGATAATACACCCATGATGGTTGAAGTTCACAAAAATCTTTGTAAATTTATAATTCCTATTGATGCACATCCTAATAATTTTGGAGCAGAAAAAATTTTTGTATCTTCTTTTAAGCATTTAAAAGAATTTTTTTAGTAAAAGAATTAAAACCTACAGAATGCGTTGAAGTTGATATCTCTAAAGAAGACTACAAATCTCAAGCTAGCATTCAGTAGCAAATATCCTAAATTATAATGTCATCAACAGGCTTAAGCTCATTATTCCTTTTATAGATAATTTTATAGGCTGTTTCTAAATTTTTAGTGTAATTTTTATTATCAAATAAAAGCGATTTTTCTTTCTCAATTTTTAATCTTTTTTTTAATGCATTAAGCTTATGAGGATTTTTTGCCAAATAAATTGCAAGCGATTTATATTCACCAACTGAATTTGTTATCAATTCATCTAAATTAATTGCTTTTAGTAAACTTGAGGAAACTCTACTTGCAAATGTATTTCCTTTTAAAGTTAAAACAGGTAAACCAGACCACAGTGCATCTCCACATGTTGTGTGTGCACCGTATGGAAAAGTATCAAGAAACAAATCAGCAAGGGTATATCTCGATAAATGTTGTTCAATTGGTAAGCCGCGTGCAAAAATAATTCTTTTTGAATCAATATCTCTTTTTTCAGATTCTTGTTTTAAATTTTGTACAGTTTGATTATTATTAACTAATAACCATAATGAACTTTCTTTAACTTCTCTCAATAAATCCATCCAAATATCAAAAATATAGGGGGTAAATTTGTATTGTTTATTAAAACAGCAAAAAACAAATGAATTGTCCGACAATCCAAAATCTTTTCTTTTTAGACTATTTTGTAACCTAATACCTTTAAAACTATTAGGCATAAAAGTATTAGGCATATAAATAATTTTTTCTGAGTATTTGCTTTTATCATCCTCATTGTTAATCAATGTATTGTCTGCGATAATATAATCTAATGCTTTAGAACCTGTTGTTGCAGAATATCCTAAATAATTTATCTGAACAGGAGCACAATCTTCTAAAAAAATTTCAAATCTATTAGATTTGGTGTAACCCATTAAATCAACTGCTATATCTATTTTTAAAGATCTTGAAAGTTCTGAAATTTCTTTATTTGTTTTATCAGACACATCAATAAAATGGTCAAAAGAATTGCTAATTCTTTCAGTCATTTCATCTTTTTTAATTCGTGTTAATAAAAATCCGTATATTTCAAAATTTAATTTATTGTGATTTTCAAACGTTTCTACAAGTAAATGTGACATTGCATGTTTTTTAAAATCAGAGGAAAAATATCCAACTTTTATTTTACTATCTTTTTTGTTTTTATTAGAAAAATTATTTTTTTTACTTATAGATTTATTACCAAATTGTGCGGATAAATGTATCTTAGCAATATTATATTGAATTTTGGGAGAATTAAATACTGACAAAGATGTAAACGGACTCATGATAATTTTATTTTTAAAAATCTGATTTTCTAAATATGAGAGATTTTCTTTATAATTCTTCCAATCACATAAGTTATTTTTTGTGGCAAATAAATTGCCAAATAAGTTTTGTAAATCTGGATCTAGATTATATGCAAATACATAATCATTAAGCGCATAATCTAGTTTATTAACATCTCTATAAGAATTACCTCTATTATAATATGCCTTACTATATTTAGGATTCAACTTTATGGCTTCAGAAAAACTATCTATAGACTCATTTAATTTTACTAATTTTTGCAAAGCATTACCTCGGTTAAAATAGGCTAAGTAAAAATTTTTATTTAAAGATATTGCTTTTTCATAATATTTTATTGCTAATATATCTTTATTTTTTTCCAAGAAAATATTTCCAATATTATTGTATGCTTGAAAGCTCTTAGGTTGAATTTCAATTACTTTCTCCCAGTAAAAAATTGCTTTATCAGTAATTCCTAACTCTTTGTAAGTTATTCCTAAATTAAAATAAGCATCAGAAAAATGATTATCTATTTCAATTGCTTTTTTAAAAGAAAAAATAGCATCCTCAAATTTTTTTAAATCCAATAACATCAGACCAAGATTGTTATTCGCATCAGCTTGTTTTGAATTGATTTTAATTGAGTTTTTTACTACCCTTATTGCTTCTCCAAATTTTTTTTTTTTGAATAAAATTATACCTAGAAGATTTAATGTTGAAATATTTTTTGGGTCTTTTTCAAGAATTTCAGAACACAATTTTTCAGCATCACCTAATTTCCTATTTTTAAATAAATTTATCGCGGTATTTAGTTTTGAAATCATATTAAAGAAACTAAATTTGGTTTAGTTTTAAATAAAATTAAATTTTTTTAATCTAAAAATCTATTTTTTTTATAAATACATTTAAATCCTCTGGTGTACCTAATCCAATCATTTCATCTACATCAACTGCTTTAACTTTTTTTTTATCCTTCAAAGCTTCGTTGTATACAGGACAAACATAAAATTCGTTATTAACTCTTATATTTTGATTTATCATTTGGTTTGCATATTTCACATAATCTGACCCTTTTTTCCAATAATAAACACCTACTGTTGCGCGATTAGAGATAACTTTTTTTTCAGCAACTTTGGAAATAATGTTATCATTGTCTGATTTAACATAAGACCATTTAGGGTGTATTGATCTAAATGTTAAAATTGCTCCGTCATACTTTTTGCTTGTTAAATTATACATAACGTTAGAGCTGTTCCATCTTATGAATTGATCTGAATTTGCAATAATTAATGGGTTAGCATTATTAATAAATTTTTCAGCAAGTAGAGTTGTACAAGCAGCTCCTTCTGTTAACTCATTAATCTCAATAATTTTACAATTAGGTTTCAGAATTTTAAGAACACTGGAAATGTTATATTTTTCTTGATGTTCTTTTAAAATTAAAAAAATAAAATTAGCTTTTATATTGATACAATCTACTACCCATTGAATCATTGGTTTGTTATTAATTTCTATTAAAGGTTTTGGAAATGTATAGCCGACGTCAGCAAATCTCTTTCCAGCACCTGCCATAGGAATTAGTATATTAAGATTATTATCTTCCCACTGTTCGCTTTTAGTATCTTTCATTTTATTTAATTTAGTATTTATATAAGTTGTTATCTTATTTAATGTTACTTCTTTCTCTTCCTTTATAGGCATTAAATTACCACCAGAACTTAAAGCCGCCTGCCTTCCATAAGAAGAGTCCTCAAGAATTAAACATTCCTTAGGATAAATACCATATTTAATAAATATTTTAAAATATATCTCAGGATTAGGTTTTGGATTAATTATGTCTTCATTGCATATAGAAAAATTAACATATTTTTTTACCTTTAATTTAGATAGACATATATCTAATGTTTCTTTTACAGCATTAGTAGCAACAACGATTTTATATTTTTTAGACAAAACAGAAAACATTTTTTCAATTTTTTTGCTATATGAAATTTTTTTTTTTAAAATTTTGCTAGTAAATATTTTTTTGTCTCTTTGAATTTTATCTCTTATGCTTTTAGTAATTCTATACTTTTTAGATAAAATATTTAACTTTTCCTTTGTGGGTAAACCGTCATATATTTTAAGATGATCCTCATAAGATATTGAATTTAATTTATTTTTTTTTAGAGACTTATTTAATGTTTCAAAATGTATTTTTTTTGTATTTACTAAAACACCATCTAAATCAAAAATAATAATTTTTATCATTTTATTTATAGCTTTCTATAAAATCTGAACAAATACCTCTACAATCTAAATTTGTATTTTTTGTTTTTTCAGGTATTACACAAATACCATTTTTTAAAACAGGCTTACCAGGATAAATCCAAATAAAACCTCTGCTAGTGATTGTATAATCATCAGTATTATGCCAAAAAAAATGACAATTGAGTTTGGAAAGTTCTTTAAGAGCATCTGAATTTTTCGAATGACACCATAATTTTTGATCTTCTAAAAATTTACTATCAACTCTAAACTGTGGCTTATCATGACCTAAAAAAAAATTATTTTTTACAAACCATACATCTATTTCAACATCAAAACCCTTTTTTTTAGCTTCCTCAATATAATCTGGATGATTTTCTAATTTTTCATTTTTTCCCTCTAAATTACCTCTATGAGATATTAAAATCATAATTATATGTATATATTAAAATAATGTTTTTAAAAAATATAAAAAATATATTTAAATCATATTTCCCAATATTATCTAATAAGATCATATCTTTCAGAGATAATAACAAATTAGCTAAATTTTTTTATAGTAAAAAAAACCTAAATATTAATAGAAATATTCATGGTAAAAAAATTGTTGATATTGACGACAAGAATAGTGAAAGAAATATATTTTTATCTTATTACTTCAGGCCCAAACTAGAAAAAAATACTTTCAAAAATGTTAATTTTAAAAATAATTCGAAAAATACTGCAATAATAATTCAGGGACCTGTATCAAATTATGAAAATTTTGTAATTGAGACTATAAATATATATCTAAAAATATTTCCTGAAGCTTTAATAATTTTATCAACTTGGGATGATGAAGTAGATAAGAATTTTTTAAAACAAACCCAAAAATTAGAAAATTTTCATTTAATATTAAATAAGAAACCTGTAACAAAATATAATGTTAATTTACAGATTATTTCAACTTCAAAGGCACTAGATTATGCTATTCAAAAGAACTTAAAATATTCACTAAAAACAAGAACTGATTGTAGAATTTATAATCCATACTCATTAATTTATTTAAAGTCACTTTTAAATACCTTTAAGACAGATAAATTTAATATGAATTATAATAGAATTCTTTCTTGTTCTGTTGATAGTAGAATTTTTAGAGTATACGGCCTAAGTGATATTTGTTTGTTTTCAGAAACTAAAGATCTTTCGAAATATTTTATTAATGAAAGTTACGAGGAAAGTATTGAAAAATTAAATTTAAATATACAATCACCTATAGTAAATGAGACAGCAGTAATAAATGAAATATTTTTATGCTCAAGATATATATCAAACTTAGATCTTGAACTTAAATGGACTCTAGATGATTGGTGGGTTAAATGTAGAGAGATATTTTGTGTATTTGACAGAAGTTCAATAGATCTTTTTTGGTATAAATACCATTGGCAATATGAACAAAGATTTACAAATAATTATACCTCAAATTTTAATCAATCATTACAATTTAGTGACTGGATAAATATATTTAACAAAAAAACAGAAATATATAATCAAATTAATAAAGAAAAATGGCAAATTACCAATGGAATACTTGAACAAAAAAATTAACCTTAAAAATATTTT
>CABXRS010000015.1 GCA_902514665.1 uncultured Pelagibacteraceae bacterium | reverse complement strand
GGGAAGTTGTTTTATTTAAGCCGTCAAAAGAATTTAAAGAATTTATTAATATTAGAGAAAATGGATAAATCTGAAAGTGCCTATAAAACTATTGGTGAAGTTGCAAAAATTTTGAAATTTCAACCAAATAAAAAAGGAACTTTACCAACACATATTATTAGATTTTGGGAAACACAATTTAATCAAATTAAACCCAAAATACTAAACTCTAATAGAAGATATTATGATGAAAAAACAATTAATTTACTTAAGAAAGTTAAGTTTCTTCTTAAGGAGCAAGGTATGACAATTAATGGTGTAAAAAAGATACTAAATAATGAAGTTTCTTTAAAGCTTGACGAATTTGCAGATAAATCTATAAGAGCTGAAAATTTAAAAAATAAATTAGTAAAGATTTCTAAAATTGTAAAACAATTAAAATAATATGGCAAAAAAAACACATGTTAAAGTAAGACTAGTTCCTGAGGCCAAGCCTGACAGTTCTTTTTTTTATTATGTAAAAAAACCTGCTGGTGGTGAAAAAGCTAAGGTAAAACTTTCAGCTAAAAAATATAATCCTGATACTAGAAAACATGAAATATTTGTAGAAAAGAAGTTGCCTCCTCACAGTAAATAACTATTTCTTTTTAAAGTTTTTTTTTTCGTATTCTATATAAGCCCAAATCATATTCTTCCATATCCTATTTGTTATTTTTGGGTCAATTTTGTTTTTAACTGATTTTTTTTTTATATTTTTTAAAATTATATTTATTCTTTTTTGATCAACAATTTGATTTTTTTTGTCTTTTAGTTTTAGAACCTTTTTAACAAGATTTGTTCTTTTTTTTATAATTTTGATGAGAAAATTATCAAGTTTATCTAATTCAATTCTAATTTTACTTAATTTTTTTCTTTTTAGAGGCGACATTTATATATTTGGATTATTAAAAAAATATTATATTTAAGCGCCTATGTACACCGTTAATCTAAAAATTAATAAACAATTATCTGTTTGGTTAATTTCAATGTTTATTATCATTTCTATTATGATTGTAGTTGGTGGATTAACCAGACTAACTGACTCTGGTCTTTCAATAACTGAATGGCAATTATTTTCAGGATTAATACCACCTCTAAATCAAAACGATTGGATATTATACTTCAATTTATACAAAGAAATACCAGAGTACAAATTGCAAAATTTCAACATGAGCTTACAAGAATTTAAAGTTATTTTTTGGTGGGAGTGGGCTCATAGATTTTTAGGAAGAGTAATAGGATTGTGTTATCTATTACCACTTATATATTTTTCCTTCAAATTGAAAATTTCAAAAATACTTGATTTATATTTTATTTTTTTCCTGATTTGTTTCCAAGGATTTATTGGTTGGTATATGGTCAGTAGCGGTTTAGTTGACAGGGTAGACGTTAGTCACTTTAGATTATCTATTCATTTGTTAATTGCTTTCATAATTTTATCGTTAATTTTTTGGAGTTACCTAAAATATCAAAATTATAATCAAGTTTCTGAAGGAATAAATTCAATTATTCCATTTATATTTTTATTTTTAATTTTAATACAAATTGTAATTGGTGCATTTGTATCAGGAATGGATGCAGGTAAAATTTATAACTCTTGGCCTCTTATGGGAAATAATTATTTTCCAGATGATAATAATTTGGAAAATCTATTTAAAGTATCTGCTTTAAGTGATCCCTCATTGGTTCAGTTTATTCACAGAAACCTAGCATATGTAATTGGATTATTTTATGTATTCATAATTTTTAAAATCTACCAAAATAAAATACATAAACTCTATAGATCAGTTAACATTTTAGGATTTTTTATAATTTTACAGATTATTTTAGGAATTTTCACAATTTTACTTGGTGCACATATTTATATTGCTGCTCTACACCAAGTAAGTTCAATTTTTTTAGTAACTTCATCTGTTTATTTTTTCTATATAAATTTTAGAACTAACTAACTGCTTTGAGATCACCTTTTGATGATCTATTTAAAGCTTGATCTAAATCTTCAATAATATCATCAATATGCTCGATACCAATACATAGTCTGACGTAACTTTGTGTTACCCCAGATGCAGCAAGCTCTTTTTCATTTAATTGACTGTGTGTTGTGCTGGCCGGGTGTATGGCTAAACTTCTTGCATCACCAATATTGGCAACATGATAAAACATTTTTAAAGATTCAATAAATTTTTTACCTGCTTCAATACCTCCTTTTAGCTCAATACCAACCATTGGTCCATTTCCACCTTTTAAGTATTGCTTAGCTCTTTCTGAGATATGTTTATCATGTTCTGTTGAGTAAATTACTTTAGTTACTTCTTTATGTTTTTTTAAAAAATTAACAGCCTTTTGTGCATTTTCACAATGCTGTTTCATTCTTAAAGCAACAGTCTCCAGACCTTGAATAATCGCAAAAGCATTATCTGGTGCACATGCAGATCCTAGATCTCTCAATAGGCAAACTCTTGCACGTACAGCAAAAGGAACATTGGCACCTGTCATCTCAGGTACTGCCTTTCCCCATATAACATTATTATAACTTGCATCTGGCTCATTAAATAGTGGTTGTCTTTTAGGATCAGCAGTCCAATCAAAATTACCACTATCGACAATACTGCCAGCAATTGCAGTTCCATGTCCACCAATATATTTTGTCAATGAATGAATAACTACAGCTGCACCATGTTCTATAGGCTTGCAGATAACTGGGGCAGCAGTATTGTCCATTATAAGTGGAATATTATATTTTCTTCCAATATCTGAAACTTCTTTAATAGGGAAAACTCTCAAATATGGATTAGGTAAAGTTTCTCCATAAAAAGCACGTGTGTTATCATCAATAAGTTTTTCAAAATTTTTAGGATCACTTGGATCTGCATATCTTATTTCTATTCCAAGTTTACTAAGTGTATTGTTAAATAATGACACAGTTCCACCATATAAATCTGTAGAACTCACAATGTTGTCTCCAGCTTGAGCGACATTTAATACAGCAAAGGTAGATGCAGTTTGACCAGATGAAACAGTTACGCATGATAAACCACTTTCAAGAGCAGCAACTCTTTTCTCTAATACATCATTTGTTGGGTTCATTATTCGGGTATAAATATTACCAAACTCTTTGAGTGAAAATAGGTTTGCTGCATGCTCTGTACTATTGAACTCATACGATGTGGTTCTGTATATAGGCACAGCAACAGCATTTGTTGCAGGGTCACTTCTATAATCCCCACCGTGAACTGCAATAGTCTCAGAATTGTTTCTTTTGGTACTCATAATATACTCCTTTTTTAGTGCTTTAACTTTATGTAAGGCGCACAATACAGTTCAAATGCCTACCGATATATTATTGAAAATTCCTCTTTAGCAGTTTAAAGCCCGCAATAGGATCAAATCGGCATAAACTTTTTATCAAATTAAGACCAATTTTCAAGGTAAATATAAAATTGACATTGATTTTAATAATAGTATTAATCCTCGCACAATGACAAAATTCCTTAAAAAAGACCAAATAACATCATCTTGGTATGAAATAGATGCAACTAATGCTGTTGTTGGTAGATTGGCTACAGTTGTTTCAGATATTATAAGAGGTAAAAATAAAACAACTTATACCCCACATATGGATGACGGAGATTTTGTTGTTGTTAAAAATATTGAACAAATAAAATTCACTGGAAAAAAATTTCAAGACAAAAAGTATTACAGACATACTGGTCACCCTGGTGGCATAAAGATCGCAACACCTGAAAAATTACATCAAAAAAAACCAGGTGAGACTTTAAAACTTGCAGTTAAAAGAATGTTGCCTGCAGGTGTTTTAGGTCGAAAGCAATTAACTAAATTAAAAATTTATGCAGGTAATGATCACCCGCATTCTGCTCAAAATCCTATAGTCATAGAATTAAGTAAATTGAACAGTAAAAATTTAGCTAGGAATTAATATGGAAAACACTCAAACTTCTCCAAAGTCTCCTAAACTTAAATTGGATTTTAAAGACAGTAAATATGCAACTGGCAGAAGAAAAACTTCTATTGCAAAAGTCTGGTTGAAAAAAGGATCCGGTAAAATATATGTGAATGGTAAATTATTTAGTGATTATTTTGCAGACGAAACACATAAAATGCAAATTATAAGACCTTTTGAGATTATTAATCAGTCTACAGATTATGATGTTAGATGTAGCGTTAAAGGCGGTGGGCCAACCGGTCAAGCTGGTGCAATGGTTCATGGTATATCTAAAGCATTAGTTTTATTTGATGAAAATTTGAAAAGTACATTAAAAACTGAAAAACTAACTACTAGAGACTCTAGAGCTGTTGAGAGGAAAAAACCTGGTAGAAGGAAAGCTAGAAGAAGCTTCCAATTCTCTAAAAGATAATTTTTTTTTAATATTTAACTGTTATAATATACAATGCTTAAGCTAAATGCGTTAGTCGCTGGATCAACTGGATATATTGGTACCCAATTAATTAAAATATTAGTTAAGCACAAATATATAAATATAAAATATTTATGTGGTAATTCGTCAGTAGGTAAGAATATTTCTTTTTATGAAAAGTCATTATCAAAATATAAATTACCCAAGATAAAAAAATTTAATAAAAATTTTTTAAATAATATTGACATTATTTTTACTGCTTTACCTAATGGAGAAGCTCAAGATATATCTAAACATCTTAATAATAAAAATATTTTAGTTGATTTAGCTGCGGATTTTAGACTTGAAAATGCAAAAGAATATCAAAAGTATTATAAGCAGAGTCATCGAGCGGTAAAACTTATAAAAAAAAGTATTTATTCACTTCCTGAAATTAATAGAAAAGAACTTAAAAAATATAAAATTATTTCAAGTCCTGGCTGTTATCCAACATCCATTCTTTTGCCACTGATACCATTGTTTGATAAAAACTTTATTAATTTTAAAAATGTTATTATAGACTCTAAATCTGGTTACTCAGGTGCTGGAAGAGGAGTTCATAAAAAATATAAAAATAAAAATTTATATGAATCTTTAAGTGCATATGGTGTTGGTAGCCATCGACATAACTCAGAAATTGATCAAATGTTAAAAAAATTTACTAAAAAAAAAATTGAAGTAAGTTTTACACCTCATTTATCTCCAATGTTTAGAGGTATTTTAAGTACTATTTATTTAGATTTGAATAAAAATGTAACTCAATCACAGGTCTTAAGTTTATTGTCGAAATTCTATAAAAAAGAAAAATTTGTTAAGATTTCTAAATTAAATTCTCTAATAAGTACAAATGATGTTATTAATACAAATAATTGTCTTATTTCAGTCTGTAAATCTAAATTCAAAAATAAAATTATAATACTTTCTGCAATAGATAATTTAATAAAAGGTGGAGCAGGGCAAGCAGTTCAAAGTTTAAATAATAGATTTAATTATCCAGAAACTACTGGATTAATATGAGGTTAATATTATGTTTATTTCTATTGTTATTTTTTAACAATTGCTCTTTAAATAAAGGTTCTAAATATTGGACTGAAGACTCTACTAAAAAGAAGGATGAACAAAAAAAACTTTTAAAAATATTAAAAAAATCAGATGATATAACTACAATGACATTGGAAGAATACAAAATATATATAGAAGACTATACGAAAAAAAGTAATTATCCTGATATTAGTAAATGAAAAAAATATATAATATTGCTGTAGTTGGCCTGGGACAAGTTGGTATTTACCTGCTAAATGAGTTAAATAACAAAAAAAAAAGTATTGAGTCAAAAACGGGAACAAAAATTAATGTAGTTGCTATATCAGCAAAAAATATTAAAAAAAAAAGAAAATTTAAAATTAATAAAAAATTTTTTTATACAAATCCTCTTGACGTTCTTAAAAAACATAAAGTTGATATTTTATTTGAGGCAATAGGTTTATCTGACGGAGTATCTAAAAAGATTGTAGAGAAAGCTTTAAAAAGCGAGGTTCATGTCATTACACCAAATAAAGCATTAATTTCTAAACATGGGAATTATCTGGCAAAATTAGCTGAAAAAAATAATGTTAACTTAGAGTTTGAAGCTTCTGTAGCAGGTGGTATCCCAATCTTAAGATCAATAAAAGAGGGACTAGCAACAAACAAAATTTCAAAGATTTATGGAGTATTAAATGGTACCTCAAATTATATCTTATCTGAAATGGAAAATTCTAATCAAAAATTTAATGATGTTCTTACTAAAGCCCAAAAACTTGGCTATGCAGAACCTGGTAATCCTAAATTGGATTTAAATGGTTCTGATGCCTTTGCAAAAGTTAGAATTTTATCTGCACTTGCTTTTAATAGTAAAATTTCAAAGCACAAATGTTTAATGGAGGGGATAGAAAAAATTGAATTAAAAGATATAAAAATTGCTAATCAATTAGATTTGAGAATAAAACTTCTTGGTATAACCGAATTAAAAAATAACCAACTTTTTGAGACAGTTCACCCATGTTTAGTCAATAAAAAATCTTATATTGGTAATGTAAACGGGGTAATGAATGCAGTAATTCTTGAAGGTAAACCTGTTGGTGAAAATATTCTACAAGGTGAAGGTGCAGGTCCCGGTCCTACCTCTTCTTCTCTACTTTCTGACTTACTATCTATACTAAGAGGGAATATTAAAAAACCTTTTGGAATTCCTTTTGCGCATTTAAAAACTTTAAAATCCTATAATATAAACAATTATACAAATTCACTATATTTAAGATTTGAAGTGAGGGATCGACCTGGAGTTTTATCTCAAATTACTAATCGTTTAGCTAAGTATAAAATATCTGTAAAAAGACTTATCCAAACACCTGACAAAAAAACAAATAAAGCAACAATAGTAATTATAACACACAAAACTTCTGAGAGAAATTCTAAGAATTGTTTATCTATATTTAAAAAAAATAAAAATATTTTGAAATCACCAACACTTATTAGAGTGCTTGGTTAATGGATATTTATCTTAAACTTTTTGAAGTTTTGTTTCCTGTTTTTTTTATGGTGGGTATTGGTTACTTTATTGGTAAAAAAAATCCTAAATTAGATACTTCTTTTATAACAAATTTTGCCGCTAATATTGGAAGTCCTGCAATGGTTTTTTATGCTATTACTACAACTGGTGTTACATTCTCAATGTTTGTTGAGTATTTTTGGTATTCATTAATTGCAATATTTGCCTTTGCTTTAGTAGGGGTAATCTTTTTAATTTTTTTAAAAAAAGAAATAATACGAGAACTTCCTCCATTTGTTTTACCCAATGTTGGTAACATGGGATTACCAATTTGTTTATTTGCTTATGGTGATTTAGGATTAGGTATTGCAGCTACCATCTCTTCATTAGTTATATTTTTTCATTTTACAATAAATGTTTTTTTGGCTAGTAAAAAATTTAGTTTTAAGCTTTTAATTCAAAGCCCACCTGTTTATGCAATAATAATTTCAATTATCTTTATATATTATGAAATTGAAACCCCAGTTTTTTTAGTGAATACAACTATGATTACTGCCTATACAGCAATATTTTTAATATTGATGTCTTTAGGTATAGCCCTCACAAGATTAAAAGTTTTTTCTTTTAAATCTGCTTTGATTTCTTCTATATGTAGAGTTTTTATTGGTCCATTAATTGGACTAGGTATTATAAAAATGTTTAATCTATCTGGTTTTGCAGCAGGTGTATTTTTAATTCAATGTGCTATGCCAAGTGCAGTTTTGACTTATTTAATTGGCTCAATGTATTCACCTAAAAAAATTGTTGATAGCATTGCAAGTATGATCGTAGTTTCAACAATTATGTCATTTATAACGTTACCAATTGTTGTATTCTTTGCTTTAAAATACTTTTATTAAACTGTATCCTTCTTTTATGAAGGCAATAATTTTAAATGCATCTGCTTGGATGATTGTTCCTGTCATGGATGCCTTTGCCAAATATTTAAGCTCATCTATGGATGTTTTGCAGATAACTTGGGCAAGATACTTTTTTACTGTAGTCTTTACATTATCCTTAATGCTTATCTTTTATAGGCATTCATTAGTTTGGACAAAAAAACCAGCCCTTCAATTAATTAGAGGATTAATTTTTGTTTTTTCTACTTATTTATTCTTTTATGCAATATCAGAAATTTCACTTCCTAAGGCTTTAACTTTAGCTTTTGTTGCTCCAATTTGTGTTACGGCCTTATCTCCTTTTTTTTTAAAAGAGAAAGTAGGGGTGAAAAGGTGGACCGCTGTTTTTTTAGGATTTATTGGAACATTAATTGTAATAAGACCTGGCTTTATTGAACTTAATTTAGCTACCATGGCTGCATTAGGTAATGGAGTCTGCTATGGATTTTATCTTATAATCACAAGGAAATTGAGTACTTCAGATAATCCACTTTTAACGCTTTTATTATCAGGTTTAATAGGAACTGTTATAATTAGCTTGTTCATGCCTTCAGTTTGGGTTAATCCTACGTCAAATCAATGGATTTTAATGGCTTTAATAGGCCTTATAGCATCTGTAGCGCATCTTTTCCTCATATTATCTCTCAAATACGCTGATGCATCGAAATTAGCTCCTTTAGGCTATACAGAGATAATTACGAATATACTTATTAGCTACTATTTCTTTCATGAATTACCTGATAATTGGACTTATTTGGGTTTATTTGTTATCGTTCTTAGCGGTCTATATATTTCTCGAAGGGAATATTTCCTAATTCGTTCTAAATAATAGTAAATAAATATTTACTATTATCTAATATATTACTTTAGTATACATACTTAAACCATTGTAATTATTATAATATTTAATTTCATAAATATTTATAAATTTGTTTACGGTATTCAATTTATTTAATAAATTAAAAATTAATAATTATTATTTAAGATAAATAAAAACAAATTAGGAAAAATTTTTATTGAAAATCAATATTATTAATAAAGTTGTTTAATTCCAATGGTTTTTTAAGCTTATTAACCACAAAATTTAAATTTATAATCGGATAAGTGAGTAGGGCAACAAAAATTAATAAAAAATTTTTTTGAAATTATACTCTAAAATGAGTCTTGATATCATTGGAAAGTAGAGCAATGCAGTTATAGAATATATGTTTTAAACGGCCATAGAGGTGCTTTATTTTGATGTATCTATATATATAGTACAACTAAAGGGTGTAAAAAACTATTTATACTTAAATAGCCTTAAATATCAAAAAATTGTTGATTTTAGTGGTTTTTATACGATAAAATAAGCCTATTATGTCTCTAAATATCAACTTTTTCAGATCTCAATAAACGTTGCTTTGTCTTAATTCCACCTCTACCAGAATATCCACCTAATTTTCCATCCGATCTAATTATTCTATGACAAGGTATTTTGGGAGCATATGGGTTTTTTGCACAAGCATTAGCTACAGCACGAGCTGATTTGGGGCATTTTATTGCAATTGCAACCTCTTTATATGTTTTAACTGATCCTTTCGGTATAGTTTTTAAAAAGTTCCAAACTTTCAATTGAAATTTTGTTTCAAGCATTCGTGTGTATTAGTTAAGAGATAAACCACGTTTTTATGCACTTTTCAGTGCATAAAACAGTAGTTATAGGCACGTCGTTGACTCGCTATCGCCATGCCACCCGTTTCGCGCGTTCAGCGATCCCCCGCGAAACTTTCTGCCCTCTGAAATTGTTCCTTGCGGTTTTTCTTCAGCTGGTCAGTTAAGAGTTGCCTCTTAATTAAACATAATATATCAGCTGTATTTTCTTTTTGTATCACTTTTTAGTTGTTTTTTTATTTTTTGATTATGACCTGTGAATAATGGGGATAATTGTAATCATTTAAAATTAAGTATAAAATAACTTGCAATAAAGAAAACTGACAAAATCGACAAATATATTGTCTCTAAAGATTTACCAGTTTTTTTATAGTGGATTATGCTTAATATTAAAAATGCTATTGATGTAATTAAAAAATAATTAGGCTCAATATTTCCATCAATCATTGACATTGATTTAATTTAAACTATTGACAAATAAAATCATCTATTATATGTTTCCGATAATTAATGGTTATCGGAAATAAATATATATATGAATGATTTAATAACTGATGTAAAAAACTTAGAAATTGAAACTTTAAAGAATTTAAAAAATTCCAAATCTCATAACACTTTAAGAGCATATCAAGCAGATTTTAGAGATTTTAGAGTATTTTGTGTAAAGAATGGTTTTAATTCATTACCAACTGATCCAAAAATAATAGCTTTATATCTTACTCATTTAAGTTCGTTTAGTAAATTTAGTACATTAAAGAGAAGATTAGCATCAATAAAAGTTATTCATAGATTGAAAGGTCACTACATAGACACCAAACATCCAATTATTGCTGAGAATTTAATGGGAATTAAAAGAGTAATGGGTGTTAAGCAAAATTCTAAAAAACCTATATTAATCAATGATTTAAAAATTATTATTAATTTAATTAATGAAGATAAAAATGAACATAAAAGATATCAAAACAAAGCTTTAATACTAACAGGTTTTGCTGGTGGATTTAGAAGATCAGAATTGGTTTCAGTTGAATATGAGGATATTGACTTCGTAAATGAGGGAGTAAAAATTCAAATTAAAAGATCTAAAACTGATCAAACTGGTATAGGGATGATAAAAGCAATCCCCTACTTTAAAAACAAAATTTATTGTCCGGTTATATCTTTAAAAAATTGGATAAATTATGCAAAAATAACTAGTGGAAAAGTATTCAATATATCAGATAAAACTGTAGCTTTAACAATTAAAAAATATGCCTTACTTGCTGGTTTAGATAAAACAAAATACTCAGGACACAGTTTAAGGTCAGGATTTGCTACCTCTACAGCAGAAATTGGCGCAGACGAAAGAAGTATTATGGCTATGACAGGTCATAAAACAACACAGATGGTAAGAAGATATATTCAAGAGGCAAATTTATTTAAAAACAATGCATTAAATAAAATCAAAATATGATTGGAAGAGACAAAAAGTTCTTTATTAAATTAAAAGAACAAAATTTTAGCTAAGCAAAATTAAAATAATGAGGATTTATTTCCTAACGAAATATCAATAATATATTTAGAAATTTTAGTTTCATTAAAAAGTTTAAAATATTTAGTTTTCCCATTTTTTGCAATTTTCGACCTAATTTTATCGTTCTTAGAATAAAACTTAATTTTATCTGAAAGGTCGTTTATGCTTGAATAAAAAATAATTTCTTTTTTATTGAAAAAATCAGACAGGCCAACGTTTTTATCTATAAATGTAAGTAATCCATTACCCATTATGGAAGCTATCCTGTTGCTTGAGTAATATTTCGTAGGCCTGCCCCTACTTAAATTAAGGCCCATCTTTGAATTAATGAGAGCGTTATTGAAGTCGCCACCCCAAATCGGTTGTTTATTTGAAAACCCGTAAAAATCATATTTTATTTGAGGTATTTTTTTAACTAATTTGTCTAAAAAATTAATTCTATTATCTTCTGTACCATGTTTTAAAGTGGCACGATTTACACCATGACTCATTGCATAAAATAAGTCATTTTTGGGTCTGAGTTTGTAAACATCAAATCTTTCAATATTCTTATCAACAGGTACAAAGAAAAAATGAAAATTTTTATTATTAACTTTATTTTTAATTATTGAAGGATGAGTAGTTATAAAATTATGATCGACTAATTTAGCGTAAAAATTAATGTTTGATAAATTCTGTTTAGAATAGTCTAGGCCAGGCATTACCGGATCCTCATTCCATTGAGAAATGACTAGGCTTTTATTAATTGATCGTAATTTATCAAGAGTATCTAATGTCAGGTTTTTTGTATGGCCAAAAAATAATATATCTGGATTGTAATTTTTAAAACTTTCTAATAAAAAATTTTGAAAGTTATTTTTATTGGGTATTAAGCTAAGAGATTTATTGTTTCTGACATAATCTCTATCACTTATTTCAAGGACATCGTGACCATTTCTAATAAAACCATTAGTAAATTTTTTTCCAAGAGAAATATTAAATAATCTATGGTTAAGTTTTTGTCCTTGATTATATAAATTAATAATCTTTAGTTTATTTTTTATATAATTTACGTTGAATTTGGGAAAACAATTTTCTCGAATTTGATCTATTAATTTAGTATT
The DNA here is from genome assembly GCA_902514665.1 of uncultured Pelagibacteraceae bacterium. Classification (GTDB taxonomy): domain Bacteria; phylum Pseudomonadota; class Alphaproteobacteria; order Pelagibacterales; family Pelagibacteraceae; genus Pelagibacter. The sequence continues at coordinate 10,291 of CABXRS010000015.1, read as the reverse complement.
TAGTTTTATAAGGTGTTTGACATTCTTTCTCCCATCATTTTGAATTTTCTTTCTTTTAAATGTGTTTTTAATTAGTTTTTTAATTTCCAAATAAAGACTATGAGAATCAAGTTTTTTGAGTATTACTGCATTATCTGTAGTTTCTTTCAAACCTCCTCTGCCACTTATTATTGTTGCACATCCTCGAGAGGAAGCTTCTAAAGCCGTTCTTCCAAATGGTTCATTCCACCTAGAAGGGACAACAGCTATTTCTGATTTGTTAAGTAAATTAAGTGTATCTTTATGGTTTATAAAACCAAACTCTTTATGTCTCGGATGTGATATATATATTGATCTTCTATCTTCATCACCAAGAGAATGGGCACTCCATGCTGGAAATTCTTTAAGAATTTTTAATAAAGCTTCTTTAAATATATCATAACCTTTGGAATGATTTAATCTTCCAACAAAAATTATATTTTTTTTCTTTTTCGTAGCTTTCTGCTTATTAACACTTGGATACACAACTTCAGTTTTTGTTTGTAATTTTTTATCTATATCTAAAAAAAATCTTTCTCTGACCCATTCACTAACAAAAATTAGTTTTTCAACTGAATTAAGAATTTTTAATCTTTCACTGACAGTTTTTGATCCTTTCATAGATATTGGATCATTATGAAAATAAAAAATAAATGTACTTTTAGTTTTTTCCAATAATTTAAATAAAAGTAGCGGTCTATTATGTATTTCAATTATACTATAATTTTTAGAATTTAATTCATTAATTAATTTATTAGCATATTCATTTGTTGTACTTTTGATTTTAGATTTAAGATTTTTCAGATTTATATTAATATAATTTTTTGTTAAATATTCTTTTGATGTTGTGTGACCATAAATAAAATTATTTTTTTTAAATTTTGAATTTTTATAAAATTCGGAAACCCACAATGAAGCTGCTGACGCTTTATCTATAGAATAATTTTCTTTATAAGGTAAAATTGTTGCTATCTTAAAAATTTGATTTTTTTGTAAAATCATAAATTAATTTTAATCTTTCTTTTCTATCTTTTTTAAGTTTATATTCAAATGAAAGTGCCTTTTGCTTTGAAAAAAATTTCTTTTTGTATACTAATTCCCATTTATATCCTTTTGTTGATTTTGCACCTAAATTTAGATTGTGCTTGGTGATTCTGTTATTTAAATCATTAGTATAACCAACATAAGATTTTTTTGAAAAACCTTCTACTGTTTTGATAAGATAAACATAATATACCATTACTGTTTATAACATTATTGGCGGTCCCTAGGGGAATCGAACCCCTCTTTCGAGGATGAAAACCACGTGTCCTAACCGATAGACGAAGGGACCGAATTGCTGTTTTTTATTGTAAAAAAGTATATTAATCAAGCTTTAATAGATTGTTGATGTTGATCTTCACGATCTATTTACAACTTTTTTAATTATTTTTTTTATACCTGAGCTTTTATGCGTAACTAATGTTTCTGAAATAAACTCATAATTTTCTATGTTTATACCTGAAACTAAGTCACCGGATGTTATACCTGTCGCACAAAAAATTGAATCTCCTTTAACAATGTCACTCAGATTATATTTTTTTGTAAAATTAGTAATTCCCATTTTTGTTGCTCGCAACTTGTCTTTTTCTGTATTAAATAAAAATCTTCCTTGAAAGAAACATTCATAAGTATCAATAGCAGCTGAAGCTAAAACACCTTCTGGACCCCCTCCTATACCAAGAAAAATATCCACATTGTGTTTATCTTCGGTTACCAATAAAGCACCTGATACATCTCCATCACTGATTAATTTAATTCTAACACCTAATTTGTTTAAATTATTAATAATATTTTTGTGTCTAGGTCTATCCATAACACAAGCTGTAATATTTTCTGGTTTTTTATTTAAATACTCAGACAAATTAAAAATGTTTTTTTTAACGGAATAATCTAAATCAACAATACCTTTTTCTTTTACTTTAGCAGATATTTTTTCCATATATGTTTCTGGAGCATTAAATAGATTATTTTTTTCAGAAATTGCAATTACTGATAATGCACCAGGAAGATTGTTAGCAGCAAAATTAGTTCCCTCTAATGGATCAACAGCAATATCTATTTCTGGTCCTTTAGCTGTGCCAACTTTTTCTCCTATATATAACATTGGTGCTTCATCAAGTTCGCCTTCACCAATAACAATTTTACCATTTATATTTAACTTATTTAGTTCATTTCTCATTGAGTCGACTGCCGCTTTATCTGAAGCAACTTTATCTTTTTTACCAACTAAATGGTATGAAGCTAAAGCAGCTTTTGAAGTTACATTTACAAACTGATCTATAAATTCTTGATTAATTGTCATTAAATTTTTTCATCAACAAATTCATCTTGTTTTATTTTATATTCAAACTCTCTTAAACGTTTATAAACACTTGCAAGTTCTATTATTGTAGGCCAAGCCTTTAATATATATTGCATTGATCCCTCAACTCTTCCAAAGGCTCTTATTATCTGTTGCATAACACCGAGTGTAACAGCACCAGCTACTATAGCTGGAGCTAAAAAAACGTATGCTGATAGCACATTAGCTTGTAAGTAAGCAATTCTACCAATATTAAAATATAAATATCTTAAATAACTTAAATAATGGATACTTCTAACATCTTCAAATAATTCATCTATAGATTTGGGTCTTATAGTTCCATCATCTTCAGCAATAACTAAGATTTTTCTGTAGGCAGCCTCTTTTTTTTGCAAATCATATTCAACTCCTACTAACCTCAGTATTAGACCTAAAATTATTAGAAAAATTGTCCCTCCAACCGACCAAATGAGAGCACCAACAATTAGACCATAATCCCAATCACCAAAGAAGAAAATTGGAATACCAATACTTAATCCAAATAAAATTGGCATAAATTCTATTAGAATCATCAAAGCTTCAATCAAACTTGTTCCAAGTGACTCCATTATTCTTGAAAACTTTATAGTATCCTCTTGAACTCTTTGAGCTGCACCTTCTATTTTACGAGCTTTGTCGTAAACAGAGTGGTACCATTCAACCATTGCAGCTCTCCATCTGAATAAATAGTGTGAAGTAAAAAAACTTACTAGGACTGCAACACCAACGTACATGGCAGCCAAGATTATAAATGATAATAAACTTGCCCAATATTCATCAATTGTTATTGCATTTGGAGCTCCAAGTGCTTTTTGAATCATGTCATAAAATTCACCAAACCACTCATTTATTTTAACATCAATTTTAACTTGTATCCAAAGTGATGAAAGAATTATAGCAGAGCCTAACCATGACCATAAATACCAATTTCTCTCAGTAAAAAATCTAAACATATAATTATTTTAAGAAATTATCTGCATAAGATTTTTTTACAGTTTTTCTTTTTCTAGGTTCGATTATTTCATAATCTATTTTTTTCTTTTTTGCATAGTTTATTGCAAGTTCTTTAGATGAAAATTCTAATCTTAACTCAGTTAATGTATCATCAGAACTTTCCCATCCCATAAGAGGATTTCTAGTTGGGTCTTTTGTTTTAAATTCTAATACCCATTTATTAGTTTTTGCAAGACCTGATTGCATTGGACTTTTGTTAGGAATATAAATTATAGCTTTTTTCATAATGATGGTCGGAGTGGCAGGATTCGAACCTGCGACCCTCTGGTCCCAAACCAGATGCGCTACCAGGCTGCGCTACACTCCGAGAACATTACTAATACAGTAGTTATTGATATTTTCAATGGTTAAAGCTTTAAAATTAAAAGAATTTTAATAAATTTCTGATATATAGGAATTCATGATTGTTATTTGCCCATCATGCAAAAAAAAATTCAATTTAGATATTAATTTAATTACATCTGAAGGTCGTGATTTACAGTGTGGATCATGTGAGCATATTTGGTTTTACAAAAAACAAGAACCAATGTCTGAACCTTTACAAATAAATGAGGATATTGCCATTAAAGAAAAAGAAGATAGTGAAAAATTAAATGAAGATAAATCTAAAAATCAATTGATAAAAAAACTAGTTGAAGAGAATAAAAAAGCAAAATCTGAATTATCAACTATCAAAAAAACTGATGGCAAATCTGAGAAAATAAAAAAAAATAAAAGTAGTAAGTTTTTTTCATATTTATTCGTATTAATAATTTCATTAGGTGCACTAATTATATTAATCGACACTCTAAAAACCCCTTTAATAAGTATATTCCCTGGATTAGAAGTATTGCTATTTAACCTATATGAAACATTGAAAGATATAAAACTATTTATTATAGACCTTTCATAATTTTATGATTAATTACATATCAAAACCTTTTAAATGGTTCTTTAAGTTAGAAGCGGCAAGTGGACTAGTTTTATTATTTGCTGCTATCATTGCCTTATATATTAGTAATTCAAATTTAGCAGGTTTATACTTCTCAACATTAAATAAGTATCTATTTATAGGTATTAATAATTTTGGATTAAAACTATCTGTGATTCATTGGATTAATGATGCTTTGATGGCAATATTTTTCTTCTTTGTAACCCTTGAAATTAAAAGAGAATTTTTACAGGGAGAACTTTCAAATATAAAACAAGCCTTACTTCCAATAATTGCAGCCGTAGGTGGGATGTTAGTACCAGCATTATTTTATGTTTTTATAAATTTTGGTGATAGTGAAACTTTAAAAGGATGGGCGATACCATCAGCTACAGATATAGCTTTCTCATTAGGTGTTTTATCACTACTTGGAAAAAGAGTCCCTTTGTCCTTAAAAGTTTTTTTGACTGCACTTGCTATTATAGATGACTTAGGAGCTATAGTTATTATAGCCCTTTTCTACTCAGGAGACTTAAGTATAAAATATTTAATCTTAATGCTTGCAGCATTTATCATTTTATTACTGATCAACAGATTTAATATTAAAAAATTTTTACCCTACTTGATTGTAGGATTGTTTCTATGGGATTTTACTCATAACTCTGGTGTGCACGCAACTATTGCTGGTGTTTTGCTTGCTATGACAATTCCTCACAGAAAAAAAGAAAAAGATTTTTCATTATTAATCAAAATTGAACATGCCATAAGTCCTTATGTTGCTTTTGGTATAATGCCATTATTTGCTTTTGCTAATGCAGGAGTATCTCTAGAGGGTTTAACTTTTGGTTCTTTATTAAATAAAGTACCATTAGGAATTTTATTAGGATTATTTGTGGGTAAACAACTTGGTGTTTTTATTTTCTCTTATGTAGCCATTAAAGCAAAGATAGCACAAATGCCTAATGATACGAGCTGGTACAATTTTTATGGTGTTGGTGTATTAACAGGTATCGGTTTTACAATGAGTCTTTTTGTTGGAAATTTAGCTTTTGCAGAAAATATGCAGTATATGGATGGAGTTAAGATTGGTGTACTAACTGGGTCATTATTGTCTACTCTATTTGGATATTTTTTAATATTACTTACACCTAATAGACCTAAGATGTAATTCAAAGAAATGAAGAAAATATTTTTAAGTGGTATATTAATAATTATGTTTTTTTTTAACAATATAGTTAAAGCTGAGTATGAAAAAACTTTTTATGATTTAAATATAGACAGCATAACTGGAGAAATAATAAATTTTCAAGAATATGAAAATAAAGTAGTTTTAGTAGTTAATACTGCAAGTTATTGTGGTTTTACAAGTCAGTATGAAGAATTACAAGAATTATGGGATAATTATAAATCAAAGGGTTTAATAGTTCTAGGAATACCCTCAAATTCATTTAATCAAGAGAAAAAATTAAATAAAGAAGTTAAAAAATTTTGTGAGGTGAATTTCAATATAAACTTTCCTTTATCCACTATTACTGAAGTTAAAGGTGATAATGCTCACGAAATATATAAATGGGCAAAAAAAAACTATGGTAAATCAGCAATTCCAAAATGGAATTTTTATAAAATCTTAATTAATAAAGAAGGTAAAGTTGAGGATACATTTGCATCGTTCACCAAACCTATGTCTAGTAAATTAATAAAAAAAATTGAAGGAATACTATAATTTAATCGTCAATCCATCATGAGCTGGGATTACATTTTTAGGCAGAATTTTTTTTAAAACTTTATAATCTAATATAGGGGATAAATTCGTTAGAATAGCATTTTCAGGCTTAAATTTTTTAATCATAGATAAAGAGTTTTCTAAATTAAAATGTGATGGGTGAAAATTGTACCATAGGCAGTCAATTACTAAATATTTAAGTTTTTTAAAATATTTATAATCTTTGCTATATATTTTACTTACATCACTTATATAGGCTAATTTCTTATCTATTATAAAACAATTTGATTTAACTCTGCCATGCTCTACTTCAATAGATTTAATTTTAACTTTTCTGTTTTTATTAGATGTGAAAAAATTACTTTTTAGTTTATTTAATTTCAGTGTTGCAGGGTATTCTTTCGAATAACTTTTAAAAATATATGAAAAAGTCTTTAATAGATAATTTGAAGTAAAACTATCAGCATAAACATTTATTGGATTTCTACTATTAATATAAAAAGATCTTAAATCATTAATTCCATGTGTTTGATCTCCATGCATATGTGAATAAAGAACTTTAGATATTTTTTTTATTTTATGTCTTAAAAGTTGCTGTCTAAGGTCTGGTGAAGTGTCTATCAAAATATTTTCGTCAGATGTTTGAAACAAAGCTGAACATCTTGTTCTATAATTTTTTTTATTTTTTGGATCACAATTACCAAAAAAACCATCTGGTCTTGGTACACCCATTGAACTTCCACACCCTAATATAATAAATTTCATAAATATTAGTTAAAGAACAGTTGATTAAAATTATTTGTAGTTATTTCAACAAGTTTTGACTTTGATATTTCTTTAATTTCTGCAAGTTTAGCAGCTGTAAAATCAATAAATGATGGTTCATTTTTTTTACCTCTATTTGGTACAGGAGCTAAAAAAGGACTATCGGTTTCAATCAATACTTTTTCTAGAGGTAACGACTTAAAAGTATTTTGCAAATCTAAAGAGTTTTTAAACGTAATAATTCCACTTGCTGAAAAATATGAGTTTAATTGTAAAAGTTTTTTTGAAAATTCTTTAGATCCTGTAAAACAATGCATTAAAATTTTAAGGTCATTATGTTTATATGAATTAAGTATTTCGAATGTTTCATCTTCTGCGTTTCTTGAATGAACAATTAAGGGTGACTTAGTCTCAATCGAAGCTTCTATGTGTTCTTTAAAACTTGATATTTGTTTCTCACGATCACTATTGTTATAATAAAAATCTAATCCACTTTCACCAATACCAATAATTTTTTCATTTTCTTTAAAATTTTGAACTAATTGAGAGGTAGTTAAAACATTTTTGTCACTTTCGTGTGGATGAATGCCAACCGTACCATAAATAATTTCGTCTTTGTGGATCAATTGTTTAATTTTAGAAAAACTATCTATTGATGTTGATATGGTTAACAATTTTTTAATGCCAACATCTTTTGATCTTTGTATTATGTTATTAAGATCACTTATTAATGGTTCATGATCAAGATGACAGTGTGAGTCAATCATTATTTTTTTCTATTTTTTTAAAAAGTATATCTATTTTATTTATACTATTTCCCTTAATTAAAAATTCATTTTTAGATATATCTTCTAATTTAATGTCATTTTCACCAAGATTGAATATTTTTAAAGCCTTTAACACTGATCCTGGGATTATTGGATAGAGTAAAAAACTTATTTTTCTTATAATTTCTAAAGAAGTAAAAACGATAGTATTTAATCTAGTAATATCATCCTTCTTTTTCCAAGGTTCTTGATCATTAAAATATTTATTAGCCTCAAAGAGTGAATTAACTATATAGTCGATATAAAAATTTAAGTTTTGCTGGTCTATCTTGGATCTGATGTTCTCTAAATTATCTTTAAATTTATTTAAAATAATTAAATCGTCTTTTTCAAATTTTACTTCTTCAGGTATTTTGCCGTCGCAATTTTTTATTGCAAAAGCAGTAACACGTTGACATAAATTTCCATAATTATTTGCTAAATCACTATTTATACAATCTTCTAGTCTATCTTGGGATATATTTCCATCATTACCAAAAGAAACCTCTTTTATTAAATAATATCTTAATGGGTCGAGTCCATATTCATCAATAATTTGTAAAGGATCTAAAATATTGCCTTTAGATTTAGACATTTTCTCATCGCCTTTAAGAATCCATCCATGACCGTAAACTTTTTTTGGCAGTTCAATTTTAGCAGCTAATAAAAAAGCTGGCCAATATACAGCATGAAATCTTAATATGTCCTTTCCAATTAAATGTATTGATGCTGGCCAAAATTTTTTAAATAATTTGTCTTCGGTATTAGGGTAGTTTAAAGCACTTAAATAGTTAGTAAGAGCATCAAGCCAAACGTAAATAACATGGTTTTTATTATTTGGAACCTGAATACCCCATGAAAATGTTTTTCTACTTACTGAAAGATCTTTAAGTCCACTTTTAACAAAACTTATTACTTCATTTCTTCTAGATTCTGGAGAAATAAATTCAGGATTTTTTTCATAAAATTCTAATAAGGGTTTTTCCCATTTAGAAAGTCTAAAAAAATAAGACTCTTCCTCTATCCACTCAACTGAAGATTTCGAACTAATTGAAATTTTTTTACCATCTATTTCTTCTATCTCATCTTCATTATAAAAAGCTTCATCTGAAACAGAATACCATCCAGAATAATTAGAAAGATAAATATCATCATTTTTTTCCAATTCTTTCCATAAATGCTGAACTGTTTTTTTATGTCTATCCTCCGTTGTTCGAATAAAATCTGTATTAGTTAAATTTAAGGTTTTAGATAAATCTCTAAAGGTTTCACTAATTTGATCACAGAACCTAAGTGGATCTAAACCGTGTTTTTCTGCAGATCTTTGAATTTTAAGGCCATGTTCATCTGTTCCTGTTAAAAAATATACTTTGTAACCGTCCATAGTTTTAAATCGCGAAAAAAAATCAGCAATAATACTTGAATAAGCATGACCCATATGTGGTTTTGCAGAAGGATAATATATTGGTGTTGTGATATAATAATATTTATCCATTTAAAATTCGATCATCAAATTCCATAAAAAGAGATTCTTCGTCTAAATTATAAATTTTAGTATTAATAATTTTATTCAAAAAAAGATTATAAAAATTTAATAATTCTATATTTTTAATGTTAGTATTTTTTCTAAAATAAATCTCAATAAATGAGTAAATCAATTCGCTGAACATTTTATTTTTTTTATAAAGTTTATTTTTGATTAACAATGATAAAAAATTCTTTAAAGACAAATTTTTTATATCAATTTTAAACTCATCTGAAGCTTTTATAATTTTTATTATTTGACCTGGTGTTGTATAATAATTGATCAATTCATCATTAAATAAATCATAAATATCTTTATCAATAATTTTATTAATAATCTCTATTATTTCTTTTTTGGAAAGAAAAATCTTAAAATTAATACATCTAGATTTTAAAGTAGAAAGAACACTTGAATTACTATTTATTAAAATAAAGTTGATATTGTCATTTGGTTCTTCAATTACTTTAAGCAATGCATTAACAGAATTAATGTTAAGTAAATTAATGTTGTCAATCAAAACAAATCTTGGATTAGAGTTAAAAGATGATTTGTTTAGAGTAGAAATTAAATTTCTAATTTGATTAATATCAATATTTTTTTTCCCCTCTTCAACATCAATGAGATTAAAATTTGGATTAGATTTATTTAGAATTAATTTAAAAGACTTATTTTCAGTGTTAATTTTGTAATTTTTTAAATCATAATTATAATCCTCATTAGTTGATAATATATAATTAATCAAATGATAGGCTAAAGTGCATTTACCTATACCCTTCTCACCAGATAAAATTATTTTATTAGGTAATTTATTTTTTAGGTATAGATTTTTTAATTTATCAAAAATTTTCTCATGTCCAAATAATGTTTGTTGTAGTTGAGCTGTCATTAAGATTTAATTATTTTTTTTATCTTGTTTAGAATTAATTTCCTATTTTTGTCAATTTTCAAATTTGAATTAATTATCATATATGATTTTTTTTTTGAGTTAGCTATTTTAATAAAACCTTTCTGTACTTTATTATAAAATATTGAATTAAACTTATCATATCTGTTAAGTGATTTTCTTTTTTTTAGTCTTAACAAAAGGTTTTTATTATTTACTGTATTTAAAAATGTAAAATCTATTTTTATGTCTTTAAGTAAATAC
>CABXRS010000014.1 GCA_902514665.1 uncultured Pelagibacteraceae bacterium | reverse complement strand
CCACCTCCCTCATCTTTTTTAGTATTTCTTCTCCAAGAAGTTGATTTAAATTTAAATTTATTCTTCTCAAGCTTAATAATGTCATCGCAAATTGCATTTTGTAATAGTTTAAACCAATTACTTGCTAGATCTTTTTTAATATCTATGTCCATTTAAATTAATTTAATTTGTCTTAAACTTTCTGCCAACACTATAGCAACAGATGAGGCAATATTTAATGATCTTACTTTATCATTCATTGGTATCTTTAATCTATTTTTGATTATTTTATGAACCTTTTCAGGAACACCTGCACTTTCACGACCAAATAAAATTGTATCATCTGATTTAAACTTAAATTTAGTATAAGATATTGATCCCTTGGTTGTCATTAAAACAATTCTCTGATTCTGTTTTTTTTCAAAAAAATTCTCAGAGCTTTGATAAAATTCGATCTGTTCAAAATCCATGTAGTCCATGACAACTCTTTTAAACCTTTTATCTGACAGTAGAAAACCACATGGCTCAATAATTTCTAGTTTCGCACCTAAACAGGCACAAGTTCTAATAATTGCTGCAGTATTTTGCGGAATATCGGGCTCATATAATGCAATTTTTGGCCCTGAAATGGTTGAATTCTGTGTCATTCTATCAGTAGTAAAATTAATATTTTATATTATATGAATTCGTATATTAAGTAATTTAAATCAAAACAGGCAATATAAACAGTTACTAATCGTGTCAGAAAAAAAACCAGAAAGAAGAGATTTCTTATTTACAGCCACTTATGCTGTCGGAGCAGTTGGAGCTGCTGCTGTTGTTTGGCCTTTAGTAGATCAAATGAATCCTGATGCATCTGTAAAGGCGTTAGCTAGCACTGAGGTTGATGTTAGTTCTTTGAAACCAGGTAATACAATTACCGTCTTATGGAGAGGAAAACCAGTTTTCATAAGAAGACGAACCCAAGAGGAAATAGATGTAGCGAGGTCTGTTAAAATGGAAGATTTAATTCATCCTGAAAAAGATGAAGATAGAGCTAAAAATCCTGAATGGTTAGTGATGTTAGGTGTATGTACTCACCTTGGATGTGTACCTTTAAATGATAAAGGAGATTATGACGGATGGTTTTGTCCTTGTCATGGTTCGCATTATGATACCTCTGGAAGAATTAGAAAAGGCCCAGCACCATGGAACATGGAAGTTCCAAAGTATGAATTTGTAAATGCTAACACAATTAAAATTGGATAATATAAATGAGTGATCACGAATACACACCAAAATCAAAAGTAGGTAAATGGTTCAATGATAGATTACCACTACTTACTCTCGCAAATCATTTGACTGATTATCCAACTCCAAAAAACTTAAACTATTGGTGGACATTTGGTGGAATTTTAACATTTTGCTTAATTACTCAAATTGTTACTGGCTTAGTTTTGGCGATGCATTATATCGCTCATGCAGATATGGCATTTGAAAGTGTTGAACATATTATGAGAGACGTAAATTATGGTTGGTTAATTAGATATATCCATGCAAATGGTGCATCTATGTTTTTCCTAGCAGTTTACATTCATATTTTTAGGTCTTTGTTTTATGGATCATATAAATCACCAAGAGAAATAATTTGGATTATAGGAATAATTATTTACTTATTAATGATGGCTGCCGCTTTCATGGGTTATGTTTTACCGTGGGGACAAATGAGTTTCTGGGGAGCGACTGTAATTACAAACCTATTTAGTGCGATCCCATTTGTTGGAGAGGGAGTAGTGACTTGGTTGTGGGGAGGATATTCTGTAGATAACCCAACTTTAACCAGATTTTTTACTCTACACTACTTGATACCTTTTTTAATTTTAGGATTAGTAGTTTTACACATTTGGGCATTACATGTTCCTGGAAACAATAATCCTGTTGGAATTGATGTTAAAAAACCATCAAAAGATACCGTTCCATTTCATCCTTATATAGTTATTAAAGATGGATTTGCATTATTGATGTTTATGATTGTATTTGCTTTTTTTGTATTCTACGCGCCTAATATCTTAGGACATGCTGATAATTATATAGAAGCCAATCCATTAGTAACACCGGCACACATTGTGCCAGAATGGTATCTCTTACCTTTTTATGCAATTCTAAGATCAGTTCCTGACAAGTTGCTTGGAGTTGTAGCTATGTTGTCTGCGATCTTAATTTTAGCAGTTTTACCTTGGCTAGACACTTCAAAAATAAGATCTGCTGTATTCAGACCACTCTATAAGCAATTTTATTGGATACTCGTAGCTGACGTTTTAGTACTAGGTTATGTAGGTGCAATGCCTGCTGAAGGGCTATACTTATTGATTGCGAGAGTTGCAACAGCTTATTATTTCCTTCATTTTTTAGTTATTTTACCAGTTCTAGGATTAAAGGAGAGAACGATACCTTTACCGTTAAGTATTACTGAACCTGTAATGGGGGGATCTCCCAATATGGCAATGGCTAAAAAAAATGAAAGTAAAATTGAATAGTGAAAAAAATTCTTAAATTATTTTCAATAATAATATTTTTCTGTCTTTCTAGTTCAAATGTAATTTCTGCAGAAAAAGTTGAGTATTTAAAAACTGACTGGACATTTAAAGGTTTATTTGGAAAATTTGATAGAGCTGCATTGCAAAGAGGATATCAAGTTTATACTGAAGTCTGTGCAGCATGCCATTCAATGAAGTACTTAAGTTATAGAAATTTATCTGAAAAGGGGGGGCCAGAATTTTCAGTAGCTCAAGCTAAGGCGATTGCTTCTTCATTTGAGGTAACAGATGGACCAAATGCAGATGGTGAAATGTTTCAACGACCAGGAAAACTATCTGATAAATTTGTGATGCCTTATGAAAATGTTAAGGCAGCTGAAGCAGCTAATGGTGGTGCATATCCTCCAGATATGTCGGTATTAGTAAAAGCTAGAGGGGGCGGAGTAGATTATATATATTCTTTATTACAAGGCTATGAAGAAGCCCCAAGTGGAATGATTCTAGATGATGGAGTTCATTACAATAAATACATGTATGGCAATAAAATTAAAATGTCGGCACCTCTAACTGACGGAATTATTGAATATTCAGACGGAACAAATGCAAGTGTTGAACAAATGTCAAAAGACGTAACCACTTTCTTAATGTGGGCGGCGGAACCAAGCTTGGAAGCTAGACATCAAATGGGTTTCAAGGCTATAGTTTATCTTATAATTTTAACAGTACTTGTTTATTTTAGTATGAAGAGAATCTGGTCACGTGTTAAATCGGAAGTTTAAAACGTCCCCATCTTTTACAATATAGTCCTTGCCTTCTAGCCTCATTTTTCCATTAGTTTTAGAATTTATCCATCCGCCATTGTCAATAAAGTCTTTATAGGAAATCGTTTCAGCTCTTATAAATCCTTTTTCAAAATCTGTGTGAATCTCACCAGCAGCTTTTGGAGCAGTGCAATTCTTTTGAATTGTCCAAGCTCTAGTTTCTTCTGGACCGGATGTAAAATAAGTATCGAGTTCTAAAATTTTATATCCCTTTCGGATTAGCATGCTTAATCCGGTGTCTTTTAAGCCTATCATATCCATATAATTTTTTTTCTCTTCGTTTTCAAATTCATTTATTTGATTTTCAATATCAGCTGAAACAATCAAAGTATTTTCTGCTCCGTACTTCTCAATAAAAGCATTTGTATAATTATTTCCCTCTTTGACACTTTGCTCATCAACATTACATACAAATATCTTAGGTTTAATGGATAATAATCCACTTTGATTTAGTTGCTTATTTTCAAATTGAGATTTAAGAACAGATATATCTTTATCATTATTGATACAATCTAATGCAATTTCTAAAATCTTTAGTTGCTCTTCTTCTACATTTTTTTTGTTATTTTTCTCTAATCTTTTCAGTATAGACTCTAAATCTGCAAGCATCATTTCTGTTTCAATAATCTCTAAATCTCTAATAGGATCAACAGTTGGGTTAACATTTTGAATATCATCAGAATCGAAGCATCTTATCATATGAATTACAGCATCTACCTCTCTTATATGAGAAAGAAATTTATTTCCCAAACCCTCACCTTTTGAGGCGCCTTTTACAAGGCCGGCTATATCAACGAATGAAATTGTCGTATTAATTATTTTTTTTGAATTAGAAACTTTGGATAATTTTTCAAGTCGCTCGTCTGGAACAGGAACTACTCCTATATTAGGGTCTATGGTACAAAAGGGAAAGTTTGCAGCCTGAGCTTTACTAGAATTTGTTAGTGCATTGAACAATGTAGATTTACCAACGTTGGGTAAACCAACTATTCCACATTTAAAACTCATTATTTATTATTTACTGTACTTGAAAATAAATCTAATTTTTTATTCACTAATATCGCAATGGAGTCTATTATATCATTTGTAATTTTTTCTAACCCCATCATTTCATCCTCATCAAAATTTTGTAAAACATAATCGCTCACTTCCATATTTTCTTTTGGTTTACCAATTCCCACTCTTACTCTTGAATAATCTTTACCGATAAATTTATCAATAGATGCTATACCGTTATGTCCTGCACTTGACCCTCCAAACTTTGCTTTAATTTTTCCAAATTCAACATCTAAATCATCGTGGAAAACAATTACATCCTCAGCATCAATTTTAAAATATTCAATAAGTTCTCTAATACATATTCCAGAATTATTCATAAAAGTTAATGGCTTGATAGCATAAACCTTTTGTTCAGCAACGTTACCAGTGGTGAGCAAACCTTTAAATTTTGGTTTTTGTTTCGATAAGCTAAATTTTTTATTAATAGAGTCGATTATTTTGAAACCGACATTATGTCTGTTATTTTCACTATCTGGAGTTGGGTTACCTAAACCTACAAATAAAAGCATATAATGGATTTTAGTGAGAAGTAAATTTCAATTTTGATTACTTATTTTTTTTCTTCTGCAGGTTTTTTATCTTCACCCTCTTTTTTATCACCCTCAGCTGCAGGCTTATCACCATCTGCAGGGGCAGCTTCTGCTCCTTCTGCTCCTTCTTCACCCTCAGCTGCTTCTGCTTCTGCTGGTTTTTCAGGTTCTTTCATTACAGTTGGTGCAGCTAAAGTTGCAATTACGAAGTCCCTTCCTTGAATGGTAGGCGTTACTTCTTCATCTAAAGTTATTGATGAAATTTTGAAACTCTCACCTATATCAATTCCATCTAAATCTAGCACAAGATTTTCAGGAATTTTCTCACTTGGACATTTTAACTCAACTTTTCTTCTTACAATATTTAACACACCACCCCTTTTAAGTCCTGGTGAGCTTTCGTGGTTAATGAATTTGACTGGAACTTCAATTTTAATCTTAACACCTGGAACCACTCTTAAAAAATCTACATGAATAGGTTCATCTGTTATAATGTCATATTTTATTTCTTTAGGAAGAACATTTTGTGTTATCCCATCAACATTTAAAGCAATAATGTTTGATAAAAAATTTTCTTTTTCAATTAATGATTTTAATAATTTTTTTGAAATTGCTACTTTTTCATTTTGAGCTTCACCACCATAAATTATAGCAGGCACACTCCCGTTTTCTCTTAGGGAACTTAGTTCACCTTTAGTTTTATTATATCTAATATTGGCTTCCAATGTATTCATAAAATCAGAGGTTTTTAGCTCATGATTATTAATAACTCAAGGTAATTATTTAAATAAATCAGAGACAGATGTTGAGTTTGATATTCTTTTAATTGCCTCTCCCATTAAAGCTGAAATAGATAGAACTTCAATGTTTTTTGCACTCTTGGTTTTGTTTATATTGTCAATTGTATCTGTGATTACTAAATTTTTAATTACTGAATTTTTAATTTTTTTAACAGCTTCTCCACTTAAAACTCCATGAGTAATATAAACATAAACTTCTTTTGCTCCACGGTTCTTTAAAGCTTTAGCTGCATTAACTATCGTTCCACCTGAGTCAATGATATCATCAACTATTATACAAGTTTTACCTTTGACTTCTCCAATGACATTCATCACTTGAGATTGACCAGGTTTTGGCCTTCTTTTATCAACAATTGCAAGACCAACATTTAAAATTCTTCCAAGTGCTCTCGCTCTTTCAGTGCCACCTACGTCAGGTGCAACACACACAATATTTTTACTTTTAATATTTTTCTTTACGTGTCTTGCAAAAATAGGTGTAGAAAATAAGTTATCAACTGGAATATCAAAAAATCCTTGAATTTGCCCAGCATGTAAATCAACTGTCACAACTCTGTCTGCTCCAGCTTTTGTAATTAAATTTGATACAAGTTTCGCTGATATAGACGTTCTTGGAACCACTTTTCTATCTTGTCTAGCATAACCAAAATACGGAATAACAGCTGTAATATTTTTAGCAGATGATCTTTTTAAAGCATCTATACACAACAAAAGTTCCATTAAGTTATCATTCGCAGGAGATGAAATAGACTGAATTATAAAGATACTATTACCTCTAATGTTTTCATTTAATTCAATATAAATTTCACCATCTGCAAAATTTCTAATGCTTGAATGAACTAGTTTAGATTTTAAGAATTTAGCAATATCTTTACTTAGAGGCTTATTGCTAGTTCCTGATAATAATTTCATTTGAAAAGAACCTAATTAAGCATAATTATTGAAATATTTCTACCATAATCATCATGTTTTAAACTTATAGCTCTTCTTGCACTGAAGAATTTATTCCTAAAATCAAATGTATCGGTTTTAATTTTTTCAATTTTTTTTAACTTATTCTTTAAAAGTATTGATTTTACGTATTTTGATAAATCAAAATATAACTTTTTACGCTTTATTTTAAAAAAAATTTTGTTTCTTCTATCTTTTTTTAGAAATTTATTTTTGAAGTCATTTTGAACTTCATAATTATCAATTGAGATAGAAGGCCCTATTACTGCAGTAATATTTTTTGGCCTAGATCCTTTTTTAAACATAAATTTGATAACTCTATGAATTATTCCCTTATATGCTCCTTTCCAGCCTGAATGAATTGCTGCAATTATTTTTTTTTGGTGGTCATAAATCAAAATGGGCACACAATCTGCGGTTAGAATAGCAATTGGTAAGTTTTTCTGATTAGTGATGACTGCATCTGCTTTTGGTTTTGATTTAAATTGATATTTTTCATCAATATAAATAAATTTATTGCTATGAATTTGATTTAGTAAAAAAATATTTCTAGCAGATTTTTTTATTTTTTTTTTTACTATTTCTAAATTTTTCTTAACATTACTTGGTTTATCCCTCGACCCTGGTCCACAGTTAAGACTTTTATAAATATTTTCTGATATGCCGCCTGTACTATTAAAAAAGCCATGTTTTAAATTTTTTATCTTTGAAAGTCTTTTAGATTTAATCACTCTGAAATCCTGTTTGGAACTTATTATTTTTATTTTTAATAAGCATAACTTTAAATAATTCACCCATCTGCTTTTCGTCTATTAGTCGTCTTATCCTATAAAATAAGTCAGTTTTTTTTGA
The DNA here is from genome assembly GCA_902514665.1 of uncultured Pelagibacteraceae bacterium. Taxonomy (GTDB): domain Bacteria; phylum Pseudomonadota; class Alphaproteobacteria; order Pelagibacterales; family Pelagibacteraceae; genus Pelagibacter. The sequence goes on along the minus strand of CABXRS010000014.1, from coordinate 17,602 downwards.
AAAAGTTATATCCTTACTCACAATCTCAGCTCTTTGAAGAATTCCCATGCTCGTTAAGAATTTTTTTTGAGTTGTTACAAGGGTATCTAAGTTTTTATATTGATTAATAAATTTTTGAAATAAATTAAAGTTAACGTTGTAAGTAATATCAGACTGACCAATATTTTCTAATATGTTTGAGTATTTATGATTATTTACTGCTTGAAGAGTGTCCTGCATCTTTTGATTTAAGTAACCATAATCTATGATTAATATTCCACCTTCATTTTCCTCAATTATATCAGCTATAATTTTTAAATATTTGAAAGCATCTGGAGAATATTCAATTACGTTTTGCTTTTTTGAAATTTCAAAATTTAATTTTTTCTCAGTTAATTTAATATTTGTTTTAATTTCGTTAAATTTTACATCTTTAGGATTTCTAAAATCTACAAATTTTTCATACCAGACATCTTGTCTTTTAAAAAATTGTTTTATTGGTAATGCATCAAAAAATTCATTTGCTAGAAAAATAGTTGGATCTGTGTAATCTTCTTTCAAATCTTTGATCCAAGTGATCTTCTCAGTTTTAAGATTTATTTTCTGTTGTTCTATTAGATATTGACTTTTTTCGTGAATCATAAAATTACAAGAACTAAAGTGTTCTGGAAAATTCTTTAATGTTTCACAAATTACTTTCATCATTTCACCATTTCCAGCTCCCAACTCAATTAGATTAAACTTCTTTGGGGAACCTAAACTTTTTAAAAAAGTAATTAACCAAATAGTTATAATCTCTGAAAAAAGTCTTGTGATATTCGGAGCAGTAATGAAATCTCCTTCCTTACCGAAAGGATTTTTCTTCATATAATAACCTGAATTTTTATCGTAAAGTGCCAAATTAATAAATTGGTCTAAAGATAAGTTAGTTGATTTGTTTATTTTCATTTTTAAAATAAAATAGTACCAATCCAGTTAATATTAAAATTACACTTAAAATTTGCCCCATAGTTAAATTAAACAATAAATAACCTAACTGTGAGTCTGGGACTCTTAAAAACTCAATAGAAAATCTGAATATTGAGTAAAAAATTAAAAATAAACTTGATATCAAACCTGGCTTAGACAAAAAATTTTTGTTTTTAAAATTCATTAAAATAATAAATAAAATTATTCCCTCTAGCAGTGCCTCATATATTTGCGTAGGATGTCTTGGTAAGTTATCTGTCTGAATAAAAGTTACCGACCATGGCAAATCAGTTACCTTTCCATACAGTTCAGAATTTATAAAATTTGAAATTCTTCCAAAGAAGATTCCTATTGGAGCAACTAGAGCCACAATATCCATATATAGAAAAGGGTTTTGATTATTTCTTTTTCCAAAAATTATACTCGCAATTATTACTCCGATTAATCCGCCATGAAAAGACATGCCACCTTCCCATATCTTTAAAATATCTATTAAATTTTTTAAATAATATTCAAGATTATAAAATAATATGTATCCAATTCTTCCACCTAAAATAATTCCAATTATTAAATAAGTTATGTAATCATCAAATTTTTTATTGATATCATCATTTTTAATGAATATTTTTTTTGCAACAAACCACCCAAACAAAATACCAACAATATAAGCCAATGAATACCATCTGATTTCAAAGGAAAAAATTTCAATTGCAACTGGGTCAAAATTATTGGTGAACATTTTAATTTATACTTATAATGTATATCTTAAATATGAAAAATTCTAAATTTATAATTGATAAGTTTGCAAAATTGATAGAGCAAGGGTTAGTTTCTTCAAAAGATTTATCTGCGGAAATCTTAAATATTTTTAAATCCAAAAGAGATGAATTTGTGTTTAAAATGAAATTAACAAGCAAGGACGAATTTGATGTTCTTTCAAAACGTGTTGAGAACTTAGAAGTTAAAATTAAAAAACTTGAAGGTAAAAAACAAACAAAAACTAAACAGGTAAGAAAATCTTAACTCTTAAACCGTTCATTTTAGATTTCTCAAGTTTAATATTTCCACCATGGGATTTAATAATATCAGATGCAATTGATAAACCAAGTCCAACACTAGATTTGGAGTCTGCTCTTCCTTTGTTTATTTTATAAAATGGTTTAAAAACGTTATCTTGTTCACTTTTTGCTATACCTGGACCGTCATCATCAATCATAATAAATACATTTGTATTTTTTTTATTAAGGTTTAATTCTACTTTATTTGCGTATTTTAATGCATTATCAATTAGATTATTTAGACATCTACTGATTAAATTTTTTCTACCGTTAATATAGATTCTAGGCAACAAATTTTTTGAAATATTTTCATTATTATATTTTTTGATTACTTCATCAATTAATTCAGATAGGTTAAACATTTCATCTTTTTCAACATATGATGAGCTTGTAAATTGAAGATATTCGTTTAGCATTTTTTCCATTTCGTTTATATCTTCGGTTAATTTATCCACCGAGTCTTTGTCTTTAATAAAAGCAAGCTGTAACTTCATTCTTGTTAAAGGTGTTCTTAAATCATGACTTATACCTGATAACATTTCAGTTCTTTGATTTAGATGTCTCTCAATTCTCTTTCTCATTTTATCAAATTCGTGACCAGCTTGTCTTATTTCAAGGGCTCCAGACGGCTTATATTCATCAACTTCTTCACCCTTACCAAATCTTTCTGCAGCACGGGCAAGATTTGTAATTGGTCTTGTTTGATTTTTTAAAAATATAAGAGATATTATCACCATGATTATTGCAGGTACTGTTATCCAAAGAGCAAAAATTCTAGCGGATGAACTGGCAACACGATCTTTAGGGACTAAAAATTTAAAATAACCATCTTTATATTTAATTCTTAGATCGATCAGCTCTTTATAGTTTGTTGAATCAAACCAGTAATCTTCTACAGAAAATTTTGATTTTAATTCTCTTCTTAATGTTCGATCGATTGGACTAAACCATCTTTCATTTTGTTGCTTTTGTAATTCTTCATTAAGTTTAAGCTCAATATTTAAATCTAAAAATAATGAAAAAAGGTTATTTATCTCTTGCTTGTCAACTTTTTCACTTTCATAAGTTTCAATAAATACACTTATTTCATTTACTAAAGTTCTCGTCATTCCTTTATTAGTTTTAATCCAAAGGCTATCAAAAAATACAATTGTGATAATTAGCTGAAGAACAATAACAGGGACCGCAACAATTAAAAGAGCTCTGTAAAAAAGTCTTTTGGGTAAAACTTTTCTTAATAAACTATTCAATCCAGAGAACATATCCTGCTCCTCTTATAGTCTGCAAAAATTTTGGGTTTTTTGGATCAATTTCTATTTTTTTTCTTAGACGGGTTATAATTACATCAATAGATCTTTCTTTATCTAAATTAATTAATTGACCAATGCTTTCTCTTGAAAACGTATTTCCTGGATTATTAATCATTTTTTCTAAAATTATTTTTTCTGTGTTATTTATTTTAAATTCTTTTTTGTTTTTAATAATTAGTAATTTATTTAAATCGATTTTTACATTTTCAAACTCGATAATTCTTTTTTGATCAGTTTTAATAGTTTTAGTTAAAATATTTTTAATTCTCAAAATTAGTTCTTTTGGCTCAAAAGGTTTGGCCAAATAATCATCCGCTCCTAGTTCGAGGCCTGTAACTCTCTCACTTGCCTCACCCTTAGCAGTTAAAAGTATTATAGGAGTATCTAAATATTTCTTATGGTCTTTGATGAAATCTAAACCACTTTTTCCTGACATCATTATATCTAGGATAATTAAATCAAATTTAATTATTTTTACTTTTTCTGATGCATTCTCAGCACTATCTGCAGTTGTAACTAAAAATCTATTTTCATTTAAATATTTTTTTACTAAAGATCTTATTCCTTCATCGTCATCAACTAGTAAAATATGTGCTTCAAACTTATCCATTTATAATTTTACTTAAAACATTGTCAAAATTTATTACTTCCTCCGAACTCGAGTTGAGTAATGCATTGTAAATTCTTTTTTTTTGTTGATCGAAAACCTCACTAAATATCTTTTGTCCTTTATCATTTAAAAATATATGTTTAACCCTGCTATCTTGTTCATCTTTTTTAAATATAATTATGTCCAATTTTATCAAATCCTTCAAAACCCTATTAAGACTTTGCTTAGTGACTTTTAATCTTTTCAATAGTTCTGATATCGAAATACCCTCATACATAGATATTAGGTGGATTACTTTGTGGTGTGCTAAACCAATTGAATATTTGTCTAATATTTTTTTTGAGTCTGAGAAAGTTTCCCTATAAGTCACAAAAAGTTTCTCTATTAGATCTTTCAGTTGGTCATCTTTTAAATATAATAGATCTTTCATTATGGGTAAGTTATATTGACATATTAAAGATACAAAGTTATTTTTCAGATATAATTAATTAATTTTCAAACATGATTCCTTACGATAAAAGATCAGGAAAAATATGGTACAACAATCAGCTTGTTGATTGGTCTGACGTTAAACTTCATGTTTTAAGCCATGGTTTGCACTATGCGAGTTGTGTTTTTGAAGGTGAAAGAGTTTATGACGGGTCAATTTTTAAATTAGAAGAGCATACTTCAAGATTTTTTTATTCAGCCAAGAGAATGGGTTTTGAGATACCTTATTCTGAGGAACAAATTAATATTGCTTCGAACAAAATTATTGCAACACAAAATGTTGAAAACGGATATGTAAGACCAGTTGCATGGAGAGGTAGTGAGATGATGGCTATTTCTGCACAACAAACTAAAATTCATGTTGCAATTGCAACTTGGGAATGGGGCTCTTATTTTGATCCAAAATTAAAAGTTGAGGGAATTAAATTAAATATTTCAAATTGGAGAAGACCTGCTCCTAATACAATCCCTTGGGATACAAAAGCATCCGGTCTTTATATGATTTGTACACTATCAAAGCATGAAGCTGAAAAGCAAGGCTACACAGACTCATTAATGTTAGATCATGAAGATAATATAGCTGAGGCAACTGGGGCAAATATTTTTTTTAAAGATAAAAGTGGAGACCTTCACACCCCAATTCCAGACTCATTTTTAGATGGAATTACAAGAAGAACAGTTATTGGAATTGCAAAATCAAAGAATATTAAAGTTCACGAGAGAAAAATAAAACCAGAGGAATTATCAAACTTTGTTGGATGTTTTTTAACAGGTACTGCTGCAGAAGTAACTCCAGTTTCATGTATTGCAGAAAATCAATTTAAAGTTTGTGACTTAATAATTGATTTAAACAAAAGTTATCAAGCTTTAGTAAGAAAGAAAAAAGCAGCCTAATCTTTATTATCTTCGGACATAGCGTGATCAATTCCTTTACGCATATAATCATATCCAGTAAAAAGTGTTAACACTGCAGATAACCACAATAAAATAATACCAATAGTTTGAGCATTATAATCCTGGAAGTTAATAATCTTATTCCCAGTATCTCCTGATAGAAGAAGACCAATAGAAACCATCTGTAAAACTGTTTTTAGTTTAGCCAAACTAGAAACAGGAAGTTTAATTTTTCCTTTTGCTAAAAATTCTCTAAGGCCTGAAATCAATATTTCTCTTGTAAGAATAATAATTGCAGCAATTACTTCATAATTTCTGATAGTACCATCCATTACTAAAAGAATGAGAGCTGTAGCAACGATGATTTTATCAGCTATAGGATCTAGCAATTCTCCTAACTTAGACTCTTCACCCATCATTCTTGCTAACATTCCATCAAGAAAATCAGTAAATGATGCTACAACAAATAATATTAAAGCAGTCAAATCACCATAAAATCCAGGCAGATAAAACGCTAAAACGAAAAAAGGAACAATAATTATTCGCCCAATCGTTAATATATTAGGAATTTTTTTAAGCATAATTATTCGTGAAAAAAGTTATATATCTTTTTTGCTACTTTTTCCTCAACACCTTCAACTGACTTAATTTCATCTAAACTTGCAGACTCAACTGATCTTGCTGATCCAAAATGGTTTAATAATGCCCTTTTTCTTATGGATCCAATTCCATCAATTTGGTCAAGCAGAGATTTACTTATTCCTTTCTTTCTTTTAGCTCTATGGGCGCTTATTGCAAATCGATGTGATTCATCTCTAATTCTTTGGAGAAAAAACAAGGTAGGGTCATTTCTAGAAAATTTAAACTCTTTTCCATTATGAAAAAAGGTTTCATTACCACTGTTTCTTAATTTACCTTTAGCAATCGCTACAATAGGAATGTCATGGAGACCAAGTTCATTTAAACTTTCTCTTGCTACTGAATATTGGCCCTTTCCACCGTCAACCAAAACTAAATCAGGAAAGGTTAAATAGTTTTCTTTTTCTTGAACTGCTCTTTTGAATCTCCTATTTAAAACCTCTCGCATCATACCATAATCATCTTGCTCATTTTTTTTGTGTTTAATATTAAACTTTCTATACCTTTTTTTTATAAAACCTTCATCGCCATAAGCAACCAAAGCACCAACACTATTAGTTCCCTGTATGTGACTATTGTCATAAACCTCAATTAAATTGATGTTTGTTTCTAAATTGAATTTACTAGCAACAGCATCAAATAAATCTCTATTATTTTGACTTTCATAGAGCTTCCTATTCAAACCATCTTTTGCATTTTTAATTGCTTGATTTATTACTTTTAATTTTGAACCTTTTTTGGCAACCGAAATAGTAATTTGTTTACTCTCTTTATTTGAAAGAGTTTTTTCAATTAAAACTTTTTCTTTAATTTCTTCAGATAAAATTATAGATGATGGAACACTTTTATTCTCATAAAATTGAGAAACAAATGAATTAATAATTTCTCCAAGTTTTTCATCGGGGTCATGTTTTGGAAAGAAAGCTTGATTACCCCAATTTTGTTTTGATCTATAAAAAAAAACTTGGATGCATGCTTTACCAGACTCTTTGTATCCTGCAATTACATCTGCTTCTACTAGATTTGCTTCATTTATTCTTTGAGATGACTGAATTATATTTAATGCTTTTATTCTATCCCTTAAAATTACTGCTTTTTCAAAATCAAGTTCCTCACTTGCTTTTTCCATTTGATTAGAAAGATTTTTTTGAATTCTTCTTGATTTTCCTGAAACAAATTCAATGGCATCATCAACTGTTTGTTGATAGTCATTCTTTGTAACATAACCAACACATGGACCTGAACAACGTTTGATTTGATATAATATACAAGGTCTTTCTCTGTTTTTAAATACAGTATCATCACAAACTCTTAAGTGGAAAATTTTTTGAATCATTTTTATTGTCCAATTGGCGGATCCAGCTGATGCAAATGGACCAAAATAAAAACCCTCTTTAGTTTTTTTACCTCTGTGTCTTTTTATTTGAGGCCATTGATCTTGGTTACCAATAAATATGAAAGGGAAGGATTTATCATCTCTTAAAAGAATATTAAATTTTGGTTTAAATTTTTTAATTAAATTTGCCTCAAGTAGTAAGGCCTCGCTTTCGTTAGAAGTAGTGGTTATCTCTAATTTTCTTGTTTGAGATAACATTCTTTCAGTCCTGATGATGTGATTTTTCTCAGAAACATAACTTTTCAATCTATTGGGTAAATTTTTTGCTTTTCCCACATAAAGAATTTCATCTTTAGAGTTCAGCATCCTATAAACACCTGGTAGCTTAGGAACTAAAGGCAGTTCTTTTTTTATTACTTCTTTACCTAATTCAGAGCTTATCATGGCTTCTTTTTTTTGAAATTTGAATACCAACAGAAGAGCAATCTTTCATGATTTCTAATTTCTCAATTTGAAGACTTATCTTATCAATTCTCTTATCTTTGAATAATTCATCGAATACATCCTCTGCTAATGTTTCAAGAAAATTATAATGTTTATTTTTAACAAGTTTTTTTATCAACCTCACAATTTTTGCGTAATTCACAATTGATTTTATATCTTTATCATTAGATGGTTTTTTATCCTCGTAATTTACGTCCAAATTAAATTTAACTTTCTGAGATTTCTCTTTTTCAAAATCAAAATACCCTAGCTTTAGATCTAAAATTAATTCTTTTATCAAAACTTTTTTCTCATAATTAAATAGATTTTTGGTAGTACTAATTTTAACTATATTTAAATTACTTTTTTTCATCTTTTAAAGTCTTGATGCGATATATTCTTTGATAACTGGGTGGTAATGCATAAAACAATCAGCCCAATCTATTGTATGAGCATTTTTTACTGGTTCTTCCCAATTTGATCCTGCCAATTTACATTTTTTACCATTAATTTTTTTCTTTTCAGAGACAACTATTCTTTTAAAATTTGGAACTTTGTCCATCCAATCAGATGTTAGGCCTTCAAATGGATCCATAGGATGGGTAAAAATTAAAATTGGAGCATTTCCCTCTTTTATTAAATCAATCTGTTCTTGTCTCCATTGGGCCATACCAGGATATTTTTTATGAAATTTTTTCATTGCTTCATCATATCCAACTTTTTTTACTTTATATTTTTTTGATAAATTCCAAAAACATGCAGGCATTAATGATATCCCTCCACCTACTTCTTCCATATATTTTGCTGTTAGCCTTAATGTTGCCCATCCTCCACAAGAGTGACCTGACATAAAAATTTGTTTCTTTGGTACGCCCATGTTAACAAATTTTTTAATAACATCTAAATTACCCTCAACTCTTCGATCCATTTTTGAAGTTCCTGGATAAGGTCCTTCCCATTTTTTCATCCACATTCCTATTTTTCCTAACTTAGCACCTAAATCACCTTCGAGTTGACCTTGGCAGTGAATATAAACCATAATTTCTTTACCATTTATTTTATCACCAGCTAGCTGAGCCATATTTCTAAGCTCTGACCTCCAGAAGCAATCTTTCAGTTTTACATCGTTTCCATCTGAACCATGATTGTATATTATTATTATTTTGTCTTTAGGGTTAGTTACCACAAAATTTTCATCGATTTTAATTTTATCTTTCCATTTATTTGTGGGTATTACAAAACCATCTTTTTTTATACTTTCTTGATTTGCATATGCACCACCACTTAATATTAAACTAAGCATTATAATTGCTAAAAATTTTCTCATTCTTTTCCTCCCATAATATCCGGCGTTTGCCAGTTTAGATTTTGACCACTATCAATTGCTAAAACTTGGCCAGTAATAGATATATTTTTTATAAAAAAGTCAACTGCATTACAGATTTGTTCCACATCAACTTGTCTTTTTAAAGGGGTTGCTAAATACTGTTTTTTAAAATGTTTTTCAGACTGTCTCTTATTTTTGATTGTGGGTCCTGGAGCTATACCGTTTACCCTTATATTAGGGGCCAAACTCATAGCACTTGTTTTTGTAAGAGTATAAAGGCCGGTTTTACTTATGGTATATGAAAAAAAGTAGGGGGTAAGTTTAAAAACTCTCTGATCAATTATGTTAATTATATTGTTATTTTTTCCTTTAATATTTTTAGCAAATTCTTTTGATAGTAGTGCTGGGGTTCTTAAATTCGTTATTAAGTGTTTATCCCAACTGTCTGTTGTAAAACTTTCTAGTTTATCATTTTCAAATAGTGAAGCATTATTTATCAAACAATCAAAATATTTTAATTTTGATTTAGCATATTTAATAATTTTACTTACATCATTTTCTTTGCTTAAATCACCTTTCACAAGGTAAACTTTAGTACCATTTAACTCTAGATCTTTTTTGAGTTTTTCAGCCTTTAATTTTGATTTATTGAAATGAATTAATATTTCTTTATTAGTACCAGATAATTGTTTTGCAATTGCAGCACCAATTCTGGTTGCTCCACCAGTAATGATTATTTTCCGTGCTTCCATTTTTTATCTCTTTTTTTTGTGACCTTAGTTCCTGGCATTCCCATTGTTGATCTACCCTTTGGATAAAGTTTATTTTTTACATCATATTGTCTAATTTTTGGGTTAAGAGTAATTTCAAGTTCAGTACTTTCCAATTTTCTGATTTCATCTCTTATTTTAGCAGCCTCTTCAAATTCAAGATTTGCAGCAGACTCTTTCATTTTCTTATCCAGGCCTTTTAAGTGTTTCTTTAAGTTCCCCCCAATATTTGAGCCATCACTAATTTTTACGTAATCTTTTTCATAAACACTTTCTAATATGTCGCTAATTTCTTTTTTAACAGACTTAGCATCAATTTTATGTTTCTTATTATATGTTAGTTGGATCTGTCTTCTTCGGTCAGTCTCTGCAATTGCTTTTTTTATACTTTTTGTCTCTTTATCAGCATACAAAATAACTTTACCATCAACATTTCTTGCAGCTCTGCCTATTGTTTGGATTAAAGAGGTTTCAGATCTTAGAAATCCTTCTTTGTCAGCATCTAATATACCAACAAGTGCACATTCAGGGATATCTAAACCTTCCCTTAAAAGGTTAATTCCAACAAGAACATCAAAAACACCCATTCTAAGATCACGCATAATTTCAATTCTTTCTAAAGTATCTATGTCAGAGTGAAGATACCTAACTTTAATTCCATTTTCATGCAGGTATTCTGTTAAATCTTCTGCCATTTTTTTTGTTAAAGTTGTAACAAGCACTCTGTGATTATTTTCAATAACTCTCTTGCATTCATGCATTAAATCATCGACTTGACTTTTAGCAGGTCTAATTTCAACTGGTGGATCAATTAAACCTGTTGGTCTAATTACTTGATCTATAAATTTACCTTTAGTTTGTTCTAATTCCCATGGACCAGGAGTCGCTGATACAAATACTGTTTGGGTTCTCATAAGATCCCATTCTTCAAATTTTAATGGACGATTGTCCATACAGGATGGTAGTCTAAATCCATATTCGGCTAAGGTGCTTTTTCTAGATCTGTCACCTTTGTACATTCCATTAAGTTGTGGAACAGTTACGTGACACTCATCGACAAAAATGAGAGTATTATCAGGAAAGTATTCAAAAAGAGTAGGGGGTGGTTCACCTGGTTTTCTTCCAGATAAAAATCTTGAATAATTTTCAATTCCAGCACAAGAACCTGTTGCCTCAATCATCTCAAGATCAAATTTAGTTCTTTCCTCCAATCTTTGAGCTTCTAGCAATTTATTATCTGCTCTATGTTTTTTTAAAGTAATTTCTAATTCTTTTTTTATGTTTATAACTGCTTGTTCTATTGTTGGTTTTGGAGTGATGTAATGACTATTTGCATATACTTTTACCAGACTAAGATCTCTTATTTGATCTCCAGTTAAAGGATCAAATTCTTCAATCTGTTCAAGCTTATCTCCAAACAGACTTAATCTCCAGGCTCTGTCTTCAAGATGAGATGGAAATATTTCTAAATATTCTCCTCGAGCTCTAAAAGTACCTCTGTAAAAATTTTGATCGTTTCGTTTGTATTGTAAAGCTACTAAAGATTTTATTAATTCTTCACGGTTGTAATCATTATTCTTTTGGAGTGTTAAAGTCATCTTACTGTAGGCTTCAACAGAACCTAATCCGTAAATACAAGAAACACTCGCAACTATAAGTACATCATCTCTCTCAAGTAGAGACCTAGTTGCTGAATGTCTCATTCGATCTATTTGCTCGTTTATTGAGGCTTCTTTTTCTATGTATGTGTCTGATCTTGGAACATATGCTTCTGGAGTATAATAGTCATAATAAGAGACAAAATATTCAACTGCGTTATGTGGAAAAAAAGTTTTCATTTCCCCGTAAAGTTGAGCTGCAAGTGTTTTATTTGGTGCAAGAATTAGTGCTGGCCTATTAGTCGCCTCAATAACTTTTGCCATAGTGAAAGTTTTACCTGAGCCTGTAACACCAAGTAAAACTTGATTAAATTGATCTTTGTTAGCACCACTGACTAATTTTTTTATTGCTTCAGGTTGATCACCTGCAGGCTTAAAATCAGATTTAATTTTAAATTTTTTTCCTCCTTCAAGTTTTCCACCTATTTGAGGATTTTTACTTTGGATATCTGTAATTAAATCTTGATATGTATTTTCCATATATTAAACAAGGTATTAGAATTTATTTTTATTTCAATGAGCATAATATCAGACAGTTTAAAGAAGATTAAACCTTCACCTACAATTGCTGTAACCCAAAAAGCAAGAGAATTAAAGGCAGCAGGAAAAGATGTTATTGGTTTAGGTGCGGGTGAACCAGATTTTGATACACCAGATAATATTAAGCAAGCAGCTATTAAAGCAATACATGATGGAGATACCAAATACACTGCTGTTGATGGAACTCCAGCACTAAAAAAAGCAATAGTCGAAAAATTTAAAAAAGAGAATAAATTAGATTATACAACAGACCAAGTTACTGTTGGAGCGGGTGGAAAGCATGTAATTTATAATGCGATGATGGCTACATTAAATGAAGGTGACGAAGTTATTGTTCCAGCTCCTTATTGGGTTTCTTACCCAGATATTGTTTTATTAGCAGGGGGTAAGCCAGTTTTAATGGAGTGTAATGAAAAACAAGGCTTTAAAATAAACCCATCAGATTTAGAAAAATTTATAACTCCAAAAACAAAATGGATTATTTTAAACTCTCCGTCTAATCCGACTGGAGCGTGTTATACAGAAAAAGAAATCAGAGAAATCGCAAAAGTTCTCGAAAAACATTCTCACGTATATATTTTAAGTGATGATATCTATGAACATGTAACTTATGAAGGGTTTAAATTTTTTACTATTGCTCAAATTGAAAGTTTAAAAGAAAGAGTGCTTACTATGAATGGTGTAAGCAAAGCTTACTCGATGACTGGTTGGAGAATAGGCTATGCTGCAGGTCCAAAAGAAATTATTAAAGCCATTGCAAAAATCCAGTCACAATCAACAACTAATCCTTCATCAATTAGTCAAGCCGCATCAGTAGAGGCATTAAGTGGAACACAAGATTTTATAAAAAAAAGATCAGTTTCATTTCAAGAAAGAAGAGATTTTGTCGTTAAAGCGTTAAATGATATTGATGGAATTGAGTGCTTAAATCCTGATGGTGCTTTTTATGTCTTCCCTAGTTGCAAAGGTTTAGTAGGAAAAAAAGATACAAATGGAAAAGAAATTAAGTCAGACACAGATTTTGTTCAATCTCTTTTAGAAAATAGTGGTATCGCCGTTGTTCAAGGTTCTGCGTTTGGACTAGAGGGATTTTTTAGAATTTCTTATGCAACCTCAATGGATAATCTCAAAAAAGCATTAGAAAAAATATCTTCTTTTTGTAAAACTTTAAGTTGATGAAAACGGCTCTGGTCTTTGGTTCAACAGGTCTAATTGGTGGGCACCTTATTTCACAATTAATAAAAAATGATTATTACAATAAAATAAAGTTATTTGTACGTTCAGAAATAGTTATTAATGAACCTAAAATTGAAATTATTAAAACTGATTTCAATGATTTAGAAAATCACAAAGAAGATGTCAAAGGAGATGATTGTTTTTTTTGTATTGGAACTACAAAACAAAACTCCCCCGACAAAAAAGAATACCAAAAAGTAGAGCTAGAAATCCCAAAAAAAATAGCACAAATTGCAAGATCCAATTCAGTAAATTCATTTATTTTTGTATCTTCAATATATGCCAATCCAAAAAGTTCAGGAGATTATGTAAAATTCAAAGGTTTAGTTGAAGAAGAATTAAAAAAATTAAACTTCTCAAATTTAGGAATATTAAGACCTTCTTTTTTAATGGGAAACAGAAAAGAGAATAGAACAGGTGAAAAAATAGGTATTCTGACTTTTAGATTATTGTCCCCATTGTTACTTGGGCCAATTAAAAAAATGAAACCGATTAATTCAGAAAAAGTTGCAAAAGCAATGATAAAAATTGCAAACGAAAATTTAAGAAAAACTACTTTTGAGTCTGATGAAATAGTTGAAATATCTTCAGGCTAAATTCAGTCTAATTACTGATTTTGCTGCATCAACAACTGCAATTTCAGATGCCATGAATTTCATTTGAAGAATATCTTCTGCGTATGTTTGGTCTGTTTGCATTTCTAGTCCAAGATCAGGAACCATAGTCTTTGCACTTGTGTCTATATAACTTAGAAGTTTAACCATAAAATTAGGTAATTCTCTTTTAGGAAGTTTTTTTGCATGGCTTGGAATATTTTTTGCCATTATCTGTGATAATTCAAGAATACTTCTTACCTCAGATCCAACAATCAATCTTCTGCCTCCAGCTCTTTTGTTGGTTAAAGATAGAACATGGGCTTTAGCAACATCTTTTACGTGCGATATCATTACTGAAAATTTTGGGGCAGCTGGATATTTTCCTTGAAGTAATTGTTTTGCATATTCCATTGAAGTACATGTTTTTTCATTTAAAAAATCTCCTAAAACAAAGCCAGGATTGATACACGTCAAACTATTTTTAAGACCTTTACTTTCCATAAGATCCCAAGCAGCTTTTTCAGCTCTTGTTTTTGATACAAAATAGTCTGTAGTTTTATCCCATTCTAAGTCAGTCCAATCATTTTCACCAAATGTATAAGGGTTAGATCTGTTTGGTTTTCTGAACATACATACTATGGAAGAAGTTTTAACAAAATGTTCAACTCCTGCATTTATTCCTGCATTTAAAACTCTTAAAGTTCCATCTTTTGCTGCTGGGGTGAGTGACTCCCTATCATTTGAAACTTTTAAAGGAAATGGAGAAGCTACATGTATGATATATTTGCAGCCCATAGCAGCTTCATTCCAGCCTTCATCCTTTAATAAATCTAACTCTACAAATGATAATTTCTCAGTTGAAACTTTATATTCCTCTAATGTTTTTTTTGTTTGATCAATTGAATTTGAATTTCTAACAGTACCTAAAACTTCGTAATCTGAATTCAGTAATTCGATAGCAACATGTTTTGCTACAAACCCACTAATACCAGTAAGCAATACTTTTTCTGACATTTAATTCTTAAAATTTAAAATAATCTTTTATATCTTTTTGAAATAATAGGTAAATACAAGAAATCTGTAATAAAGTATTTAAAATTAAAATAGATCTTACTGTTAATTCATTAAATCCTATTTCTGGTATTGGTCCATAAGGAGCAGCAAAACTCACATTTATTGCCCCAATTAAATCAATCAAACCAACCACATTCCATGACAGCAACAGACCCCATAGTATAGTGTTTGGTTTTTTTATAATGAGGTAAACTAAAAATAAAGCTGTTATCCCAATAAAAAAGTCACCAATAAATGGAACTATCCATTCAGATGGTGCCGAACGTTCATTATCAGAAAAAATCCAAAACAAAAATAAGCCTGATCCAACTGCCCTGAATGACATCCATCCGGTCACAAAAATAATCCAATTTATTTTCATTTTTTAGTGGGATAAAAATTTTTCAGCCTCAAGTGCAGCCATACATCCCATACCTGCAGCAGTTACAGCTTGTCTAAAAGTTTTATCCTTAACATCTCCAGCTGCGTAAACACCAGGAACATTTGTTTCGGTCGAGTCAGATTTTGTAATTAGATATCCTTCTTTATCCATTTCTAATTGATCTTTAAAAAGCTGGGTTGCAGGATCGTGACCAATCGCAATAAATACTCCGTCAAGTTTTAGTTCTTCGACGTTATTTGTTTTAATATTTTTAATTTTTATTCCTTTTACATTTTTGGGTTCTTTGTCACCGATTACATCCTCAACAACTGAGTCCCAAATAATTTCTATTTTTTTATTTTCCATTAATTTTTTTTGAAGCATTTTTTCAGCTCGCAAACTATCACGTCTATGGATCAATTTAACTTTCGATGCAAATTTTGTAAGAAACATTGCCTCCTCCACAGCAGCATTTCCACCACCAATAACTGCGACTTCCTTATTTTTAAAAAAGAAGCCATCACATGTTGCACAAGCTGAAACTCCAAAGCCTCTAAATTCTTGCTCGGATTTAATATTTAACCATCTTGCTTGAGCACCTGTTGAAATAATTATGCTATCTGCAGTATACTTTTGACCACTATCACCGATTGCTTCAAAAGGTTGTGATTTCAAATTCACTGATGCAATATGATCTTCAATCATTTCTGTTCCAACTGCCTTTGCTTGGTCTTTCATTTGATCCATTAACCAAGGACCTTGGATAACATCTGCAAATCCTGGATAATTTTCTACATCAGTTGTAGTTGTTAGTTGTCCACCAGGTTCAGCTCCATAAACTAAAATTGGATTTAACATTGCTCGAGCAGCATATACTGCTGCCGTGTATCCGGCTGGACCAGATCCAATTATTAACACTTTTGTGTGTTTAGTTGGATTTTGACTCATATGAAAGCTATATAGTGATAAATGTCTAAATTAAAAGGTTTATTATTAACACAAGGCATGCACGGCATGATCAGCCAAGTAAAAGGTTTGGCTAAAGCTCTTGATATTGATTTTACACACTGCAAGGTTGAAACCAATAATATTTGGAAGATTATTCCACCGAGATTCTCTCCAATTTCACAAACAGTTTATAAAAAAATTGATCAAACAGATTTTGATTTAATAATTTCGTGTGGAAGAAAAAGTGTTATCCCTTCAATTCACTTAAAAAGTATTTCTAATAAAAAAATAATCAATATTCATATTCAAGACCCAAAAGTAAACTATAAGCATTTTGATATTATTGTTGCACCAGAGCACGATGCTATAAAGGGAGAGAACGTCATTATTACAAAAGGTGCAATTCATTATTTAACAGAGAAAGAAATTCTAGAAAATAAAGAATATTTAAATTCTTTTATCAAAAAAGATAACAGAAAAATATGGGCTTTAATATTAGGCGGACCAACAAAATATTATGATTATTCAACAAAAAATATGAAACATATTTTTTCAATGTTTTATAAATTATTAAAAAAACATGATTTCCAACTTGTAGTTGTTCCTTCAATGAGAACACCACTAAGCACAATTCATTATGCCAAGGAATTTTTTGGTGAAAATCATACTATAATAATGGATGTAGATAAAAAAGCATATTTGTCAGCACTTGCGATCTCAGAAAATATAGTTATTACTTGTGACTCGAGCTCAATGATCTCAGAAGCTGCTTTGACTGGTAAGCCAATATACGTTGCTAATATTTTACCAAAAAAAAATGATAAAAGATTTCAGAGATTTAGAAATTTGTTTAGAGAGCTGAATATTACAAGAAACTTAGGAGAAGAAGTTGAAATTTGGAACTATGAAAAGTTAGATGAAACTAATAGAGTAGCAAAACTTATAAAAGAAAAAATTTAATCTAAATGTCATTTTTAAATTCAATAAAAAATAATTCAACAAAACATGATACTCCTTTCGAACATTGGGAATATAGCGATGCATTAAGTGAGGGGTCAATTGATGAAATAATTAAAGCAGATATTCCCGATTTAAGTAGTCATAATCTTTCATATGATGGGACTAGAGCAATTGATGGTGGTGGTGCAGAATTTAGAGAAGGAATTGCCTCTGGAGGTAAAGCAATAAAATTTAGATGTTTTTTGTCTAAGGAAAATGCCGAACAGTTTCCGAATTTAGTAAAATTTATTAATGAATTACAATCTAAAGAAACACATAAAACAATTTCTGAAATGATTGGTAGGGATTTATCAAATTCATATGTA
>CABXRS010000013.1 GCA_902514665.1 uncultured Pelagibacteraceae bacterium | reverse complement strand
GTCTGATTAATAAAAGTATTTGTTGTTTTGTCACCTACACCATAGTTATAAATTTCTAATTTGTCTAAGTATTTATTTGGAAAGTTTTTTTCCAAAATTTTAAAATTTATAGGACTTGCTTCGAAGGAGTATATTTTTTTACAATTAATTTTATCTTGAAATATTTTAATTGTTTCACCATGGTGAGCACCTACATCAAATATTACTATAGGTTTAGAATATTTTTTATTAATAAATTTTAAAATTTTTTTTTGTCTGTAATAATCAAAAAAATTGAGAATATTTCTTATAAAATCTGTAAAGATCATTTTAAAATCAAGTATAGTTTTACTTATTTGTCTAGAAAATAATAACCATTTTTTTTAATAACTTTAATATTTTTTGTATTGCCACAAGGAGTTGGAGTTGACCAACAATGGCCTTTTGGTAAATACATAGATAAATTATTATCAATTTTTTTTTCAGTAAATTTTTGATTATAAATCGAAAAAAAAGGGAAATTTTTAAATCTATAGACGTCTTGTCTGTTAAATTCATTATTAATTCTATTAAAATTTTTTAAATTTAAAATTATTACTACTAAAATAATTAATAGTTTGAATTTTTTATAAAAAAAATTCTTATTTTTAAAATTATTTATTATTAAAGATATTGGTATAGCAACAATTAAGAAGAAAATCGAATACCCCCCATATCGTAATGTTGGATGGTTTGAAAACCAAATATAAAAAATAATCAATAATATTGAATAATAATAAATAAATTTTTTTTTATCTATATTTATATCTTTCTTTAATAAAGCACTTTTAAAAGTAAAAGTTGTGATAACAATAACTGCAAAAAGAATTAAAATTTGATCAACAAATTTTCCTGTAAAATAATGAGTTATCCAATTTGAAAACCAATTAAAATTTTGTATGTATAAAAGTGGATTTTCTACTCTAAAATTAGGGCCAGCGCCTGCTTTAGCCCATTGCTCCAACCATTTTGCTAAATTATTTATATCTGAAATATCCCTTGCCCATAAAGATGTATCACCAAAACATGTAAAAGGTATTGGTGAAATTATACAGCCTGTTGAGATAAAGTGATGAGTAAAATTTAAGAATAGAATAATTATAAAAAAAATAAATGATTTTGAATATAAAATTAAATTAAAACTTTTAACCTTTTCATTATTCAAAAAAAATAAAACTAATGATAATGCTAAATAGGGTAGAAAATATGTCTTAAGGCTTATACAAAAAGCTAATAAAGGTAACAAAAATAAAATTTTTTCTATTTTTTTATTTTTTTTGTCAAAGCATACTAAGTCAAACAATTTAATTACCAATAAAACTATCAGTAATTGTCCAATTTTGTCTGTTCCAAATTCTGCAATTCTATTAAATGATATATTAAAAAATAAGAATGAAAATATATATAAATATCTAATAATATCATCATTGCTTTTTGAATAAATTTCACTCAAAAGGAAATAATTAAAAAATATCAAAAAAAATAAAATACTAAAATGGAATGAATACAATTCTACAAATGGTAAATAAAATGTGGAATTTAAAAAAAATAATGAAGATAAAAGGTTATATCCATGATTTAGATGACCCATTCCAAATATAATTTTGTTCTCAGTTAAATACTTTGTAAATGGGAGGTGATAATAAGATAAGTCATCGTTAGTTTTAGAAATAAGCAAAAGAGAAAAAATCAATAAAGAGATAATAAAAATGTATTTTAAAAAAGTTTTTTCCTTTTTAATGGATGAAAAAAAAAAATATATAAATCCAAATAAATGAATTAATAAATTATGATAAAAATCATGTTTTAAAAAAATGCTACTAGCTAGCGATATTAATGTTATAAACATTAATCCATAAAAACCGAGATAAATAAAATTGTTTTCATCTTTTTTAATATTGTTAAAACAAATTCTATGGAAAATGTGTCCATAACTAATTACAGATAAAAGACAAAAATAAAAAATAGAGGTAAAAATAAAAAAGTCTTTCATTAGTGATTATTTTTTAAAAAATTATAACTCAAGATATAAACGATCACACTTATCACTATTAAAGTAATCTGAACGTCTGTTTCTGAATAATGAAAATATCCAATTATATTTATTAAAAATAAATATGTATTAATAATAATACCCGACAACGAACTTAATAAATAATTTTTTTTAACTAATATTTTTTTAGTTAAAAATTTATAAAGCATTTGATGCAAATGAAGATTATCTGGTAAGTAATATTTTCTTTTAAAAAAAGTTCTTCTTATTATTGTAAATAAGTTTTCAAACGCAGGATACCATAATAAATTTGCAATATAATAAGGTGAAATTTTACTATCTAGTAAAGAAATATTTATTAATAAATAACCTATAAAGAAGCTGAGTCCGTATACAGAGCCATCTCCTAAAAAATTCTTTCCAAAAAAGTTAAACACTACAAAAATTAATACTAGAATCAACAGAACAAGAATTTGATTTTTTGGATAGAAAAATTGATTATTTATTATTAACAAATATGAGAAAAATAATATTATTGCAAAATTTAATGAAGATAAATTATTCACTCCATCAATAAAATTAAAACCATTTATTATTACTAATAGAAAAAAAGAAATAATTACAACTTTAAGAATTTCATTGTTCATTAAATTATTGATAAATTCTATTCTGGTATCTATTGTTATTTCATTACTTAGGAGTAAAAAAACAATTAATAGGATAAATTGAAAAATTAATCTTAATTTAGGTGAATTTGTTATCTTTAGGTCTGAAAGTAAACCTAAACCAAAAAATATTAAGCAAAAAACTGCTCCCAAAAAATAATACTCATAAAATAGATAGAAAATTATTGGAAAAAAATATAAACTACCTGATAAAGGTGTTTTGCTTTTAAAATTCAATAATAATTTATGTTTTTCATTTCCCGAAGTATCATCAAGACAAAAATTATATTTTTTTAATAAATTATTAAGTAAGAAAAGATAAATAAATCCAAAAATTGTAAATAAAATTGTATTTTCCATTATAAATATTCAATAATTTTTTTAACCTGATTTTCTAAAGAATATTTTTTTTTATATTCAAATTTAATTTTTGTTTTTTTTGCAGATAAAAAATCTTTTTTTTCATCACCTATCATAAAGCATTGATTTGGATTTATTTTATATTTTTTAATTGCCTTCAATAACATACCATTCCCAGGTTTTCTTAAATTTGTTTTTTTTCTATATTTTTTTATTTTTGCTTTTGGGTGATATGGACAATGAAAAAAATCGTCTATTTTGGCGCCATAAGTTTTAAGGTTTTTATTCAAAAATAAGTGAAATTTTTCAAGATCCTTTTCTGTAAAATATCCTCTTCCAATACCAGACTGATTGGTGATTACAGCAACTTTTATTTTTTTTTTATTAAGATATCTTATTGCTGAAATTGAACCTTTTAGCCACTTTACTTTATTCGGTTCATATACATAACCATAGTTTTTGATCAATACTCCATCTCTATCAAAAAAAAAAGTTTTAATCATTCATCTAATTAATCTAGAATAATTTGAGTATAAAAATCCAAAAATTATCCAAAAAATAATTGCATTCCAGTTTGTAAAAAAACTTCCCCTTGGTAAAAAAGGTATAAAATATATTAGTATTATAAATGAATTAAAAAGAAAAAAATTTTCTTTTTTTACTCTAAAAACTTTATAAAATTTATAAAATGAATAAATAAAAAATGATATTATTATTATAAATCCTATTATGCCAGTTTCCGAAATAATTTCAAAGTAAAAGCTGTGTGGGTGTGTTGCACATTTTCTATTATGCCATCCTGGAAAAACATTTTCATTATATTTGTCATTGTCACAAAAATTTCTAAAATTTTTTATCCCTACACCAAATAATTTATTATCTTTATAAATTTGATATGCTGTGGACCAGTGTGCAAAGTAATGTGAATTTTTATTTAAAAAATTATTATTTTTATGTAGAAAATGATTATTATTTTCAACTTTAAACAACTTAATACTTTCTAAAGTTTTAAATATCATTCTTGAAGAAAGGTCTTTTTGAAAAAATCCAAAGAAAGTAATCATAATAAATAATGATAATAAAAAAAATCTTAGGTTAGTTTTTTTAAAATTTGTAAACACAACAAAGAATAAAAAAAATACAATTGAAGAAACAAAACTGGATCTTTCAGCTGTAATAAAAATTGTAGCAATAATTAAGATTAAAAATAAATAATTGAAATTTTTATATTTAAGGTTTTTTTCCTTAAAATATGTATGTGAAAAAACCAATAGACCAAAATTAAATATTATGCCAGAAATTTTCAACTCATCATTCATAAATCCACCTAATCTAAAAATAGCTGCATCATATTGAATTGCCTCAAATCCTAAAATGTTTTGTTTGGTATAATATTGTAGAAATAAATCACCACAGATTATAATAACTAATAATAGCCAATAAAAAAATATTCTATTAAGATTTATTTTTAAATTATTGATAAAAAAATTTATAGCTACTACCAATAAAATAAACCTAAAGAAAAAAATTGGTCTTAAAAAACTTGGATCTTTATCAAAATTAATCAAATAATTTATAATTAAATAAACCCACACGAATAAAAAAAATATTATTATTGGATCTGTGAATAATGATGTTTTATCTTTCTTATTCGAAATATATAGAAAATATGCTATTAAAATAAATACGACTATCTCAGAGATTAAAACACTAAACAGTAACGTAATTGGCAAAATTATAAATAAAAACTCAACAAAAATTTTGTTTTGGATAATTTTACTTAATTCCATTATCAAGCTTATACCATTTTACAAATTTCTCTATACCATTTTCTAAATTTACTTTAGGAATCCATTTTATTATTTTTTTGGCTTTGCTAGTATTTGAAAATGTATTTTTAATATCCCCAATGGGAATATTTTTGGTAAATTTAATTTTAAACTTCTTTTTATAAAATTTTTCTAAATATTTAATTAAATCCATCAATTTATCAGGTTTTCCTTTACCTATATTTAAAATTTCATGTTTTTTTTTAAATTTAGTTTTTATAACTTTAACTATTCCTAAAACTACATCGTCTATATAAGTAAAGTCTCTCATCATATTTCCTTTATTAAAAACTTGTATAGGTAAATTTTTTCTTAAATTATCTAGAAAACTGTAATATGCCATATCGGGCCTACCATGGGGTCCATAAACAGTGAAAAATCTTAAGCCTATTGAATTAATGTTAAAATTTCTTGAATAGGCATCAGCAATAATCTCATTGGATAATTTAGTTGATCCATAAACTGAAACAGGGATATTTTCAAAATCTTGTTCATTAAATGGGTAAATTTTTGAATTACCGTAAACTGAACTTGATGAAGCATAAATAAATTTTTTAACTTTTTTTAATCTTGCAATTTCAAGTACATTAATAAATGCTGTCAAATTCTGTTTTAATGTATTGAACGGATTGCTTAAAGATATTCTAACACCTGGTTGTGCAGCTAAATGAATGATTGTATCAATTGGGTATTTATTAATAATTTTCCTCAATTTATCAAAGTTATTAAGATCTACCTTTAAAAAATTAAAATTATCAAATTTTTTTATTATATTAAGTCTTTGGATTTTTTTTGACTTAGAATAATAATTATCAATTATATCAATTCCTAAAATAGATTTTTTTTTTTCTAATAATTTCTTTGCAAGATGAAATCCTATAAATCCAGAGCATCCAGTGACGAGAATCATATTTTGTTTTATTTAATCGTTTTTTGTTAAGATATTTTTAATATCATAATACAATTTTTCTAATGAAATTAAACAACATATATCTCCCTGAAAAAATATTTAGTCAACAAACTCTTTAAATGAAAATCTTTTATAAAATAAAGATATCCTTTTAGTAAAAAAAATTGAAGAAGTATAAATTAACCTTTTTAATCTAAACCAGGTATTGGTTTTTAATCTCCAGAACCATTCTAAGTTTAAATCGTCAATTATATTTGGTACAATTTCTTCTTCTCCACAAGCCATTGCAATTCCTCCTCCGAGACAAAAAATATACAATTTTTTATTCTGATTTTGCTTTAAAATACTTTGTGCCAATATTTCTTGTTTTGGAGTAGAAATATTTATTATTATAATAGACTCATCTTCAAAATTAATCTTATGTTCTATAATATTTCTATGTGTTTTAAAAAAAGGAACCTCTTTAACAACAACTTCTTTATTAAAAAGTTTCTTAATATAATTAATTTGTTTTTCACTTCTATTACCACATAAATAAATATTTTTTAAACCTCTCGGTGGATTAACTTTTTCAATAATTTCTCTGCCTGGTAATTTTGTATATTCTTTTATTACAGATTTACAGCTATAGCCATCCATCCAAAAAATCATTTTTTTTATATTTAAGTAAAATAATTTTATATAGGCCAAAGATGCCATATTAAGTGCAACTAAAATAAAAGATTTTTTATATGAAATTTTTTTTAAATTTTTGATATATACTATATCCATAGGATAAATATTTTTTCCCATAGATTTATTTTCTTTTATCAACCAAAAATAAGACAATCTTATAACAGAAAAAATAGTTTTAATTAAACTTTGTCTCTCGTATTTATGGTAAACTATGAATGCGTTTACAAATTTTTTAACTAGACTTTTTGAAAGAGAATTTTTTTTTTTCCTATAAACGCAGACTACATATTCATCTCCAAATAAAATTGGAATATCTTTTGATATCTGTAACCAAAGTATATAATCTTCCTTGGTTGAAATATCACTAAATTTATATTTCTTACAAAGAGATGTTTTTATGGTTACTGTTGATAGTCCTATGTCACAAGATTTCAACAATGTCTTATAATTCATATTCGTTGCTTTTAAGAGACCTCTAAAATCTTCATTTTCATCTAATATAAAATAACTACCATGGATAAAATCTAGTTTATTTTCTTTCATTGTCTTTAGTTGGTACTCTAATTTATTTGGGATCCACTCATCATCTGAATCTATAAAAGCAATATAGTCACCTTTTGCCTCACTAATTCCAGAATTTCGTGCACTAGACACACCTCTGTTAATATTGTGGTTTATTAGTTTGATTAAATTTGGATATAAATTTTTATATTTTTTTAATTTATCTACAAATTCTTTATCACTTCCATCATTAATAATTATAATCTCATAATTTGAATATGTTTGATTTAGTACTGAATTTATACAACTTTCAAAATAGTCACCTTCGTTAAAAAAAGGTATAATGACAGAAACTAAATCATTACTGGGATTGCCCATTAATTTTTACCCATCATGCTCATTTTGAATGTGATAAAATATTCTTTCCATTCCATCTTCAATTTTTATTTTAGGAGACCAATGTAAAATTTTTTTAATTAAAGTATTATCGCTGGATCTTGATTTAACACCTTGTGGTTTAGATATATCATATTTTCTTTTAAATTTTTTACCTGAAATTTTTTCTAAAATTGTCACTAATTTATTTATAGTTACATGTTTGTCACTTCCTATATTCATTGGATCTCTAAATTTACTTTTAAAAAGTAGATCTGTTGCCTTAATACAATCCTCTATATACAAAAAACTTCTAATTTGTTTTCCATTACCCCATATTTCAATTGACTTTTTATTATTTTTGATGCCTTCAACAAATTTCCTAGCTAGTGCAGCTGGAGCTTTTTCTCTACCTCCTTTCCAACTTCCATGTTCTCCATAAATATTATGATATCTAGCAATTCTTACTTCTAAACCAAAATCTTCTTGAAAATGTCTACACATTCTCTCATTAAATAGTTTTTCCCAACCATATCCATCTTCTGGATCAGCAGGATATGCATCACTTTCCTTTAATCTAGGTTTGATAAAGTTTTTTTGTTTAAACGAGGGATAAATACAAGCTGAAGATGAATAAAAATATTTTTTAATTTTGTTTTTTTGGGATGATTTTAAAAGATTTATATTAATAACTGCTGAAAGCATACATAACGCTTTATTATTTTCTATAAACCCCATCCCACCCATGTCACAAGCTAAATTGAAAACATAGTCTACATTTTTTGTAATCTTGTCACAAACAACTGGATCTCTGCAATCAGCAACAATGTTTGTAACTTTTGGATTTAACTGAAACCAATCTTTTTTTTTTTTTATGTCAACAGAATAAATTTTAAAACCTTTTTTAAGATAAAAATTTACTAGATGACCACCAATAAAACCTCCACCTCCTGCTATAAGTATTTTTTTTTTCATTTTTTTTTAAATTTTATAATATACTAATATATTAACTATGTTGAGATATTTAAATAAATTTAATAATTATTATAACTATTTTATTTATTTTATAGTCTTATTTTTCTTTTGGGTTTCAATCAATACTGGATCAAAATATTTAATTATAGATTATTCAAAAAATAATGATTTTGGTGTAATATTAAACTTGTTCCGTGCTTTAGTACCGTATTTTTTTATTTTATTTTTTTTTATATTTTTTAAATCAAATTTAAGAGGTCTTCTAAAATTTGATTTAATATTTAAGCTATTTATAATTTACGGATTATTGCAATTAACAGGTCTTATATACATAGGGGAAAATTTTCATGAACATTATTGGATAGTTTGTTTATTTGCATTATTGTTTTTTTTTAATTTTATTAAAAAAAAAAAAGATCAAAAACTCTTAAAATTAATTTTTTTATATAATAATTTAATTTTACTATCTGTATTTATAATATCTATTTTTTTAGTTTTTAAGAATAATATTTTTTCAGAAACTTTACTTTATGCGGATCATACCTTTAATGAAACATATAACTATGAACAAGTGCCGAGGTCTACTGGTTTATCAAGGATGGCATTTGTACTATTTATTTTTTTAAATTCATTTTATTTTTTAAAAAATATTAATAAGCAAATTAAATTACTTATTATAATTTTTAATATTATTTTAATTTCTATAATACTCTTGCTCCAATCTAGAGGAGTAATTCTTTCACTAATATTAAGTCTGCTTTTGATAAATTATTTATTTAAAGACCAAAATTTAAAAGTTAGATTTAAATATTTATGTATAATAATATTTGTACCTGTTATAATCTTTATTTTATATCCCTCCCTTCAGACTGTAATTGTGGAAAAATATGGTTATTCAGTAGTATCTGGGAATAATTATAATCAATATAAAATTAAAAACCTTAATATTAATATAAATGTAAGAGGAGATTTTTTCAATATAATTGAAGATGATACTGTTGAGAATAATATTGCTAGGGTTAGTAGTAATAGATCGCAAGCTTGGAAATTTTTAATATTTGTTTTTTTTAATAAAGAATTGGATGAAAATTTGAAAATTGCTTTGAAACAACAAAGGTTCAAGGAGGATGAATTTAACTTTAAAATAAAAAAAAATAATTTTTTAAGTGGTTATGGTCCTCAAGCAGACAGATATTTTATGCTTAATTCTACTGAAGGTATGGGAAACTCTGATAGAGTGCTTGGTCCTTTTGGGTCGCATGCATCAAATGGATATATCTATAGTCTTGTTTGTTCGGGAATTTTAGGTTTTTTTGTTTTTCTAGCTTTAAACTTAATTATTTTTTATAAAATTCTAAAAATTATTTTTATTAAAAAATTTTATAATTTTAGCTCAAATCCATATTTAACTTCTGCTATATTAATAATATTATTTTTACAATTTAGAATTCTATTTGAAAATTCATTTAGTGTATTTGGTGTTGATATGCTATTTTTAATGTCATCATATCTTATTATTGAGAGAGAATTTAGAAATTTAAAAAATTGAAAAATAAAATATATATTTGGTGCAGCGATACAAACAAAAACTCTGGAGAAGGTATACTTGGCAACAAATTTATCAATGATTTAAGGATAAATAACCCTGAATTTAAATATGTAATTAAGTATCCAAAAATTAATAAATTTAATCCTATAAAAAAAATAATAGGAATAAATTTTGAAAGATTAGTTATTCCTATATCTGGCTTGATATATTTATGGTTTATTCATATCAGTAAAAAAGATAAAAAAATTTGTTATGTAAACTATTTGCCACTATGGAATTTTATAATTTTTCTCCTATTGCCTCCTAATACAATTTTAGGACCAATAACAGGTGGTAGTAAATTTTCAAAAAAATTTGATATTAATTACATATTGAGAAAATATTTATTAAATTTTTTTAGTGAAGTGAGTCTTTTAATTTTATCATATAGGTGTAATAAGCTTTTATTTGCTACAAATTTACTTGAGCAAAAAAAACTTAAAAAAAAAAATTATTTTTTTAATTATGTTTTAAAAGATATTAAGTTTAAAAAAAGAAAATTTAAAAAAAAATATGATCTTATATTTTATTTAAGAGATCATAAAAATAAGAATACTGATTATCAAATAGAGCTAGCCAATCATCTAGCATCAGATTTAAAAATAATTACCATAGGTATGAAAATTAATAATAAATTAATTAAGAATTTAGGTTTTATATCAAGAAAAAAAGTATGCCAAATTTTAAAAAAAACAAAATTGGCATTTGTTTCCTCAGAAAACTTATATTCATTTTTCTCGTTAGATTGTTACGAAAATGGTACTTACATAATTCATAATCATTTAGAGAAGCAAAATATATTTACTGGAAATTATTTTTATTTAAAAAAAGATCAAATTGTAAAGGTTGATAATAAAATTAAAAAAATTATTTCAAATTATAAAATTCCAAGTAAATTTAAGATTAAAAAAAATTTAAATTTTACTAGTTATTTTAAAATTTAATTTTTTTTAAATTAACTATTAAAATTATAGTTATGATAAAAAATCCCGATATAGAATACAACAATCGATCGAGGGTTGTATGAATCCACCAATATAGACCTCTATAATCATCTATAAAATCATAGTAAATGAAAATGATTGCTAGAAAATACAAAAGTAGATTAATTTTTAAAAAATTAAAAAAAATTATTTCATTTTTCTTGAATTTATTATCTTTTATCAACATAAAAAATGAAAACAATATAAACAACCATATCTTATACTTAAACATAGCAATAAAAAATCCTTTGAAAATAGATACTAAAAAGTTAAGAAAGATATCTAAATTGAAAATTATATCAAGATTTGCACCATGAGTTGGATTGAAACTTAAATATTTATAAAACAAATAATGTTTTAAAATAATTAAAATCCAAGATAAAATTATAAGTATAAAAATCAGTAATTTTTTAGAAATATCTTTTAAAACAATTAATAATGAAAATGTAAAGACTAAGACTAATAAATATCCTTCATTTTTTATCCACGGTAAAAGGCTTAAATAAAGAAAACATATTATTAAATCTGTTTTTTTTTTATTTTCTAAGTATTGATAAAAATATTTTGAAATAAAGATCAGAAAAGAAAATAATAACATATCCTGATATCCTCGAAAAAGAAAATCATCATAACAAAGGATGATAATTAATACTGTGGCTAGTGGTTTAATAAATTCTTTATTTTTAAATAGATCGGTTATTGAAAAAATTGATAATAAAAAAATAAAAATATAAATAAATCTTCCAAAATATTCATATTGTAAATAAGAGTTTTGCCAAAAAAATCCCCACAAAAAGCCACCTAAATGGGGGTAATAATCAATTCCTCTTATATTGTTTAAATCAAAGAAACTATAATTATAAAAAAAATTTTGTGCTTTAAAATACCAATTTTCCAAACCATCCCAGGTTAAAGTGGGATCTCCGGTTATATTAAAAAATATAATTAAATTAATTAAAATAAAAAAAACAATATCTCTAAAATCATAATTTTTATAAATTATTTTTATAGAAATTAAATTAGTGAATTGAATAAAATTAGTAAAATTAATTAATATTGAAAATAAAATTAATAGAAAAAAATAAATTGAATAACTAATATTGGTAAACGAAATTATAAATAAACCATATGTGTTAAATAATATATTCAACGACATTTTATCAAATAAAGGTTTGTTAAGAATTATTTTTTTTCTGTAAGAAGATACACTGAGTGGAAATATTGATACAAGTAATAGTATCAATAAACTAATAATTATGTTAAGTATTTCAATCATTTTTTTTTAGATAAAAACAATTTTTAAATTTTTCAACTACTGAATAGTTTTCCATTTTGATTTTACTATTTTTTTCATTATAATTAAGAATAATAATAAATTTTTCGTAATATTCTTGCTTTGGTTTATGTATGAATGCCTCTGAATAAGGAATATTAAGTTCATCATTATATATATGAATATTTTTTTCTAACTTATACTTTTCATTTATATATTTTATAAAACCATAAGATGTTTTTTCACAATAACCATAATTAAAAATTAATCTTTTTTCGTAGCTATATTTCGAAACTAAAAAGACATTTTCAAAAAAGTTTAAGAAAAGTGTTAGAAATATTAATAAAATTATATAAACAAAATTTTCTATTTTATTTTTTTTCATAACTAACTGTAATTGATAAAAATGATGTATTAAAAATTAAAGTATTATGTTTTTATTTTTTCTGTTAAGGTTTCTCATAGCAATAAATTGCATTAATAAATGCATTAATATGTGATTAATATCTTCTCCAATTCCATAGTTTTTGATTTCGCTATGAATTGATATATCTGAGTATTTTTTTAAAAAACCTCCATTAAAATTTGAAAATCCAATTGTTTTTATTTTATTTTTTTTTGCGAACTTCAGAACATTTTTTATGTTTTGTGAATTTCCTGAAGAACTTATTAATATAAGTATATCGCCTTTTTTAATATAACGTTCTGCTTGAATCTTAAAAATTTGATCATAAGATATATCATTTGAAATAGCTGATATTAAGTATTGGTCAGAATTTAGACTTCTTATTTTAGTTTTTAATTTTGTATATTTAGAAAGTTGTTTAAAAAAATCACAAACATAGTGATCTGCAATGGCTGCAGATCCGCCATTTCCACAAACATAAATATAATTATTTTTACGTATTGTTTTAACAATTAAATCAGAAGCTTTATATATGTTGTCTATATTTAGTGAATTTAAGATTTTACTTAATTTTAAAATGTATTCTTGATAGAATGATTTAAATAATATTTTTTTTTTTCTCATATTAAAAACATTAGTAATACTAGTTAATTTATTTAATTAAATAAAATTAATATTTAATAAAATAATCTTTTAATCCCATTAAAAATCCAATATGTGGATCCTTGTCTTTTTTATAAAGTAATCTTAACAAATGTCTTATACCTCTTACGAAGAAGTATAGATAACCTATTATTTTATCTTTTGTGCTACAGACTTTTTTAATAATTAAGAGCCAACCAATAGTTTCATGATAAAGTCTTGATTTAATTCCAGATATAACAATACTTTGAGAAACCTTATGGAAGGTATAATAATCTAAGTTAACTAATAATTCACCGTACTTTTTAAGCCTTTGAGATATCTCCATGTCTTCTGGGCCAAAGAAAAAATCTTCATCAAGAATTGCTTTTCTTGGGGGATGTAGCTTATTAGTTTTTCTCAAAATTTTAGATCTTATCATTACACAACACCCACATATACTATCTGTTTTGATCAACCCTTTAAATTGCCCTATATCTATTACTCTTCTATCGTTTCCTTTGCCTGTTTCATGAAATCTAAAATAATTTTTTGTAAAATTTAATCCTTTCCACCAGATTATTTTGGTCTTTTTATTTAAATGATAATAAACTTTAGGTGAAACTGATGCCGCATTTTTATTCTGTTGTAAGGTTTTAACCATTCCACTTATAAAATTTTTAGTTACCAAGAAATCACAATCTAATTTAACTATAAAATCATAATTATTTTTTAAAGCAAAATTGATTGCTTTGTTATAACCTCTTGTGCCGCCTAAATTTTTGGCAAATGGAACATTCGCTACTTCAAGAATTCTATAAATATAAAAATTTTTGGAATCTTTTTTTTTAGTAGATTTATTGTGTAAATTAATTGCGTGAATTTTTTTTTTTTTACACCAATTTAAAAGTTGTTCAAAATGATAGTTATCAGAATTATTATCAACAACAATTATATCATAATTATTGTAGTCACTTTTAAAAACGCTTTCTAAAAGTTTAGTTGTATTTTTCCAATCATTCCAAGAAAGTATTGCTACTGCAACAGAAGGATTTTTAACTTTCATCAATTTATGTTAGTTTCTTAATTGTTTTTAAAATTACAGTATAGCTATCATTTTTTTTTTTCCAACTATAAATTAATTTTTCTTAATTAAAATTTTAAAATTATATTTTTCATTTTTATAAATAAAAAAATTGAAGGATTTATTCTTAAATGTTCTTGCATTATTTAGTTTAATCAAATCTATTAACTTATAAGATTTATTTAATTTAATTTCATTAAATTTGTTAATACTGTCCTTATTAAAGTAGCTTGCTTTTCCTGATTGTTTTTTTGATTTAATTTTTCCAGTTAATATTTTAAAAAAATTTTTATTAAATAATTTGACGATTTCAGTTTCTCCTTTTTTGTAAAGGCTAGTTGAGGAAGAAAATTTATCATATTTAATTTCTTTTTGGCACCATACATTACCTTTATCTATCCCATCTGATATTTCATGAAGGGAAACTCCCCATTTTAAATTTTTAATTATCGCATGAGCATGAGGATAAAACCCTCTAGCTACAGGAAGATAAGATGGATGAAAATTTATTGAATTTTTAAATTTAGAAAAAAGATTTTTTGGAATTAACCAAGGCCAATATATACTAATTAAAAAATCAAATTTTTTTTTTCTACTTAATCTTAAAATAAATTGTTTTTTATTTTCTAAAAATTTAATACCTGTTTTACTAAAAGTTTTGTTACTAGTTAGAATTTCACTATCTAAGAATGAATAAGTTTTTAATTTCTTTAGAATTTTAGAACCTACATTTTTATTTCCTATTAATAGGAGTATTTTTTTTTTCATTTTTATTTCAAAATTTTTTTTATAGATTTAGCAATATAATCTATCTGACTTTTTTTTAAGTTGTGTCCACTGGGAAGATTTAATCCATACTTACTTAATTCTTTAGAGAAAAATTTATTTTTACTTTTCCACATTGGGTATGTGCTTATTGATGGAAATATTGGTCTTGTGTCTATTCCTTTTTTTTTTAGTATTCTAGATAATTTTAAGCCATCTATCTTTGTTTTTAATTTTTCTTTTAAAATAAATATTGATGTCATCCAATAAATAGACCTTGCTGGTTTTTTTTCTTTATTTAATTTTACTTTTTTTAAATCTTTAAAATTTTTTTCATACCAGCTAAATATTTTCCTTTTTTTTTCAATTAACTCTTCTAATCTCTCAAATTGTGCAAGACATAGTGCTGCCTGAATATTAGACATGGAATATTTATAGCCAATTTTTTCAATCCAAAATGTTCCTTTTTTTTTATTATTTCCTCTTCCATGTGCTGCTAGTTGTCTAATTTTTTTATTTAAAGATCGATTAGAAGTAATTATCATCCCACCTTCACCTGAAACCATTAATTTAGCACCTTGAAAACTAAAAGCTGCAGCTATTCCAAAAGTTCCTATTAACTTTTTGTTGTATTTAGCGCCTACAGCTGGTGCAGCATCTTCAATCAAATGAATCTTATATTTTCTTGCAATCTTAACAATTTCGTCCATCTTAGATGGATGTCCATAAAGATGAACAACCATTATGGCTTTGGTTTTTTTATTAATTTTTTTTTTTATAGATTTTGGACATATGGTCCATGTATCTGGGTCTATATCGCTAAAAACTGGTTTAGCACCTACATATTTAACTGCACTTGCTGTTGCAACCCAAGTAGTGTCAGGTACTATTACCTCATCACCTTTTTTAATATCTAAAGATTTAAGTATCAAATGCATAGCCCCAGTACAACTTGAGGTAGGAATAGCATACTTGACCTTAAAATATTTTTTAAAACTATTTTCTAATTTAACCAAATAGTTATTCCAATTATTATTCCAACCACTGCTAACAGCGTCAGCGACATATTTTTTTTCTAATTTTGTTATTGATGGTCCTGCTGTGAGTATCATACTTAAAATAATATATGTTTATTTATAAATTAATCAATTATAGAATACAAATAAATTAACTATTCATAATTAAACAAAATTATTTTAAGTAGTTCATCAAAAATTCTTTTGATCCAACTTTTCCAATTACTTTTGAGTTTATTGATTTCGAGATTAATTTTTCATTTGTGAAACTTTCATTTAACCAAGATTGAAGACCTCCATCTTTAAGATGGTCTTCAACTACTATAATTTTTTTAAAATTTTGTAAATTTTTATTTTGATTTTTTTTAAATTTCATTCCCCAAAGTGGTATAGAGAACAATGACCTAGGTTTATATTTTTTTTTATCAATTTTATCTTTAACAAATTCAATAACAGCACCAGTAGTTAAATAGATCTCTTTATTGTTAACATTCTTTTTGTGATCAAAAACTTTAATCCATTTGCCAGGTGATATATTCGGCTTTTTTTTATGTATTTGATAATTTGAACTTTTGTCTAATCTCAAATACGAAGGTTGAGGATTTTTTATTAAATATTCAAAACATGATTTAAGTTCTATTATATCTCCAGGAGATGCAATTAACATATTTGGAAAACATCTAATTAAAGAATAATCTTGTATCGCATGGTGAGAATATCCTAAATTTCCATAACCCACACCCGCTCCTGCAGAAACAATGGTTACGGGTAAATTGTGATAATCTATATCATTTCTTATTTGTTCCGCACATCTAAATGTGTTAAAATTAGCAATTGAATAAACAAATACGTGCTTACCTTTGGCAGCAAGACCAGCTGCATATCCCATCATACTTTGTTCAGACACGCCAGCATTAAAAATATTTCTTGGAAATTCTTTTGAGTAGTTTTCCACCATTCCAAATCCTAGATCATTAACTATCAAACAAATGTTTTTATTTTTTCTAGTAGCGATAGTAAGTTGCTCAATAAATATATTTTTCATTTAAGTTTTTTTAAAGCATTAATTAATTGATCTTTTGAAGGAGGCTTGTAATGCCATAAAATTTTATTTTCCATAAAATCAACACCTTTTCCCTTAATAGTATCGGCTATTATTACCTTTGGCTTATTACTTTTGTTAATTAAGGATTTTTGGATTACTTTAATATTGTGACCATCAATTTTTTCAACATTACAATTAAAAGATTTAATTTTTTTTTTTAATGGTTCTAATTTCAATACATTTTTTACAAAATCTAAACTTTGAATTTTATTGTAATCAATAATTATAAATAAATTATTCAAGTTATGAAAAGAAGCAAACAATAACGACTCCCAGGTAGTTCCTTCATTAAGTTCACCATCACTGACTAATACATATACTTTATTATTGGTTCTATCAATTTTTTCACCTAGAGCTTTTCCTACAGCATAAGGTAAACCATGCCCTAAAGAACCAGTTGAAAATTTAATATTTTTTACTTTATGACTTACGTGAGACATTAAGGTTGAGTTATTTTTTCCATAACTATCTAGCTCTTTTTTAAGAAGTAATTTCTTCTCAAATAACGTGCAATATAAAGCAAGTGCAGCATGGCCTTTACTAAGAATAAATGTATCTTTTTTTCTTAGTCTCTTAAAATATAAGACTGCTAATAATTCAACAATAGAAAAACAACTTCCTATATGAGATGATTGTGCTTGGAAAGTTTTTTTTAAAATATTTGTTCTAATATTCTTTATAGATTTTATTAATTTTTTAGTCACCGATTAATAAATTTTAAAATGATTTTATGAATATAATTTATCTCTTTAATTCCTAGTCCTTGATGACAGCCAATTAATAAGCCATTTTTCATTATATAGTCCGAATTTTCAAAAGCATTAATTTTGTTATCTCTTGAAACAAGTGAACTAAATGCTGGATGTCGCAATATATTACCGCTAAAAATTGGCCTTGTTTGAATATTATTTTTTTCTAAAAAAATCTGTAATTTTTTTCTATTAAAATTTAATCCTTTTTTTAGGATAATTGGATAAGCTAAAAAATTTGTATAAACACCTTCAAGTATTTTTGGGGTTATAAAATAATCATTGAGTTTTTGGAAAAATTTTTTATGTAAAAAAAAATTCTTATTTCTTAAATTACTAAATTTTTTAAATTTTTTTAATTGTATTAACCCAAAAGCTGCTCCTAATTCTGAAGGTTCAAAGTTATAACCTGCTTCAGAAAATACAAATTTTTTATCATAGTCAATTCCTTTTAATTTTATATTCAACCTTTTTGATATATTTTCTGAATCTTTAATTAAAGTTGACATTCTACCCCAGCTTCTTAAAATTTTAGCCCTCTCAAAGTAAGTCTTATTGTTAGTTAAAAACATTCCCCCATTACCCGCACAACTGATTACATGAGAGCCATAAAAACTTGTAATAGAAATATCGCTATAAATTCCAGTTGATTTATTTGCTATTTTTGCACCCAATGTATCTGCTGAGTCCTCTAATATTTTTAAATTATATTTTTTTGCTATTTTGTAAATCTTTTGCCAATCAGGAATGTTTCCAATTAAGTTAGGTATTAATAATGCCTTCGTTTTTTTTGTAATTTTTTTTTCTAATTGATCTATATCAATTTGTAAAGTTTCAATATTTATATCAACAAATATTGGTTTAACACCATAATGCATTAAAGAAGAAATTGCTGTCCCAAAATTTAAACATGGAGTTAAAACTTGATCTCCTTTTTTAAAATTTAAAACTTTAACTGCTAGCATAATTGCTGAAGATCCAGAATTTACCATCAGGGCATATTTTTTAGAAAAATAACTTGAAATTTTTTCTTCAAACCTTCTTACTGAAGAACCCATTTGAGTAGATTTATTTAATTGTTGTGTTACAGACTTAATCTCCTCTTTACCATATACATTTTTTCCGTAAGAAATTTTCATAAATTAATCCTTTAAATATTCAATAATTTGTTTTTCACATACTTTTCTATAATTTTTTTCCTTTTTCACTGAAATATTCCATTCAATTATTTTTTTAAGAGTTTGATCTATATTCCATTTTTGTCTCCAATTTAAGTATTTAATTGCTTTACTGCTAT
The DNA here is from genome assembly GCA_902514665.1 of uncultured Pelagibacteraceae bacterium. Classification (GTDB taxonomy): domain Bacteria; phylum Pseudomonadota; class Alphaproteobacteria; order Pelagibacterales; family Pelagibacteraceae; genus Pelagibacter. The sequence goes on along the minus strand of CABXRS010000013.1, from coordinate 10,331 downwards.
TCAATTTAAGGATTTTTGTTTCTATATTTTTATTTTTTTTTATACAAATTTTTTTTATCATTTTATGTTTTTTAAACTTATCAATTACTTTTTTCACTGTAATAAAACTACTTTTTTTAGGTCCAAAATTCCAAGAATATTCTAGTTTTGATAATTTATTATAAAATAGTTTTTCCGCTAAAATTAAATACCCATAAAGTGGTTCAATTACATGTTGCCATGGTCTTACATGATCTGGGTTACGAATTATAATAGATTTATTCTTATTAAAAGCTCTTAAAATATCTGGAATCAATCTTTCTTTAGAATAATCTCCTCCACCAATAACATTTCCTGACCTTGCAGAGCTTACTTTGATTGTTGTTAAATTTTTTAAGAATGATGAAATATACGAATTTATTAATATTTCCACACAAGCTTTAGAGGCACTATAAGGATCTTTACCACCTAATTCATCTGTTTCAACATAACTTTTGCCTTTTGGATTTATTTTATAAACTTTGTCTGTTGTTATAATAACAATTGATTTTACTGATTTAACTATCTTTGCAGCTTCTAATACGTTTAAAGTTCCAATTATATTTGTGTTAAATGTGTCAATTGGTTTTTTTAAAGACTCATTCACAAGTGGTTGCGCCGCAAGATGAAAAATTATATCTGGCTTAGTTTCTGACATTTTTTTTTTTAATTGCTTAAGATTATTTATGTTTAATATAAAATTTTTTTTTACTATCTTGCTACATTTTGTTTGATTGAATAATGACAACATTTCAGGTTTTAAGGAGTATCCATATACTTTTGCTCCTAACATATTTAAAAAAATAGATAGCCAAGCTCCTTTAAATCCTGTGTGACCTGTTAAGAAAACTTTTTTATTTTTCCAAAAGTTTTCTAATTTTTTGAATGATTTACTCATCCCAAATTTTCCAAGGTGCTTTTTTTGATAACCATAGACTATTTAAATGCCTTTTATCTCTTAAGGTATCCATACAATACCAAAAATCATTATGTTTGTACGCCGATAATTTCTTTTTTTTTGCTAAAAAATTTAATGTGTTGCTCTCAAATATTGTGTTTTCTTTGTTTAAATAATTGAATATTTTTTTTTCGCAGACAAAAAAACCTCCATTTATCCAATTTTCTTTCTTTTGATCTTTTTCTACAAATTTTGTTACTTTGTTTCCTTTAAATATGATTTTTCCAAAATGTGGTGTTGGTTTGACAGTTGTTAACGTGACTAATGATTTATTTTTTTTATGAAATTTGATTAATTTATTTATATCTACATTGCTTAAACCATCACCATAAGTTAAACAAAATGTGCCATTTATATGTTTTTTTACTCTTCTTAATCTTTCTCCAGTATTACTACCATTTCCTGTATTAATAACTTTAATATTCCAAATTTTATTTTTTTTAAATTTTTTAAAATAATCTTTAATAATATTCACTTTATAACCCCCGCAAATGATAAATTCTGAAATACCAAACATTGAATAATATTTTATGATGTGCCACAAAATTGGCTGTTTTCCAATTTTGACCATAGGTTTTGGGACATAATCTGTTTCTTCTGAAATTCTTGTCCCCAAGCCTCCAGCGAATATAACAACTTTCATTATTTGAATTGATTATTATAATAAATCAGTTTTATCAATATTATTAATTAAATTATTAGTTAAATTCAAAATAAAAAGTCCAAGTTAAGAAATATGAATAAAAAAATAATTTTTTTCATTCCTAACATTGATGATGGGGGAATAGAAAAAAATTTAATTTTATTAAGTAATTACTTTATAAAAAAAAATTATGATGTGGAGATAATTTTTTCCAGGATAAGCAGTAAAATCTCAAGTCAAATAAATCATAAAATAGTATATAAAAAAGCAATTAAATATTTTGAGTTCAATTTTCTTAATGACAGAATAAATAATGCTATTAATTGTTTTATATTTTTTTTATTTAAAATAAAAACTACAAAAAATTCATTAATATTTTCTATGCAAGATCACCCGTTTGGAATAATTTTATCAAAAATCAAAAATATACCTTGTATTATCAGAATTGCAAATCATCCCGTTAGTTCATTAAGATTTTTTAATACTTATTTTAAATATAGATTAAAACTATTTATAAAATTTTTTTTTTATCATTTTGCATCAATAATAATATGTAATTCAAAAGAGTCATCAAATTATTTTAAAAATTCGTTTTTATTTAAAAAAAAAATTTTTACTATTTATAACCCAATTCTTCCAAAAAAAATTATTTCCAAACATAAAAGAAATAAATATGAGTTATTAACAATTGGAAGGCTTGAAAAACAAAAAAATCTTGAGGGATTGATTAAAGCTTTTACCATAGTTCAAAAAAAAATTCCTAAATTAAGATTAACGGTTGTTGGAAAGGGAAGTAAAAAGAAATCTCTTAAAAATTTAGCTATAAATTTAAAAATAAAAAAATACGTTTTTTTCAAGAATTTTTCTAAGCCTGATATTTTTTATAAGCAAAAAGGTATATTCATTTTAAATTCTTTTTTTGAGGGCTTGCCAAATGTTTTAATTGAAGCAATGCAGTACAAAATTCCAATTATTTCTTCAAAATGTCAAAGTGGTCCAAAAGAAATTTTAAAAAATGGTAAGTACGGATATTTATCTTTAGTTGATAATGAATTTGATTTAGCAAAAAAAATTGAATATGTAATTTCTAATTATTCTAAAGCTTTAGTTAAATCAAAAAGTGGCAGTAAAAGTCTTAAGCGCTTTTCTATAGAAGAACAATGCCAAAAATATTTTAAAATAATTAAGAATTTATAGGTTAATTATTTCGTCAAAATATTTTTTATTCTCATTTTTATGAGAAGTAACAACTATAATTTTATTTTTTTTAAACTTTCTTAAAAATTCATAAACCTTTTTTTCATTTTTTTTATCTAATGACGATGTTGGTTCATCTAATAAAATTAAATCTGGGCTATATAAAAGAGCTCTAATAATACCTACTCTTTGTTTTTCTCCACCTGACATATTTTTAATTGAAGAATTTTTAGTATCAGAAAAAAATATTTTTTTTGTAAACTTTTTTAAGTTGAATAAATTTAAATAAAATTTCAATTTATCAATTGTTTCTTTAGAGTTTTCATACTTAAGAGTAGAATTGACTAATATATTTTCATCAATAATTGCTGGTATTTGTGGCGCATAACCAACTTTAAAATTTCTAAGGATATCATTAGATGTATAATTTTTATTGTTAAAAAGAACTCTACCTTTAGAGGGTTTTATGAAGCCACATATTATATTTAATAATGACGTTTTACCTGACCCACTCTGCCCATAAATTCCATAAATTTTATTTTTTTCTAATCTATGACTAAAATTGTTAATTTTACAGATTGGTAATTTGCTTTTTGTGTTACCAAAATTTAAGGTAATTTTTGAAAGTTTAATATTTTTTAAAGTATGTTTTTTGGCTCCCTTTTTAAATTGCAACATATTAAGTAACTTCAAATCATTTTGAATAAATTCTATTGATTTTAAATTGTAAAGAATTGTACTAGAGTAGGATGAAAGTTTTGCAAAAGAAGGAATTAATCTTAGTAATCCTATTGCAAATACTGAATACTTAATAACAAATTCATTAATATTTATATTTTTACTTTCATTTTTAAAAAGAATAAAAAAGAAAATTACAAGAAAAAATTCAAACATAAATTTTGGTGTCAAATTTATGGTGCTTGATATAACTCTTGTTTTAAAAAACTTTGACAGAAAAAAATTATATTTTTTAACAAATTGATTGACACTATTGATTATTTTAATTTCTTTAAAAACACTTAAAGTGTCGTTAATTGTTTTAAATACTACAATTTCTGTTGATCCTCTTAAGTCACCGTATTTTTTTGCCAAGACATAAAGTCCGTACAAAATAAAAATCATTAATAATACAATTAAGTAAACCTCAAATGAAGGGTTAAAACTTACAAGGTTAGATATGAAGAAAATTAAAATTATTACATAAATTAATTCACTTGTAAAAATTATTATTAATCCAAATATGCCAACAAAAACGATTTCTACATCTTTAACAAGCTGTTTAACATATATAGAAATATCTTTTTTTGAGAACTCTTCGTAACTTTTATTGATATATGAAGTTAAAATTTTAGCTGACTTTCTTACAGATAAATTAAAAATGAAAGTGTTATAATAAATATTATGTACCAATGTTAAAATATTTTTAAGAAATAAGAAAAATATAAGAATAATTAAATACAGTTCTGTATTCCCTATAGTATCAATTTGTTCAGAAAAATATATTTCAAACTTTTGAAATAAATTATTAATATTTTCTGAAGTTGTTTTTCCATTTAATAGTATAAAAAAAGTACTTAAGAATAAAACTTCAGAAATTATAATTGAAAAATTGAAAAAAAAATTAATTAATACATTTACCCAAGTTTTAAAATCTATTTCTCTAAAAAAGAATTTTATAACTCTAGCTGTACTCATTTTTTTCCCTCAAAAAAATATCCAAGAGGATAATTATTTTTTGAGTTTTTAGAAAACAATGAGATAAATAAATCTAATAATTGGCAAATTATTAAAAGAATGTTGTTTAAAAAAGGAATCTTATTAGTAATAAGTGATATGGAGCCAAAAAAGCATATAAATATTCCCCCATTAAGATTTGATACTTTTATTTCTCTAAACCCCTCTTCTCTTAGCAATCTAATTAATGATTGTTCTGTATATCTAAAATAATCGTTGGGTGAGCCGTGAATTCTAAAAAAAAATGGAGTTGATCCATAGAGAATTCCATTTGTTTCTAGTAGTGAATTACATAATTTTAAGCAATTTTTAAAATTATAAATATGTTCTAAAACATTAAATAAAAGAACATTTTTAAATTTTTTTTCAAAATTTTGATCATAATTTTCTAAGTCAATTTTTAAATCATTTTGATTCTCTGAATATTTATCAGCATAATTTATTTTTTCTTTTGTTTTAATAAAGTTACTTACGTTGCTTATTGAAGCTTTTGAACCTACATCTAATATTGAGCCATATATATTTAGTTTTTTTACAATCATTATTTGTGAAATTCTTAAAATAGAATATTTTCTAAAAATTAATTTATGGATAAAAAGATATTCTTTTATAAAGCTCAAATTCATTAGATTCACCAGGGTTAAAAATATTATTAAACAATACTAATTTCATCTTATAACGTAAAAAAAAAAAAATCTATTTTATTTAAATTAATTTATTAATTTTAAAAATTTTTTTGCAAATCTAAGTTGACTATAATTAATAGCAATCTTTTTCATATTTATTAATAATTTTTTTTTCTCACTTGCTTCATATGAGTTAATTTTTTTTAATTTATTAAAAAAATCTTTTTTATTTCCTAATTCATACTTCGTACCATTATAATCATTTTGGATTATTTCATTTGGACCATTTGGGCAATTACTAGTCAATATTGGCACATTTAAATATCCTGCTTCCATCAAAGTGTGTCCCGGTTCCTCCCATAACGAGGGGCAAATATAGACATTTGATTTTGCTAAATATTTATAAGGGTTATCTTTAAAACCTAATAAATAAAAATTTTTAATTTTATTTTTTTCTATATAATTTTCTAATTCTTTTCTTTTTTCACCCTCTCCTAAAATAATTAAATTAAAATCTTCATTTGTTTGATCGGAATATTTTTTAACCAACTTCAATAATTGCATAAAATTTTTTTGATGAGTCAATCTTCCAATAGCACAAAATACCTTCTTATTAAAAATAAATTTATCTTCATTATCAATTGTTTCTAGAGACATCATTTTTATATTCCTATTAAGTATTGGATTTTCGATTGTAAAAATTTTTTTTGGATCAATACCAACTATTTCTTCTAAATCTTTTTTGGTTTGTTTGGTCATTGTAATCAAATAATCTGATTTTTTATAAAACATTTTCCAGATAAACTTTCTGATAAAATTAAATTTTGGATATCCTTGGATGCTATTAATAACTATCAAATCCTTAAATAAAAATTTTAATATGCAGGGGATAAATCCTACAAGTCCTGTTATTATAATGTTGGGTTTATATTTTAAAACTTGTCTTATTAAAAATGGTATGCTCAAAATTGAAAAAATAAGTATCAGATATTTTGAAATTTTACCAGTTTTAGGAATTAAATCATTAATTTTTAAAAAATCTATGATAAAAAAATTTTCTTTTTTATATTGTGTAAATTCTCCTAGTATATTTATCAAATAAATTTCAGCATCTGAGTATTTTTTCAATGACTTGGCCATTCCAATCATCGCACCATTTGTACCAACATTGCTTAACATTGGTGACCACAAAAAAAATTTTAAGGAATTGTTATTATTTTTATTCATTTTTATTTATATCAAATATTACCTATGCTTTAGCAAGACCAGATAGGAATTTATATAATTAATTAATTTTCTGTTTAAATAATTCAGGGTATTTTTTTTGAAAATAGCTTGAAATTCTTGACTCCACATATCCAAAACCGGATTTTTTAGGAATGTTTTGAGTAAAAGATTTTTGATCATCATTCATATTATGAAAATTATTATTATTTAATCCTATAAATTCCTTCGTGGCTTCTAAAATTTCATCTTCTGTATTCTCTATTGCCACATAGCCTTTTTGATTCATTCTGGCTAGTGATACTGCATACTTATAAAAAAAATCCATATTAAATAAATCGATATAGCTAGATAATTCATTATCTTTATTTTTTACTTTTTTAAGTAAATAGACATCATTTTTTTTTGTAGCATAAGTTGAATAAGAAAAAATATTTATTTGTAATATAGGAGTATTCAATAACGCACCCAATGAAGCTGGACCTGAACTGCAGCACATCAAACCTTTGCACTTAGATATTAAGTAATATTGAAAAAATTGGTTAAATGAATCATCGGTATTAAGCTCTTTATAACTATCTGTAAATTTTAATATTTTACTTTTTGAATGAGTTAGTCTTATTACAAAATAACCATTATCTAGTAGGTATTTTATTGTTGAAAAATAATTTTCAAAAGAAGCATTTCTTAAATAAGATGTTGATAAAAAACTTTCATCTCTTACATGTAAAATTATAGTTTTTTTAATATCAAAATTTTTAAATTTGTTTGAAAAATGTTTCTCCATTTCATCAACGTAATACTGGTTTAATTTAAATATATCCAAGCTATTTCCAAATTTTTTTTCAAATTTTTGAACAATCTTAAGAGGGTGGTCTTTTCCCATCCTATCTCCACTTGTATCATATAGTGCGTTGGAGATTGTTGCATCGCAAGATATAAAATTAGTATGAATTAATGGTAGTGCTAAAAAATTTAAAATTATGCTGTCAATTATATTTAAATTAATAAAAATTTTTTTTATGTGTGATCTGGTTTGAGTTCTTGGAATAAATATTAATGATTTTTTATTTCTAAGGCAATTATACTCAACCATATACTTTAATTGCTCGCCCATTGAGCCGATTTGGGAATAGTTAATTTGAATAAAACGATATTTTGAAAAATAAAAACATATGCTTATTGGCAGATATATTATTTTTATAAAATCAAAAAATATCTTCCAAATTAATCTGGCAAAATATTTAAAGCTAGACTTAAAGTGTTTATTGATTGAAAACCAAATAATATTTGCAATTAAATTTTTATAAGTAATAGGTGCTGGCACCTTGTGCGGATAAATAAAAATATAAGTTATATTTATATATAATAAAACTTTATTAATAAAATTTTTCATTAAATTAATACAATTTAAAGAAATATAGACTTTGACTCTAAGTTTGATAGTGAAACATATGTTCCATTTAGTAAGTCTGACTCATTCTTTAGTAAAAATTCTGTAAATTGAATTATATCTATAGATTTTTGCATTTTTGTATTTGGCATTAATTTTTTGATCTTGTTATAAATTTTAATATTTTTATTTTTTAATCTTTTCATGGAACCATTGGTTGATAAAAAAGAACCTGGTATAACTAGCTTTGAAATTACTTTTTCATTTAAAAAGTTAATTGCTAAATTTTTATTATAATTAAATAAGACTGATTTTGCAGCAGAATACCCTATTGATGCTTTATTTTCGATAGCAGCAATTGAACCAATCATAATTATATTAAGTTTTTGTTTTTTGAGTTTGTTTTGAATTAAAGTTCTATTTATCTCATAAATTGAATAAAAGTTTACATTAAATAAGTCTATAAGACTTTTGACCTCTAGAAGTTTATCATGTTTTTTAAAACCTCCACCAGAACAATGTATTACATGGTTTATTTTGAGAGTTTTAATTTTTTTTTTTAATAAGTCACCTATCTTTATATTTTCTAACGGATTGTAATAAAAAATTTTTTTATTATCACTCTTAACGCTACTTAATCCATATACATTATATTTTGATTTTAAATATTCAAAAAAATCATATCCCAAACCTCTAGAGCAGCCATTAATTAATATGTTTTCTTTTTTTTTCATGTCATTTTTATTAATGGTCTTATCACTTTTCCTTTTTTAAAGTCTTTAATTGCTTTGTTTATTTCTGTCAATTTGTAAACTTTATTAGAAAAATAGAAATTAGTCTTTAAATTCTTAAAAAGATTTTCTAATTTTGAAAACTTATTTTTAAAATCAATTTCAGAATTCCAAGCTCCTTTTAATGTTTTTCCTTCAATAATATGCCATGGGTTTAACTTAGATAATAATCTTTTTTGGTAATTTCCTACAACCACTATTTTACCTCCAAATTTTTTAGCTAAACTAAGCGACATCTCAAAGACATGAATATTTCCAGTACATTCAACAACCAAATCATAACTATCTTTTTTAATCTCTTCTATAGATTTAAATGTATTTATATTAAATTTGCTCTTTAGATATCTAAGTTTTTTTTGATTTTTATCTAATAGTGAAATTTTTTTACAACCTAAAGATTTAGCAATTAGAATAAAACTTAAGCCCAAACCTCCTCCACCTAAAACACAAATATTCATATTTTTTTTAATTTTATTTTCTAAAAAAATATTAAATGTTGTAGGCATCGCACATCCAAGTAATACTTTATTTTTAATATTTTTTTCATCTTTCAATTTATAAATTCTACTTTGATCAATTACAGCAAATTCATTAAGTGTGTGAACTGGTCCTGAATTAATTCTTCTATCATTAAAATCTTGATAAACATTTCCTTTTGAAATTGTTATCCCTGACTTCACCCATGTCAGACATACCTTGTCTCCAATTTTAAACTTTTTACAGTTTTTAAAAATTTTTTCTACAATCCCAACACCTTCATGACCTAAACAATGAGGTAGAAAATTATCTTTACCTCTTTTTATTTCAATCTCTTGTAATTGTGTATGGCAGATTGAGCTATAAAGAACCTTAATTAAAATTTGTCCCTTTTGAAGAATTGTCGGTTTTTTTAATTTTATAATCTTAACAGCATTTTTTTTCTCTAAGACAGCTGCTTTAAAGTACATATGTTTATAATCCGTAACTTTTGGGACCTGAAAAATAATAGTCACCCTTATAATTTAAAAATTTAAACATTTGTTTCCATTCTTTTTCTTTCAAAATTACTCCACCAAGTAACGACCAATCTAAAAACTTACTTCTTTCTTTTTCAGTATAATAAACTGGTATAGTTATGTGAGATTTTTTTGATATATAATTAATCTTTTTAATAATTTTTATTAAATCTCTCATGCTATATCTGTAGATTGAATTGTGTGCATGAACAAAGTCAAAGTAGTTTTTTTTATATTTTACATTGTAGTATGCTGAAACGTAAGATATTTTTTTTCTTACAGATGGTAATGATTTTTTTATTGGGTATTCATGATCTTCTACTCCATAAACTTTAATGCCTGGTACTAAATCCATTAAATCCTTCATAAAAAAACCTTTTTTTGCACCCAAATCAAGCACCCTAGAGTTTTTAGTTAAATTATATTTTTTTATTATTTTTTTTAAAAAAATCTTCCATCTCTCATCATATTTAAACCCTCCATACCCATTAATTCTATTTCCATCATAAAATTTATGATCAAAGTCATTGGCAATTATTCTGTTAATAATTGTTCTTTCTTTCATTAAGATTTTTCTTTTCTTCTGAGTGGGAGTTTTTTTATCTTTTATTTTGCTGTGCGAAAAATAACCATAATCAAAATTAGCCATTATTTTTCCATTATTTTTTTTAATTTTAATCGGTTAATATAAGGATACATATCATGTAGAGGTCTTCCAAAATCGATTTTTGGTTTAACTCTAGCTTTTGGAT
>CABXRS010000012.1 GCA_902514665.1 uncultured Pelagibacteraceae bacterium | reverse complement strand
AGAACACTTACGCTAACTAGAAATGTTGCTGCACCAATAGACAATTTAGAATTTTTTGATATTCCCTCTGCTAGTACAGACCAGGGAGAATTTCCTGTAGTTGACAATATTAATAATCCCTCTCCGAAACCAAATATAATTAAACCAAAAATTAAAAAAAATGAGGTTGAAAATTTTGGTTTGAAGTTAAAGCTTTTATCTGAGCTCCAATATACTTTGGGGATATTTTTAATAGATAAAAACATATTATACTGCTACTTATAAAATTATTAATACTTGCTTATAATGAAAAAGATCACTCTCAGCATCATATTTATTTTTATTTCTTTTGGCTCACATGCTCATATTGGTCATTACAGTAACTATAAAAAAATTGAGATGGAAATTTTACGAAATAATGAATTGATTGGTTATAATTATTATTTTTTTTCACAAATAAACAATATTACTCTAGTAACTAACCAGTTTAAATTTGAGGTAAAATTTTTCGGTGCATCAGTTTTAAAAGTAGAGGGTATTGGAGAAGAAAAATATTTGAAAGATCAATTGATTTCTTTTAACTCAAAAACTCTACAGAATAAAAAAGAAAAATTTGTAAACTTAACCTTAAATAAAAAAACCAAAAAATTTGATATTGTGGGCTCCTCTTTCTCTGGTGAGGCTTCCCCTGAAAATACTATTGGTAATTGGTGGAGTCATAAGATATTGCAAGCTAGTAGCCAAATAAGCCCAATATCAGGTAGTATTAAAGAACAGGTAGTTACTTTTGTTGGAAAAGAAAAAATTATGATTAATGGTAAGGAATATGAGACTGATCGTTTCAAATTAACCTCCAAAGATATGACACTTCCAGATGATAAAAGATTAAATTTTGATATTTGGTTGGATAAAAAAAGTTCTTTGATATTAAAAGTTACTTATCAAAGAATGGGAAATTGGGAATATAGATTAATAAATTTCGAGTAATTTACCTATTTATTTTCTTGTAAAGATCGTTTGCACTTATCCATCCTGACTCTAACCTTGGTCCATTAAACCAATCTGCACAAACACCTAGATTTAACCTAGAATTCCAATAACTTTTCAATTTTAAAGGTTTTGAGTTTGAAGAGTACTTCCATCCATGATTTAGTGAAAAAAGTATTTTTGTTCTCTTAATTCCTATTAATTGAAAAAATTTATCAACTAAAATTTTAGTATTTGTTTTTTTAAGTGCTCTATTTTGATTAATTTTTTTATTTGCCCAATTAAAAGTACTTTGTAAAGTCCAAAGATCAGTTTTGCTCTTAAATCTTTTTTTGCTGTTTTCGCATCCTGCCCAGCCTAAAATTTTATCATTGAATAAAAAACTACTTACATTTAAATTTGTTTTTTTTATTTCCAATAAAACAGTGATATTAGCATCCATCCTAATTTTTTCTTTAATAAAAGAATTTTTAATATATTTTTTTGATAATTTTTTTAATTGAGGAAATGGACATGTTAAAATTAAATTTTCATAAGTTTTAACCTTTCTATCATTAAAGGTTAAATTCCATTTTTTATTTGAAAAATTTATTTTTTTAAGTTCACATTGAAAATTACATCTAATATTTTTTAACAAATACCTGCTGATATCATTATTTCCTTGTTTCCCAATAATCTTAATATGTTTTTTGTTTTCTTTTTTTTTTTTACTCAAAAATTTATGATCTCCAGTCCAAATTTTTAATACCTTTTTTTCTAAAAGCTTTTTAGTAAATTTTTTAAACTCCATACTTTTAGGAGAAAAATACTGAGTCCCATGATCAAATCCTTTTTTTTTATCCAATCTTTTAAATGACGATCTTCCTCCAAGACCTTTTGCCTTATCATATAAATCTATGGAGTGTTTTTTACTTAAAAGATTAGCAATCGTTGCTCCTGAAATTCCTGAGCCAATTACACAAAAACTGCTCATTTACCAGCAACTGTCATGCCCTCAATCATCATAGTCGGAGAATTTGTTGAATATTCGAACTCTAAGTCATTTGCTAAAAATATATTTTTAAACATATCCTTAAAATTTCCTGCAATTGTTATTTCATTTATTGGATATTTAAATTCACCCCCTTCTACTAAAAACCCAGTTGCACCCACAGAGTAATCTCCAGTAACAAGATTGCTGCCGTGGCCTATTGTTTCTGTAATATAAATACATCTTGAATTAGTTTTTAATAACTCATCATAAGTTTGTTTTCCATTCTCAAAATACAGATTTGTAGTACCTCCACTTCTTCCATTTGATTGTAGTTTTAGTTTTCTGCCATTATAAGTATCTATAAGATAATTTTTAAGCACTCCCTCATTAACTAGAATAAGGGCTTCAGACTTAACGCCTTCAGAGTCAAAATTTTTTGACCCTAAACCCTTAATTATATCAGGTTTATCTATTATATTTATAGAGTCTGAAAAAATCTGCTCATTTATTTGGTCTTTAAGGAATGAAGTGCCTCTTGCAATTGCTGAAGATGAAATTGCACTCGCAAAAGCACCGAGCATACCTTTTGCTATTCTTTTATCGAATACAACACTTAATTTTTCACTTCCAATTTTTTTTGGGCTTAGTTTTCTTATTGTGTGATTACTTGCAAGTTTACCTAAAGTCTGGGGATCTTTAATGTCATCAAAATATCTCTTACTTGAATACTCATAATCTCTTTCCATACTTTTTTCATCTTTAGCAACAGCAACACACGACGTCGTAAATGAAGATGTTTTATAACCACTACAAAAACCATCACTATTAGCTAAAATAAAATTAGATTTTTTTTCAGTAAAACTGGATTCTGTATTTATTATTTTTTTATTTTCTGATACTGAATTTTCTAATTCTTTTAAATAATGAATTTTTTTATCATTCTCAATGTGAGTTTTATCATAAATATTTAAATCTTTGAGACTTTCCACAAGTAAATTTTTATTAGGTAATGAATTAAATTCATCCTCAGGTGTGATTTTAGTTGTTTCATAGCACTTCTCTATAAGAATACTTAAATTTTCATCTAATAAATTTGATGAAGAAATTGAAGATTTTTTTTTACCTATATAAGTATCTATACTAAATGCTAATCCATCTGATCTATTAGACTCATCTAAATTTTTATTTCTAAAATTAACAGTTTCAGAAACACTATGCCCTATAGTAACACTTGCATCTGAGGCTCCAAATTTTTTTGCAACATCCAAACAATGTGCTGCTTTAGCTTTCAAAAAATCTTGATCTTTAATCATTAATTAGAGTTTTGTTCCACCAACCGTCATTTTATCAATTAATATGGATGGTTGTGCAACACCGACTGGAACTCCTTGACCAGCTTTACCGCACGTACCTATACCTGGGTCTAACATCATATCATTACCAACCATTGAAACTTCTTTTAAAATTGAGGGACCATCTCCTATTAAAGTCGCTCCCTTAATTGGAGAACCAATTTTTCCATTAACTATTTCATAGGCCTCTGTACAATTAAAAACAAATTTTCCTGACGTAATATCTACCTGTCCACCTCCAAAGCTCACAGCAAATATACCTTTATCTACAGATTTAATCATCTCATCTTGGGTTTGCTTTCCACTTAGCATCATTGTATTTCTCATTCTAGGTAAAACTACATGTCTATAGTTTTCTCTTCTTCCTGAACCAGTTGATCTTGTGTTCATTAAACGTGCATTCAATCTGTCTTGCATGAAGTTTTTTAAAATTCCATTTTCAATTAAAACAGTTCTTTCAGTTGGTGTACCCTCATCATCTACTGTAAGACTACCTCTTCTGTTATCAATGGTACCGTCATCAACTATTGTGACACCTTCACTTGCAACTTTCTGCCCCATTAAGTTATGAAATGCTGATGTTTTTTTTCTGTTAAAATCACCTTCTAGGCCATGTCCTATTGCCTCATGAATTAATATTGCTGGCCAACCTGGTCCTAGGACTACTTTCATTTCACCAGCTGGTGCGGGTTTACTCTCTAAGTTAACTGAAGCAATTCTAAAAGCTTCTTCACATACACTTTTCCAGTTATCATTCTGTAAATAATCATCATAAGATTGTCTGCCACCAATGCCATACACACCTGTTTCTTTTCTTCCATTTTTTTCAAGCATTACAGAAACATTAAATCTAATTAATGGTCTGATATCTGTTATTGCTTCACCGCCTGATCTGATTATTTCTATTGACTTATGTTCACCTAAAAAATTTGCTGTAACCTGTTTTACAGCCCCATCTTTTTTTCTTAGGTAATCATTCACTTTATTCAGGACTTCTAACTTAGAGTTTAAAGTTTTTTGTTCTATAGGATTTACATCGCTATAAAATTTTTTGTTAGATTTTGGTATCTCATTATTATACGTACCTGTGATTGATTTAAGAGTTGATTGAAGATTTTCTGCTGAACTTTTTAAGGAGTCTTTTGATATTTCGTTTGAATAAGAATAGGCAACAACTTCATCAGATACTGCTCTAAATCCAAAGCCTAAATCAGAACTATAGTTTGAACTCTTAATCTTATTATCATCTAGGATAATTGACTCTGACTTTGAGTCCTCTAAATACAATTCTCCATCATCACAATTTTTCAAAGTGTCTGATACTATATTTTCAGCGTCTTTTCTTACTAAATCTGATTTATCAAAGAAATTACTCATAGTAATTACTTAAAGATTTATATTTTCTTTTCAACTGCTCTTTTTACGCATGTACAAAAATCTGTTAAAAGATAACTATTGTAACATGAAAGTGTATTTCAACAATTCCTGTAAAATCTGTAGATCTGAAATAAACTTATATAAAAAAGAAGAAATAGAAGAAATAGATTGGATCGATATTACTAATAATGAACTGGCAGAAAAAGAGACCAATAAAGATGACAAGCAGCTCTTAAGACGATTACATGTAAAAGATCAAGATAAAGTTTTAGAAGGAGCTGAAGCTTTTTTATATGTCTGGCAGAAAATACCTAAATATAGATTTTTATATAAATTTTTTAAACTTCCAATAATTTTTACAATTTTTAATTATGGATATGAAATTGTTGCTTATTTTTTATATCTCAAAAATAAAAAACAATTGAAAAGTTAAGCTAAAAAAAATATCATTATTTCACTTAGTAATGACATTGAAAGCATAAACATTATTAATACAATTGAGTACATCAAGGTTATAATTCTATTTCTTTTTCTTCTTAATTTAACAAACTCTCTATCATCTAAATCTGAGAAGTCTCTTGCTCCAATTACAGGGTAATCGTAACTCCACCGCCAAGTTGATTGACCTAGTCTGGGATCGAGACTGTTAAAATACCTTATCCATGAAAGAACGTAAGTTAAAATTATGAATAGTGTAATCATTAAAATAATTCCAAAAAGCATTATTAATATTACCAAATATTTTTAGTTGTATTAATTGCCATTTTTGGCTCTTTTTCTAGCTATTAGATGAGTTAAAGAGTCTACCATAGTGTCTGAGGCCTTGAAAATTTCATTATTTTTAAATTCATGAGAAATATTTTTTTCAGGATTTGTTTTGTCTTCAATCACTATCCCTTCGTCTGGTGAATTATTTTTAATGTATATCAATAATAACCATTCATCATCAGCTGCTTCATCCCATTTAACAAAAATCTCACCTGTCTCAAATCTTCTATCAATACATCTAAAAATCGACATATGTCTTGTTACGTGTCTTTTGTTTAATTGGAAAACTAAACTGCTTGCACTTCTATAAAAACTTTCCAAAGAAAATTCTATTTTTTGTCTTGCTATTGTGTATTCTTTTTCTTTTTTAAGAAGTGTTTCTCTATCTTCATCTCCTTGAATTTTTACTCCTAGAGCCTCTACCCTTTCCTTAATTTTTTGGTCCCTTATTATTCGATATTTCTCTTTTAATTTTTCTATTCTTTCTTGAAGACCTGCATAATCCTCTCTTTTCTCTTTTAAAGAAATTTTTTCAAGTTTTTCTAATTCTTTAACTTCTCTAACTCTAAATTTTTCAATTTGTTTATCTAATCTTAATTTTTGTAAAAATTGTTTTTGTTTCTCAGCCTGTTCAATTCTTAATAAAGCTTGCTCTTTTCTTAAAAATAATTTTATGTCTTTAGTTCTTTGTTTTTCAATTTTAATTTCTTCTTTTAATGTCTCTTCTTTTAATTTAAACTTTAAATTTTCTTGTTTTTGTTTTTCCTCTGCTCTCTTAATTTTTTCTAGTCTTTCATTTTCTTGTTTTTCTACTTTTATTCTCCTGGCCTCATCTTTTTTAATTACTCTGTATTGATCAATAATATTTGCAATTTTGTCAAAAAAAGCTTGAATATATTTTTCAAAATTAAAATTTAATTTTATTTTAAATTCAGGCTTAAGTGAATTTTGAAAATTTATTAGTTTTAAAATAAAACTATCTTCTTTTTTTTTTTTGACAGGAATAGATTTTTTAATTTTTTTATAACCTTTAACTTTATTTTTTTTAAATTTATTTTTTATTTTAGGTTTATTTTTTTTTATTTTTTTTCTTGATGTTTTTGTTTTTCTGGTATTTTTAATTTTAACCTTTTTTTTAATTTTTTTTGATTTTTTTGATTTTTTAGATTTTTTTGATTTTTTTGATTTTTTTGATTTTTTTGATTTTTTTTTCATTTCAAGAAGATTTATGTCTATCAAGAATTTATTGATAAATATAGTCTCTTGTAACTGGAGTAGATCTGTAATTTTTTGTTAGTTGAAATTGATAAACGACTTGATCACCCCATTTAAATGCCATCTCACAGCCTGCTAGATAAAATTCCCACATCCTAAAAAATCTTTCATCAAACATTTTAATTATTTTATCCTGATTTTTGAGACAGTTTTCTTTCCAGTGTCTCAAAGTATGAGAATAATGAAGCCTTAAAACTTCTATATCAGCAACAATCAATCCTGCTTTTTCAATTGGTGTAGTAACCTCGCTTAAACTTGGTGTATATCCACCCGGAAAAATGTATTTTGTTATCCATGGATGAGGATCCCGAGGTGGATTTACTGATCCAATTGTATGAATTAATGAAACCCCTTCATCTTTAAGTAATTTTTCAACCTGAGTAAAAAATTTACGGTAAAATTTTCTTCCAACATGTTCAAACATTCCAACACTAACTATTCTGTCAAATTTTTCATTAAGTTCTCTGTAATCCATTAATTTAAAATTGAGCTGATTTTCAAGATTCAGCTCTTTAGCTTTTTTTTGGCAAAAGTTAAATTGATTTTCAGATAATGTTATTCCAGTCACCTCACAGTTAGCACTTTTAGCAATGTCGATTGCTAGTGAGCCCCATCCGCAACCAATATCTAAAACTTTTTGATTTGGTTCAATGTTCAATTTTTTTATGATATGATTTATCTTATTATTTTGAGCATCCTCTAAAGTCTCATCTTCATTTTTGAAGTATGCACATGAGTATTGTCTCTTAGGATCTAAAAATAAATCATATAAATCATCTGAAATATCATAGTGATGGGATACATTCATTTTCGATTTCTTTATAAAATTAAAATTTGTTAGATATCTGTAAGATCCTCTTAATCTATTTATCAAATAACTAAAAAAATTAAGATCTCCTCTTCCAAAATTCATAAGTGCAAGATCTAAAAAATCTGTGAGACTTCCATTTTCTATTACAATTTCACCATCTGTATATGCTTCACCAAAATAAAGATCTGGATGAAATAATAATTTATAATGTAGTTTTTTATTTTTTAGCTTTAATTTAATTGGATTTTCTTTTTTAGGGTTTCCAATAATGTAACTTTTTGAATAAGCGTCAACTAATATGAAGCCATCTTTCTTAAAAACACTATTTAAAAATCTTGCAAGTTGCATATTAGGCCGCCAAAGATGATTTGGTTGAAAAATTTAACTCTCGTAGATTAGCATTTAATTCATCACTTTCTTTTGAAGTTAAAATACTTAAAGGAGGTAAAATATTTCTATATGATGAATTATTTTTACTAAAAAAAGTATGTAGTCCTGATATTAAATTATATTTTTCAAATGTATTTCTGACATTACACAATTTTTTATTAGTTTTTTGCTCATTTCCATTTTGAAAATCATCAAATACTTTTCGTGCTAACTCAGATGTGGCGTTGCAAGTTGCGGTTATAATACCTGAGCAGCCCATCTCTAACCCTTTTAACAATTTCGATTCAGATCCAGGTAAGACTGAGAAATTATCTATTTTTAAGTTTTCAAATAAATTGTATGAACTATCTTTAACTCCAACGATATTTTTTGGGTATTTTGAAACAAGTTTTTCAACACAATCAATACTGAACTTATAGCCACATAATTTTTCAAAATTATAAAGAATTATTTCACTGTCAGGAATTGCATCAGCTATTTTACTATAAAATTCTATTACTTCTTTATCACCATATTTATAATAAGCTGGTGGCATGATTAAAAATTTTTTAAAATTTAAAGACCTTGCTACTCTCATTAAATTAATAGTTTCCCCTAAAGAATTTAGTCCAGTCCCAATTATATATTTTTCTTTATATTTACTTAATGCTAGGTGATTTAATAAGTAAATTTTTTCAGAAATAGGAATTAACTGGGCCTGACCAGTACTTCCAAAAATTGCAGCGCCATGGCAACCGTGATCTATGATCATTTCTGCATGCTGTATGGTTTTTTTGACATTAAGAGTCAAATCATTGTTTAAAATTGACAAAGAGGCGGCATATATCCCACTAATTTTGCTCATATTGAAAATTTATATAAAAAAAATGATTAGTAAAGTTTATAAATTACCTGTGAAAATATTAGTAATTCAAAATAAAATGGGTATCGGTGATACAGTGATTTATCTTCCATTTATTAAGGCAATATCAAAAAAATTCAATTGCCCAGTTAGTTTGCTTGTAAAACCAAGTTCAAAAGCTGATGAATTTTTAGATCAAACAAAATATATCGATCAAGTTATTTACCAAAAAAAAAATGATGGGATATTAGGTTCTATAAAATTAGCAAGAGAGCTGGGTAAGTATAATTTTGAAAAAGTTTTTATTTTTAATTCATCAATAAGATTTAGTTTGGTTTCAAGATTAGCGGGAATAAAAAAAATTTATCAATATCCACTTTTTGAAAAAAAAAGACAACACATCACTGGTGCTGCAAAAAAATTGATCAAAGATAATTTAAGTATTGATGTTAATGAAAATCCTGAAATTCAAATTAGCGAAAACTTAATTAGAGAGACATCTGATAAATTAAATATTAAAGAGGATGAAATTAATATTCTACTTGCTGTAGGTGGCTCTGGGCCAACAAAAAGAATTCCTTCAAAAACGTTTTTAGAATTTATGAAAAAAATTAAAAATATGAAAAAATGTAGATTCTTTCTAGCTACTGGTAAAGACGAAGATGAACAGAAAATTTTAAATGAAATCTTAGATACTGAATTTAAAGATCAATGTGTTGCATTAGACAACCACTCGATATTTGAAACTTTACCAATAATAAAAAATTGTAATATTGCAATTTGTAACGATACAGGTTTCTCACATTTATCATCAGCACTTGGTGTTAAAACTATTACATTAATGGCAGACTCTCCTTTAATATATGGATCTTATTCTACAAACATGTATCCGATAATACCTGATGGTGAGGAAATTGTATCTCATAAAACATTGGGTAAAGATAAAATAAATCCTGAAAAAATATTTAATAAATTTATTTCAATATTAGATTAAGAAATATCTTGAAGAACAATTTCTTTAGCTTCGTTTACAATAGTTGATAATCTTGCGGTCTCAGGTGAAACATCGGGATGAATTTTTTTTTGAATTTGTAAATAAGCTTTATTAACCATTTCCTTAGAAGGTTTCTTAGCAATATCTAAATTTAATATCTTATATGCCTCTGAAACAGATAGTGTCGATGAATTATTGCTTTGAGATTGATTGAAAGAAAATCTTCCAGAATTCCTTAATGTTTGAATAAGTCTATAAAGAGATATCATTTGAATTAATGATAAACCTTTGAGTTTCACAAGAGCTAGACCAGCTAAAGTTAGAGGCAATGTAAGTAAAAATTTTCCTCCTATAGCGAACAATACTGCAAAAATCACTAAAACTAGAATTGTAAGTAATCTTAAGCCTCTTGACATTTTCTTAAGAGCAGCAGTAGAAAACCATCTCAATAAAAAATATAAAAAAATTAAAATTAAAAGTGTATAAATTACAATATTCATATATTTCCAAAGCTAAATGAAAGTACCATATCTAAGAAAAAAACTAGAGATAAAATCTTGTCACAATACCCAGTGGGAAGATAATTACAGCTGGATACACCAGAAAAATATATTAGAGGTATTAAGAGATAAATCAAAATTAGATCCTGAAGTAAAAAAATATTTAGATGAGGAAAATAAATATGCTGAACATCACTTAAAAGACACTAAGAAAATACAAAAAAAATTGTTTGATGAAATCAAGGGAAGAATAAAATTAGATGATGAGTCTCTTCCTTATAAAGATCATACATATGAATATTGGACAAAAACAACTGCAAAAGGAAATTACTCAATCAAACTTAGAAAAAAAATTGATACAAATAAAATTGAAGAAATTTGGAATGGAGATTTAGAAAAAAAACGACTTAAAACTGAATATTTTGGTGTTGGTGATTTAGAAGTAAGTAACAATGATAAGTATCTTGGGTATTCATTAGATCTTAAAGGTTCTGAATATTACACAATCCATATTAGAGATATAGAAACTAATAAAATTATTTCTAAAGAAATTACAGAGACATCTGGTGGTATTACTTTTAGTTTAGATGATAGATACATTTTTTATTCGAAGCTAGATAAGAATCATAGAGCTAGAAAAATTTATAGACATGAAATCGGAAATTACAAAGATGAGGATAAATTAATTTTTGAGGAAAAAAGTGAAGCTTTTACAGTTAGTATTGGATTAAGTTCAGATGAAAAGTATTATTTTATAAATACTTCTGATCATAACACTTCAGAACAATACTATTTTTACGTAAATGAAACAGAACCTCTTCCTAAGATTATAATGAAAAGAGAAAGAGGTATTCTATATTCAACAAGCTCATGGGATGGTAAATTTTATAATCACACCAATAAAGATGCAGAAGATTTTAAAATTGATGTTACAGATAGTTTGGAAAAACAAGATTGGAAACCTTTTATTTCATCAAAGAAAGAGGTGTTAATAGGAGGTCTTACTTTTTTAAAAAATTGGATTATTAGATCTGAAACATCTAATGCACTGGATAAATTATTTGTTAGAAATATATCAACAAATATAGAGCAAGAATTAATATTTTCAGATGAAACAATATATGTACCTGGAGTTTCTCTTGCTCAAAGAAATAGGGATACCAATGAAGTTTATCTTGGATATTCCTCGCCCAAAACACCTTCTAGAGTTTATAAGTATAATTTATATAATAAATCCAAAGAGCTTGTTAAAGAACAAGAAATTCCTTCAGGACATAATCCAGAAAATTATATTGTAGAAAGAGTGGAATTTAAATCACACGATGGAAGACTGGTGCCATTAACAATTACACGTCATAAAAAAACCAAAACAGACGGGTCTGCAATTTTACTACTTTATGGTTATGGTTCTTATGGAAACTCTATGAGTCCAAGTTTTTCATCAACGAGATTAAGCTTGATTGATAGAGATATTATTTGGGCAACTGCCCATATAAGAGGTGGTATGGAAAAAGGAATGAAGTGGTGGAAAGAAGGTAAATTAACAAACAAAAAGAATACCTTTGAAGATTATATTCACGCAGGTAAATATTTAATAGAAAATAACTATACTTCTAAGGGTAAAATCATTGGCATGGGTGGGTCGGCAGGAGGATTACTAATGGGCGCTGTTGTAAATCAGGCTCCAGAATTATTTTTAGGAATTATAATGGCCGTACCTTTTGTAGACTCTCTAACAACAAATCTAGATCATTCTTTACCTTTAACGGTAGGTGAATTTGATGAATTTGGAAACGCTAAATACAATAAAGAACACTTCGATTATATTTTTTCATATGCTCCCTACAACAATATAAAAAAAAAAGATTATCCAAACATTTTAATAACTACTAGTCTTAGTGATAATAGAGTTCTCTTTGACGAACCTGCGAAATTTACTGCAAAATTAAGAGAATATAAAACTGATAATAATTTACTTTTATTAAAAACTGAAATGAATGCAGGTCATGGTGGAAAGTCTGGTCGAGATGGTGCAATTGAGGAAATTGCAATTGACTACGCATTTGCATTAAAAATTTCAAAAAAAATCTGACTTTTTAATCTTGAAATATTAAAAATTATTCCTAAATAAAATGAGTAAGTCGCCTAATGGGGCTTACTAAATATAAACTTGCTTAACAAAGGAGGATATAATGACAAGTAAGGATCTATCTATATTTAACTCACTAAGACCGTTTTCAATTGGTTTTGATGATATGTTTGATCAATTTGAAAATATGTTAGGAAACGGGAATTTGACAATGCAGTCAAATTATCCACCTTACAACATAAGAAAGACAGGTAAGGACAACTATGCAATTGAAGTTGCATTAGCTGGCTTTAGTAAAAAAGATGTTGAGGTTGAGTTTGAAGATAATTTATTAACAGTTAGAACTAAACAAGTTAATAAATCTGAAAACAGTGACGTTGATGGAGAAATTATTCATAAAGGTATTTCTCAAAGACAATTTGCAAGATCATTCACTATTGCTGACGATGTAAAAGTAAATGGTGCTGAGCTTAAGGATGGTCTTTTAACAATATCATGTGAAAGAATTGTTCCAGAACACAAAAAGAAAAAACTTATTGATATTAAATAAGTTTAACCTTACTTGCGGGGATCTTTATCCTCGCAAGTTTGATTTAAAAGCAACCGTTAGAAACAAAACCAACAACGATGTTTTCTGAATTAATTTCAAATCTTCTCTCACAAGGTATCAGGTATTTTTTTGTGTTATACACAAACTCAAAATTTCCTTTAGCATTCTTAAAATCCTCATCAGGTTTTCCTAATTCCATTTGAAGCTTGCTTGCAGACTTTCCAATAAATTCACTTAATTTTTCGTTTTCTTTTTCCACAATTGCATCAGTTTTTTGCTTCACTGTTTGACATCCAGATAAAAGAAAAAAAGTTGATAAAATTACTAAAATTATTTTAATTCTCATAAGATTGAATTAGCACTCAATTGTGTCAAAAGATTAGCCTTCAAGTTGAAAAATATTAATTTTATATTAAAAAATCTCTTTTTTTACAGTATTTAATTGTACTAATTATTAATTCTAATTAATTTTAATTTATCAAATGAATACAAAACTGAAGGTATCTAAAGTCTCAAAAATTTACCCAGGTTGTATAGCAAACGATAATGTATCTTTAGAATTTGAAAGTGGAAAAATTTACGCCTTGTTAGGAGAGAATGGTGCGGGAAAGTCTACTTTAGTAAAAATATTATCAGGTGTAATTAATCCTGATGAAGGTCAAATTTTCTTAAACGATAAACTCCTTAAACTTACTTCACCTAAAGATGCCAAAAATAATAATATAGGAATGGTTTTTCAACATTTTAATCTTTTTGAAACACTATCAGTTTTTGAAAATCTAAGTATTGATAGTGGAGAAAACAATGATGAATTAAGAATTCTGGTCAATAATATTTTAAAAAAATATAATTTCAAAATTGACTTGGACGTTCCGATTTTAAATCTTTCTGCAGGTCAGAAACAGAAGGTTGAAATTGTAAGATGTTTGATAAGAAATCCAAAAGTATTAATAATGGATGAGCCTACCTCTGTTTTAACAGAGCAAGAAACTGAAGATCTATTTTTGTCTTTAAAAAAATTTTCTAAAGAAGGAATTTTAATTATTTATATTACTCACAAGTTAAAAGAGGTTTTGTCGTTATGTGATGAAGTAGCTGTAATGAGAAAAGGTAAAGTTGTGTCCATCAGTAAAACACTTGAGGAAAATTTATCAAGTTTAGCAAATAAAATGATTGGAGAAAGTTTAAATAAAATAAAAAAAATGTCTTCAAATAATTTAAGTGAAGAGCAAATTTTGAGGGTTTCTAGGCTAAATTTTAACAGTGAAGATCCCTACGAAGTTAATTTAGTAGATATAAATTTTACTCTTAGTAAAGGAGAATGCCTTGGGATAGCAGGCATATCGGGAAATGGCCAAAATGAATTATTTCAAATTTTAAGTGGTGAGACACTATCAAATAATGGTTCTATTATGTTTAGAAGTAAAGAAATCAGCAAATTAAACCCAAAGGAAAGAAGGGAATATTTAATGGCCTTTTCACCTGAAGATCGAATATCCCAAGCAGCTGTTCCTTCATTAAAAATTTATGAAAACGTAGCACTGAATAATTTCAAAACCTCTAATTTTTTTGAAAGAGGTCTTTTTAATGAAAGAAAAATTAAAGATCACTCCAAAAAAATTCTATCAAATTTTTCAGTAAATACAGATAATGTTAATCTTAGAAGTCAATTTTTATCTGGTGGAAACCTTCAAAAATTAATTTTAGGGCGAGAATTAATTACATCACCAGAGTTATTAATATGTTTTAATCCAACATGGGGTTTAGATGTTGGAGCAATAAATTATATTCACCAAACACTTGTAAAAATAAATGAGCAAGGAAAATCTATAATACTTATTTCAACAGATAATGATGAGCTTCTACAACTTAGTGATAGAATTTCAGTAATTAACAAAGGAAAGCTCTCAAAAATAATGAGTGCTGAAGAGGTTAATCCTGAAAAGTTGGGACTTTTAATGGGTGGAGGGTTAGTTGATTAAAATTGAAAGACGTGATGAGACTTCAAATTTAATTTATTTTTTAACCCCTGTACTTGCAATTTTTTTGACCTTAGTAACGGGGGCAATTATATTTTATCTACTTGGTTTTAAACCTTTAGAGGCTCTAAAATTTTTTTTTATTACACCTATTTCAGATTTATATGGTCTAAGTGAGCTTCTTATAAAAGCAACCCCACTTTGTTTGATAGCTATCGGTTTATCTTTTTGTTTTAAAAGTAATAACTGGAATATTGGAGCAGAAGGACAATTAACATTTGGGGGAATAGTTGGTGGAGGTGTTGCCTTGTTATTTTATAATCATGAAGGTTTTTATGTTTTACCTTTAATAATCTTGGCTGGCGCAATTGGTGGAATGATATTTGCGATGATACCTGCAATTTTAAAAATTTATTTTAATACTAATGAAATATTGGTTAGCTTGATGCTTGTTTATGTTTCTAAACTATTATTAGATTATCTTGTCGTTGGTCCTTGGAGTAACCCAGAGGGTTTTAACTTTCCTGAGACAAGACAATTTAGTGACTCTGCTAGGTTGCCTATTTTATTTGAGGGTCTTCGAATTCATGCTGGAATTTTTATTGCTCTCGTCAGTGTTATTTTAGCTTGGGTTGTTTTATTTAAAACCTATTTGGGTTTTCAAATTAAGGTTTCAGGATTAAGTTTAAAGACTGCAAAGTATGCAGGTTTTAAAGGTAAAACAATGATACTACTGGTATTTATGATTAGCGGTGCGTGTGCTGGTCTTGCAGGAGTTGGCGAAATCACTGGTCCTATTGGACAGCTGCATAGAATGATTTCACCTGAATATGGATTCACAGCGATTATTGTTGCTTTTTTAGGTCGTCTTAATCCAATTGGCATTGTATTTGCATCTTTAATTGTAGCACTGACTTACTTAGGAGCTGAAACTGCACAAATATTTTTACAAGTACCAAAGTATACAGGACAAGTATTTCAAGGAATGATTCTATTTTTTCTTCTTGCATCTGATTTCTTACTTTTTTTTAGAATAAAATTTTTAGGATTTAAAAAATATGAGTATTGATATTAATTTTCTTGGAATTCTAATTGGGGCTATTATGGCATCCTCTGTTCCTCTAATACTTGCAGCCTCAGGTGAGCTTATAACAGAGAGATCTGGAGTATTAAATTTAGGTGTTGAAGGAATGATGATCATCGGTGCAATTTCAGGTTTTGCATTAATGGTAATTACTGACAATTTATTTATAGCAATAATTGGATCTATGCTTTCTGGTTTATTATTGTCTTTTATATTTGGATTTCTCACTCAATCACTTTTAACAAATCATGTAGCGTCAGGACTTGCTCTTACCATTTTTGGTATTGGTTTGTCTGCAATGA
This sequence comes from uncultured Pelagibacteraceae bacterium, assembly GCA_902514665.1. Lineage (GTDB taxonomy): Bacteria > Pseudomonadota > Alphaproteobacteria > Pelagibacterales > Pelagibacteraceae > Pelagibacter. Next base: position 13,361 of record CABXRS010000012.1, on the reverse strand, counting down.
TTGGGAGAGATTTCGTAGGAATACCTGGGAAGGAATTTCCTTTGTTGTTTGTAAATTTAAAAGAAGCAATCCCTTTGTTAGGGCCTATTTTTTTTGGACATTCAATCATTTTTTATTTTGCGTTTTTACTTCCATTTGGAACTAACTATTTTTTAAAAAAAACTAAGATTGGCTTAATTGTCAGAGCGGTGGGAGATTCCCCTATGTCTGCAGCTAATCAAGGTATTAACGTATTACTAGTAAGGTATTGTTGTATTCTTTATGGAGGAGCAATGTGTGGCTTGGGAGGGGCTTACCTTTCACTCATTTATACTCCTCAGTGGATTGAAAATATGACTGCTGGTAGAGGCTGGATAGCACTAGCGTTGGTAGTTTTTGCAACATGGAGCCCTCTTAAAGTTTTATTTGGGGCAATAATATTTGGAGGTATAACTATTCTTCAATTACATATGCAAGCCATGGGGATAAGAATTCCGGTTCAATTCTTAAGTGCATTACCATATATAATGACAATTGTTGTTTTGGTAATAATTTCTCGTGACAGTAGAAAAATAAAACTTAATACTCCTACTTCATTGGGGCAAATCTTCTATAAGGAAAAGTGATGTTAGCTATTCCAAAATAAATATTTTTTTTTTAAAAAATTTGTTTAGGCTGCAGAATCATAAATTCTAAATTTAAAGGGGAAATAAAATGAATAAATATTTTTTAAGATTATTAGCATCAGTGTTACTTTTGCTAGGATTTAGCATGAAAGCAAATGCTGAATTTAAAGTTGGTTTTGTTTATGTTGGTCCAACAGGAGACCATGGTTGGACATACCAACATGATGAGGGAAGAAAAGCAGTTGAAGCTGCTGGAATAAAAACTACTTATGTTGAAAGTGTTCCAGAGGGTGCTGATGCTGAAAGAGTGATTAGACAATTAGCTCAATCTGGACATGATCTTATTTTCACAACAAGTTTTGGATATATGGATCCGACTAATAAAGTGGCTAAAGATTTTCCAAATGTAAAATTTGAGCATGCAACAGGTTATAAAAGAGAGCACTCAAATGTCTCTACATATTCTGCAAGATTTTATGAAGGTAGAACTCTTTTAGGACACATGGCTGGAAAAATGACAAAAACAAATGTTATTGGATATATTGCATCTTTCCCAATTCCTGAGGTTATAAGAGGGATAAATGCAATGACTTTAGCAGCTCAAAAAGTTAATCCCAATATTAAAACAAAAATTGTTTGGGTTTTTACTTGGTATGATCCAGGAAAAGAGTCTGAGGCAGCACAAGCTTTAATTGATCAGGGAGCAGATATTATAATGCAACACACTGATAGTACTGCACCAGTTCAGGTAGCAGAGAAAGCTGGTGTTTGGTCTTTTGGACAAGCTAGTGACATGCAAAGGTTTGCACCAAAATCTATTTTAACATCTATAATTGACGATTGGGCACCATATTATGTTGAAAGATCTATTGCTGCAAGAGATGGCACATGGAAACAACAAGACACTTGGCATGGATTAAAAGATGGGATGGTAGCAATGGCTCCTTATAATTCTGCAATGGGAAGTGGGTTAGTTAATGAAGTGAAAAAATTACAACAAGACCTAGCTTCTGGTAAAGCTCATTCTTTTACGGGCCCAATATATGATCAAAAAGGCAATTTACTTGTTGCAGAAGGTAAAGTTGCAGATGATGGAATGTTGGCAGGCATGAACGTGTATGTCAAAGGAGTTGAGGGAGATATTCCAAAATAATAATTGAAAAAGAAATAAAAGGCCAGTTTTGACTGGCCTTTTATTTTAGATGTTTTTTATTTAATCCATCAATATCAATTTCGTCATAATATTCATAAGGTTGAACAATCCACGGATCACCATCTAATAATATAGGACAATAGTCTGGTTTGAATATTGATGATTTTTTCTTCCACAAACATGCTGTCCTAATTTCTTTTATATGATTTTTAATAGGCTTGTATTGTTTAAGCCAATCAATACTTTTGTTTAGTGTTAAGCCTGTGTCAGATAAATCATCAACTAATAATATATTTTTGAAATCTTCATTTTTTGCTATAGCACTCATTTCTCTAGAAAAAATTAATTCTCCTTGTTGATCCTCAACCGTTTCTCCCGAATAGCTCTGAATTACAACATAGGCTGTAGGAACTTTAAAAATTCGAGATAAAATATCAATTATTGGTGCAGCACCTCTCATAATACCTACCAGTACAGATGGATTGTAGTTTTGATGTATTTGTAGTGCTAATTTTTCAACAGTGTTTGTATACTCTTCAAAAGATACAATTAATTTATCTGCCATAGATTTTTTTATCATATAAAATAAAATTAAAAAGATTAAAAAGAAATATGAAAATATTTGATTGTTTTATGTATTTTGATGAAGAATTAATATTAGATCTAAGGCTAAATATCCTGGATAAGCATGTAGACTATTTCGTAATAGTTGAAAGTATTTATACTCACAGTGGCGATAATAGAGAGTTAAAATTTGATATTAACAAATTTAAAAAATTCAAAGATAAAATCATTTACTTAGTTTATGATGAAATACCTTCAAAAGTGGAGAGGGTGGATATAAATGATTCTGAAAACGAAAAGTCAAGAAAGTACATAATGAACGCTGTTTTTAGAGAAAACGGACAAAGAAATCATATAGCCGAAGGACTTAAAAACTCAAATAGTGAGGATGTGATTATTATTTCAGATGTAGATGAGATACCAAATTTAAATAACTTAGACTTCAAAAAAATAAATAAAAAAATAATTCTTTTTGCTCAGGACATGCTTTATTATAAATTTAATTTACAACTACCTGAACTAATTTGGACAGGTACTAAAGCATGTAAAAAGAAAGATCTAGAGAGTCCTCAGTGGTTAAGGAAAGTAAAAGATCGTAAATATCCTTTCTATCGAATAGATACTTATTTTTCAAAAAAAAAATATATTAATTGTGAAATTATAAATAATGGTGGATGGCACTTTACTAATCTCAAGACAGCTGGAGAGATTGAATACAAACTTAAATCTTACCTTCACCATATAGAATTTGATAAAAATCCTGTTTCAAAAAAAGAAATAAGTGAAATAATAAAAAATAAAATAGCTATCTACGACTTATCAGTTGACCAAAGAAAAGATAAATTTGGTGGAAAAAAACTTAAAAAATATCCAATAGAAAAATTGCCAGACTTTTTGCAAAATAACTTGGGGTCTTATAAAGATTGGGTAGATTAAAATGAAAAAGGGATACTGGATAGCATTGTATAAGAAAATAAATGATTCAGAAAATTTAAAAAAATATGCTGAAGTGGTTACTCCAATAATAAAAAGCTATGGAGGAATTCCTCTTGTAAGAGGTGGAAAGTACATAACATATGATGGAGACGATTTTGCAAGAACTGTTATATGGGAATTTCCAAGTTATGAAAAAGCTATAGAATGTCATAATTCTATAGAGTATTTAGATGGTTGGAATATTGCTAAAAGCACAACTATTAGACATATGCAAATAGTGGAAGGATTTAGTATTGAATAGGTTCTGGATCTATACTTCTCCATAAATACCAAGTTGCAACTGAACAATAAGGTGAAAATTTTTTATTCAATAATTTAACAAAATTTTCTGGTGGCAAATACTTTTTTTTATAATTTTTTGAAATAGCTCTTAATAAACCAATATCTTGAATCGGCCAAATATTAGGTCGATTATAAGTAAATAATAAAATCATTTCTGCAGACCATCTTCCGATTTGTCTTAATTCAGACAAATAAATTATAGCATCCTCGTCAGACATTTTAGGAATAAGTTTTGGATTAAATGTTTTATCAATTACTTGTTTAGCTAAACTTTTAATACCTTTTACTTTTTGCCTACTTAAGCCACATCTTTTTAATTGGGCTGATGTTAACTTATTAACTGTCTTTGCTGTAATTTTATTTTGACATTTTTTTTTAAATTTTAAAAAAACTGCATTTGCAGCAGCCACACTAATTTGTTGACCAATAATGCTTTTACATAATGAAAAAAAAACATCTTTTCTCGAAGTCAAGATCGTCTCTGAAGGAGACTTATATTTTTTTATTAAAGCAGACATTTTTTTATCTTTCCTAGATAAATATTTTTTTGCTATATTCCAATATCTTGGGGAATTACTCATGTTGCGAAACTGACTTTCGTTTCTTTAAAATCATCTCTCTTCTAAAAATTATAAATGAAGATACAATTACTAATAAAGCGCCCATTAATGTTTTCAATGTTGGAACTTCGCTCCAAATAAAATATCCAAATATTATAGCAAAGACCAAAGCTAAATATTTCAGAGGTGTTACTAAACTTACTTCAGAATATTTATAAGATTGAGACAACCATAAATTTGCAAGACCACCTAAAATTCCTACCATAGACAATAAAAAAAGATCTAATAAATTAGGCATAACCCAACCCTGAAATAAAGATAAAAGACCCAATATTGCTATTGAAAAAGAAAAGAAAAAACTTATCAGCCATACTGGTTCTGATGTAGATAATTTTCTTATTGCGATAGCAACATAAGATAATCCCAAACAAAAAATTATTGGATATATGTAGTAAAAATTTAGAGAACTAAATCCTGGCTCTGTTATCACAACAATTCCAATAAAACCAACTAAGACTGCTAGCCATCTATATAGGCCAACTTTTTCGTTTAATAAAAATATTGAAAAAATTGTTGTAAAAATTGGTGCAGCAAAGGAGATACTAACAACTGTTGCTAATGGTAAATTTCTCAATGCGATAAAAATAGAAACTAAAGCAATTAGACCTGATAAACATCTCTTAAAATGAAGAAAAGGCCTCGTAGTTTTATAAAAATCTAAAAATCTATCTTTAGGAATAAGAAATAAAATTGGAATTATTCCACAAAAACCTCTAAAAAATAAAACTTGTCCAACTGGATAAGAATCTGACCATTTTACCAACACATCCATAAGTGAGAAAGCACATACAGAAATAAACATGTAAAAAAAGCCTAATTGATTTTTTGACAGCATAGGAGTAACTTTAAATTAATTGGGTTAATTATCAATGGAAATAGCAATTTTAGGATTAGGATGTTTTTGGGGACCAGAAATTAAGTTTAGTAAACTTGATGGAATTATTAAAACTGAGGTTGGGTATTGTGGAGGTCATAACTCAGAAACAACTTACAAAGAAGTATGCACTGGTACAACAAATCATGCAGAGGTTGTTAAATTAGACTTTAATCCAAAAATAATATCTTACGAAAAAATTCTTCAATTTTTTTTTGAAATTCATGACCCAACGACTCTTAATTCTCAAGGACCAGATTTTGGAACACAATATAGAAGTGAAATTTTTTATTTAAACGACAATCAAAAAACAACTGCAGAAAGTATTATCAATAAAGAAAATGAAAGACTTTCAGGAAAAGTTGTAACAAAACTGTCAGAAGTAAAAAACTATTGTCCAGCTGAAGAATACCACCAAAGATATTTAGAAAAAAGATAGAATGTCTTTAGTAGATGCAGATTGGTTAGAGAAAAATTTTGATCAAGTAAAAATTATAGATTGTTCTTGGCATATGCCATCTGAAAATAGAAATCCTGAGGAAGAATTTAAAAATGAACATATTCCAAACGCAATTTTTTTTGATTTAGACAAATATTCTAAAAATAATACAGATCTTCCACATATGCTTCCAACCTTAGACGAGTGGAATGAAATAGTTTCAAACTTAGGAATTTCAAATGATGATCAAATAATTATATATGATAACTCTGATGTAATAAGTTCTTGTAGATGTTGGTATAACTTTATTTATTTTGGACATGATCCTAAGCTTGTTAGTGTGCTCAATGGTGGATTTAGAAAGTGGAAACAAGAAAGTAAAAAGATATCTAACCAGATAGTTAAATTTTCAAGAACAAATTATGTAGGCAAAGAATTAACTTCATTGGTTAAAGACAAATACAAAATTGATGTAAATATTTCAGAAAAAGAATTTCTTGTAATTGATGCAAGAAGTAAAGAGAGATTTGAGGGTAAAGTCCCAGATCCAAGAAAAAATGTTAGAAGCGGATCTATACCTAATTCCATTTGTTTGCCCTTCGTTCAAGTTATAAACAAAGATTTTTCATTTAAAAATATAGAGGAATTAAAAAATTTATTTAAAAATACATTAACAAATCCAATGGATAAACCGGTCTTTTCATGTGGGTCTGGTGTCACTGCTTGTGTTTTAGCCCTTGCATATTCTTTAGTAAACGCTAATTATCTGCCTGTCATATATGATGGGTCATGGGCTGAATATGGCAAAATCTAAACTATGAAAAGATCAACAAAAATAACAAGTATAATAATTATATTTTTTCTAATAATTGCAACTGTGATTATTGGAAGAACTATGATTGGAAATCATTTTAAAAAAAAATTTAGCAAAAGGCCTCCACCTGGAATAATTGTTACAGCTGCTAAAGAAAGAATATTTGAAAATATTATAAATACTTATGGAACAGCTACTCCAGTTCAGACACAATCTTTTAAGGTTGAAAAGTACGAAATTCTTAAACCGATTAATTATAATCAAAAGGTAAATAAAGGTGATGTTATTGCTAATCTTAAAAACAGAAAAATTGTAGCTCAATTTGATGGAACAATTGGAAAAAGAGAATTTTCTGAAGATATCGAAGTTTCAAAATCATCAATTCTTATAAATCTTGAAGATACTAGCTCAATTTATTGTGATGTGGACATACCTGAAATGTTTGTCCCATTTATAAAAGTTGGTTTACCCGTAGATATAAAATTTTCTGGGTACAAAGAAAAAATATATAAAGGAAATGTTGATTCTTTTGCAAGTAGAATAAGTGAAGAGACAAGATCTTTAGCTACAAGAATTAAAATGGATAATCTTTCAGGTGAAATACTACCAGGCTCATTTTTAGAAATATCAATTAAATATGATGTAAGAGAAAGTTTAAGTATTCCAGATACAAGTACAATTGTTGAAGGTGAAAATGTCTTTATTTATAAAGTCAATGAGAAAAATAAAGCATTAAAAACAAAAATTATTACTGGTGATCGATACATAGGTTTTGTAGAAGTTTTAAATGGTCTAAATAGTGGTGATAAAATTGTTGCTGAAGGCACAAAAAAAGTAAGACCAAATCTAATCATCAGGCCAATAGAAAAAGGTTCCAAAATGAAAGAAGGAAATTCTAATTGGGGTAAAAAAGATAAATCTAATAATTAAATGTTTATTACTGAAGTCAGCATAAAAAGACCTGTTGTTGCTTGGGTAATGTCATTAATATTAATTATTTTTGGTATCTTTGTTTTTGCAGAATTACCAGTAAGGGAATTACCAGATGGTATACAGCCGCCTGTTGTTCAAGTACAAACAGAATACAAGTCTGCTTCAGCAGAAATTGTTGATGAAGAAATAACTCAAAAAATTGAGGACGTTATTGGTGGAGCAGAGGGAATTAAAAATATAGACTCAAGTTCTCTCAGTGGAAGAAGCAGAATAAATATTCAATTTAATACAAACATAGATTTAGATGACGCAGCAAATGATATTCGAGAGAGAGTATCTAGAGTAGTAGATAATCTTCCTAGTGAATCGAGTCCTCCTCAAATATTAAAACAGGCCGCTGGATTTACAACCACAATGTGGGTAGGCCTATCCTCCCCAACCTGGAGTGACCTGGAACTTGGAGATTATGCGGAAAGATATCTTATTGATGCTTTTTCGAGCGTACCCAACGTTGGGAGAATAAGAGTTGGTGGATTAAGAGAGTTGAGTGTTAGAGTTTGGATAGACCCAATTAAATTAGCTGCGAATAACCTTACTATTCAAGAAGTTGAGAGAGCATTTAGGAATGAGAATGTTAATCTTCCAGCAGGGACCTTAGAAGCAAGCAATAAAGATCTAACACTTAATATTGATAAATCTTATTCTAACATTGATAGCATCAAACGATTACCATTAAAAAAAGATAAGGATAAAGTTATTATCTTGTCTGATGTTGCAAATGTTGAATTAGGCCCAGTATCAGAGAAAACTTTATTTAAAGCTCAAAGAAAAAACGCAATTAATTTAAAAACTGTAGGAATTGGAATTTATGCTAAGAGTGGTGCTTCTACTGTTGAGCTTTCAAATCAGATTAAAGAGAAAATAAACGAATTAAATAGATCTTTACCAGATGGATTAAAATTAGAGGTTGCTTTTAATAGAGCTACATATGTTGGTGCAGCGATTGAAGAAGTTTATAAAAGTTTAATTATTGCATTTGTTTTAGTTGTCTTAATTATCTATCTATTTCTTGGTAACCTTAAAGCTGTGATAGTGCCAGCAGTTGCACTACCAGTTAGTTTAATAGGATCATTCTTAGGATTATATTTGTTTGACCTTTCAATTAACATTTTTGTATTATTAAGTTTTATTTTAGCCATAGGCATAATAACAGATGACTCAGTTATAATGACTGATGCGATCTATACTAGAATTGAAAATGGTGAAACTCCACTTGTTGCTGCGTATAAAGGTTCAAAACAAATTACTTTTGCAATTATTGCAACAACTTTAATTTTAGTTGCAGTATTTTTACCTCTTATTTTTATAAAAGGTATTTCTGGAACTTTATTTAAAGAAACTGCAATCGCTTTATCTTTTTCTATAATAGTTTCTTCTTTTGTTGCTTTAACACTATCTCCAATGCTAGGCAGTAAATTTTTAAATAAAAAAGAAAAAATAAATTTATTTGTAAAAAAATTTAATAATGGATTTAAATCTTTTACTAGCTTTTATATTGATACCTTAAAATATTGGATCAATAAGCAAAAAACTATTTCTGTATTTATAATTTTAGTAATTGCAGCTTCTGTTTTTTTGTTCGATTTTTCTAAAAAAGAATTAATTCCAACCGAGGACAGGGGTGTTTATTTGATAATTGGATCTACTGATGAAGGAAGCTCATTTGAATATACTCAAGAAAAAGCTCAAATTATTGAAAATAGAATAATTAAATTATTACAAGCCAAAGATAGTCCTTACGAGAGAGTTATCATGAGAGTTCCAGGATTTGGTAAGTCCGCAACAACTTACAATACATTTATAATAATTGCTTTATTGGATGAATGGAAAAATAGAGAAAAAAGTAGTCAAACAGTATTAAGAGAAGCTATCGGACAAGTTGTTTCTGTTCCCGAAACTTTTGCTTTTCCAATATCTCCTCAAGCGATTAGAGTTTCAAGCTATAGCAAACCAGTTCAAATGGTAATTTATGGAAGTAGCTATGAAGAGCTAGAAGAAATACAAAAAAATGTTTTGCGTGAATTAAGAAAAAATAGAAATATGTCACGAATAGAAAGTGATTACACTAAAAATAAGCCTGAAGTTAAACTAATAACTAACAAAAATAGAGCCAACGATTTAGGAGTATCTACAGAAAATATAGGAAGAACTTTAGAAACACTTTATGGAGGCAAAAGAGTTACTACTTTTAGTAAAGAGGGAAGAGAATATCCTATTATTTTGCAACAATACCTCGCAGATAGACGTGACAAAGATGGTTTATCAAAAATTTTTGTTAGATCCGAAACCACTGGACAACTTGTGTCAGTTTCAAGTCTTGTAGAATTCAAAGAAAAAGGTACAGCAGAAGTGCTTCCTAGATATAACCGTCAAAGAGCAGTTACAATTTCTGCAGCGCTTTCGGAGAATTATACGCTATCTGAGGCTATAAATTATTTGGAGAATGTCATGATAAAAGTTGCACCTGAAAATCAAATTACCTGGAAAGGAAAATCTGAGGAATTAAAAGAAACAACTAATGAGATATATTTAATCTTTGCTTTAGCGTTGATCACAGCATATTTAGTAATGGCAGCAACATTTAACTCTTTCGTTCATCCATTCATAATTATTTTAACAGTTCCACTGGCAGTTTTTGGTGGATTAGTCTTTATTTTATTTTTAAATAGCTCTATTAATATTTTTTCTCAGATTGCATTAATTATATTGATTGGTATCTCGACGAAAAATAGTATTTTGATAGTTGACTACACAAACCAGATCCGAACAACTGGTGTTAAATTGCAAGAAGCAATCTTAAAAGCATGTCAGCTTAGAATAAGACCAATTATAATGACTTCTTTAAGTACAATGATTGCAATGTTACCATTAGTAATTGGAAATATTGGCCCAGGTGCAGGAGAAGGATCTAGATTAGCTGTTGGAGGAACCATTCTTGGAGGAATGATTATTTCAACTTTCTTTACATTGTATGTCACTCCAACAATGTACCTTGCTCTTGCAAAAAATACAAAACGTATAGATGCTGTAGATATAGAACTTAAAAAACAATTAAATTAAAAAACAATATATTTATTTGTAGATAAAGAATTCTTACAATCGGTTAATTGCTTCTTATAAATGTTTGCTTGATTTTCTACTCTCTTTGCTAAATTAATGACCTTCTTATTATTTTTATAATTTTTATAATTTCCCCATCCTTCATGATAAGCAATATACTGTTTGAAAGCATCTTGTTTTGACACTTTTAAAATTTTTGCAGTTTTGCTGGTATACCAACCAATAAAATCAACACTATCTTTAAATCTTGTTCGGGTTGCAAATTTATTTCCAGTTTCAGTTTTATACTGTTTCCAGGTTCCCTTAACTGCTTGAGAATAACCAAATGAACTAGAAGGTCTTTTATAAGGAACTATTTTAAAAAGTTTTTGTCGCGGGGGTTTTGCAAGCCAATCAAAACCTGACTCCATTTTTATAATTGCGAGCTGTAGGTATATAGGTGTCCCCCATTTTTGTTCTGATTTTTTTGCATGTTTATACCATAAGTACCTTTCATCAAATATTTTACAACTGTTAGATGTGTTTGAAGGTATAGAAGAGCATGCACTTATTAAAAATAAAAAAATTAATAAAAAATTAATTTTGAAAATTTTCATATTTTTTAAATATATTAAAAACTATTATTACTAAGGCTACACCAGCTAAGTTTCCAAATAAATCTGAGTACTCAAAACTTCTATCAGGGATAAAATTATGAATTAATTCTAGAAAAATAGAAATTATAATTAAATAAATAATCAAATATATTATTTTTTTTGAGTTTTTATAAGTAAAAACACCAATTAAAGATAAAATTGCAAAAGCATACAAATGATTTGATGAAATTATATAATCAGAAATTAAATAATCAGGTGTAATTTGGGGTTGCAACTTACAATCGTCATATAAATAGCATCCAATCAAACTGCCTGGGAATAAATATTCCAAAATTAAAATAAAATTTGATAAATAAAAAATGATTTTATATTTTGTAAAAAAACTAACCATAAATTGTATAGTTTTATTTATCAAATTATTCTAAAAGATAAACAAATGAGTTATTTAATACTTGTAAGACACGGTCAAAGTATATGGAACCTTGAAAACAGATTTACTGGATGGGTAGATGTTGATTTAAACGAAAATGGAAAAAATCAAGCAAAAAAAGCAGGTAAATTAATTAGAGAAAAACAAATAAATATTGATTTATACTATTCATCATTTCAATTAAGGGCAAAAAATACACTTCAAATTATTCAAGAAGAATTGAAAGACCATAAAAATGTGAAATCAGCCTGGCAACTTAATGAAAGGCATTATGGATCTCTTACAGGTTTAAATAAAGATGAAATGAAACAAAAACTTGGAGAAGACAAAGTTCATCAATTCAGACGTTCCTGGGATCTTAGACCTGATCCATTAGATAAAAGTAGCTCTTATCATCCAATAAATATCAATACATATAAAAGTATACCTGCTGATAAAATCCCAGATACTGAGTCTTTAAAAGATACGTATGAAAGAGTGATCAAATTTTATACTGAAGAAATTGAAGTCAATATTAAAAATAAAAATATTTTAATTTCCGCTCATGGAAATTCTATTAGAGCTCTCTGCAAATATCTTTTCAATTTAGACAACAAAGAAATTTCAAAATTAGAGATACCAACTGGAAATCCTTTGCTAATGAAATTTAATGCTGAAAATAAGGTATTAAATTCTGAATATCTTGACTCTGAAAGAGCTAAAGATCTTTTAGTTTATTAAAAGTGTTTAAATCTGTAAGATGATAAAATTTTTGTTTACTCTCATATCCATATAGTTTTTTTTCATAAATTAATTTATTCCATACATTTAAAATTGAAAATCTTCTCTTGATTTCATTCGCTAAAATTTTTTTGTTTAAGATTTGACAACCAATATAAATAAAATCCTTTTTATCTTTTTTTGAAATAAGATTATTTATAAGATTAAAATCACCTTTATAACTTTTGTCAAAGCTCAATTTTTTATTTACTAATAAAAGAATATTTTCTAATTTTTTTAAATAGTAAAATTCTTCCATATTCAAAATTTCATTACGATAGTCTTTTGACCAAATTGTATCAGGATTAAATACCATAAAATCATCCTCACTTAAGTTGTCAATCATATTTAATATACCACCCCCAGTATCTAAAATATTTTCTCCATCCTCAACAATTTGAATATCTATGTTAAAATTATTATTTTTAATGAAATTTAAAAAATGCTCTTTTAAATAAAAAGTATTAATGATAATTTTATTTATACCTAGTTCTTTAATTAAATTTATACTTTTTTCAAGCACAGTCATGTTCTTAATTTCAAGAAGTGGTTTTGGTTTTTTTAAAGTAATTGGATTTAGACGTTTACCAAAGCCAGCACACAAAATTAAAGCAGTATTTATTTTCATACACTACTTAATAAAATTAGGAAAATTGCTTTTCAATAGAAATTTTAAATTTTTAAATTCTATATTATTTTTCATCCTATAATTGATCATTTGCCAAGCGTAAGGTATCATTTTCTTATATTGTTTTTTGTTATCTCTTGCTGCTAAACGCGTAAAAATTCCTATAATTTTAAGGTTTCTTAAAACAGATAAAATTTCAAAATCATTTATAAATTTTTTAGATTTATTTTTTTGAGATTTTTTTAAATAATAATTTAAAACTTTATTTTTGAATTTATTAGAAGTTTTTAATCTAACATCATCAACGAGTGATGCTAAATCATAAGCTTTGTTTCCAATTAGTGCATCTTGGCTATCGATCACAGCAATATTATTTTTAAAATAGATTAAATTCGATATGTGAAAATCTCTATGAACAAAAGTATCGTTCTTAAATTTTAATTTTAATAATAAGTTTTTCACCTCCTTTTTATATTTTTTTTCAAAATTTCTCATCTTATTTGAATTTAATTTTCTAGATGCATACCATTGAGAAAATAAGCATGCTT